>DASYCT010000467.1:0-20342 GCA_036500065.1 Chitinophagaceae bacterium | reverse complement strand
TCGATTGCCGGCACCTGCTTCACGCCTTCTTTAAACGTGCCGAGCATAAAATGCTGGTTGATCTTGGCGCTGGTGATATACACAAAGGCCTGGATACGGAAGTTGTCGTGCTCCCGCACACGGTCTGTTTCTGCAAACGCTTCAAAGCGGCGCAGGGTGATTTCAAATTTCTGGTAATTGCGCAAATCGAAATGCGCATTGAGCAGGTTGTGCTGGCCTTTGATATAGTGGCCCGTCTCCACCCTGATCATCAGGGGCTGAGCGTCGAAAAGGTCTACCCATTTCTGGGAGTAGCGGTAATACATCAGGAAGTCCTGGCGGATAAACGCGTACCACACATAGCTCTGGCTGAGGTAGAGCTTTTCATAAAACCCCGTTTGTTTATCGGCGTTGCGGGGCAGGTTGTCTTTCAGGAACTGTTTTACCCCGGCTTCGTCTTTCTCGTTGCGGGCATGGCCATTCTTGATATACCAGCTATAGAGCCGCAGGGCCAGGTTGGACAGGCGGGTCACCATGCTTATTTTGCTGGTCACCGCCAGCGCCTCCGCCGAAAGCTCCTCGGCCCGGCTTTGCATGCTCCGGGTAATATGGAGGGTTTCTATCCGCTTTTCCAGGGCTATCACCTGGATAAGGAAATTGAATTTCTGGTGGTTTTTCGCCAGGTCTTTTACCCGGTCGAGTATTTTCAGGCTCTGCGAAAACAGGCCCTTCTTATACAGGATATGGGCATAGTCGAACTGCTCATTTAACTGTAAATCGATGCTCTCCGTGCTCTTCAGGAGGCGAAGGCTGGCAAGAAGCTGTTTGTACAGGTGGGTTTTTAAATTGGAAAGCTGCGGTTTTTCAATACCCGGCAGCTTTTTGAGCAGTAATTTTTCATCGTAGTCGCCCAATTTGTCCATCGCATCGAATAACTGGACGATTTTGAGGTTTTCCTTGGTGGAACTTCGCTTTATATAGAGCTTGAAATGCCTTTTTTCGGCTTTTTCAAGGGAGTGTATCAATTGAAATAAGGTATCTGAAAACCGGTTGGACATAATGACGAAATTATTCGGAAAGCCGCTACAGGAAAAGGTTTTAACATTATTACAACTGCTTTGGGATAATTATTTCCCGCCGAAGTTGGTTGAAATTTGAATAAAACTGGGCGTACATTTGTTTTATCAAAATGAGTTAATCATACAGCAGGCAATCGTTGAAGCAGGCAATCGTAGAGGCTCATTCAAAATCAAGCTGTTAGGCAGCTAAAAAAGATTATTATCTCTTTTCATATGGCAAGCAATCGTTAGAGGCGTTCCGTTTCCACGGAAGGCCCTTTTTTTTGCAAACTACTGAAGATTAAGGAGAAATAACAAATTTATTGGGTTATTTATTTTTCTCCGCCGGTTTTCAGCTCCCAGCCTACTCTACCATTATATTTTGCGCGGCCGTCTTTCTCTATCCTTTTCAACCTTAATTTTATCCGAATAACCGAAAGCCTGTATCGCATGTTAAAAAACGCTCTGATCCTGGCAGGGATAGTATGCCTGGTATCCTGTTCTACCTCCAAAAAGACTTCGCAGACCGCAGCTGCCAATGTTACTACGCTGCCCACCCTGCCGGAATCCAATATCAATGTGCCCATTAAAATAGTCATGGGGCCGGTACTGGCCAAAGCCTCTGTGCTCATACCCAGGGAGATCACCAGCGATGGCTGGCCGCAATACCTGCGTACTGCCTGCGATTTTCATTATAAATACCGTTTTGTGCCCGGCAGTTTCACCTTCAACTGTGTCAACAACCAGGTGTTGGTAAACCTCTCCGGTGTGTACCAGGTGTCGGGCGAACGTTGCGTTTGCGCCTTTGGCAAACAAACCACGCCCTGGATAGGCGGCGGCTGTGGCTTTGACAAGGAGCCCATGCGCAAAACAGAAATCCTGATCGGCTCCGCGCTGAGCTTCCAGCCCAATTATACCGTGCATATCCAGACGATGACCCAGAAGGTAAACGCACTGGAAAAATGCGTGGTATCCATGTTTTCGATGGACATCACGCAGCAGGTCATGGACAGCATACGTTCGTCCACCAATGCCTTTTGCCACGGGCTGGACAGCGCCGTCAACGGGCTTGATTTCAGCAGCACTACCAAGACACTGGCAGAGCGCATCAACAAAAAGGTGCCGATGGGCGGCTACGGCTATCTCAAAATAAACCCCTCCGCCGTGCGGATGGGGAAGATGAACTATAATAAGGATACCCTGCAGGCGACGCTCGGCATTTCCTGTTACCCGGAGCTGCACAGCGACAGCACGAACAACTACACTGCTTCCTTCCTGCCGCCGCTGCAAATGGCCGACAAGCCCGCCGGCATCACCGTCTATACCAACGCCCATTACGGGTATGACTTTATCAACCACCTGATCAACCAGATGGTCAAAGACACTTCTTTCGTGGTGGAGGGGCATACCGTGATCCTGAAAAACGTGCAGGTGAGCGGGGAGGAAAACGGCAAGGTGGAGCTGAAAGTAGATTTCGCGGGTGATAAAAAAGGCGTCTTGTACCTGGTCGGCACGCCGCGGCTGGACACGGCAACACAGGTCATCAGCATTCCCGACCTTGATTACTCCCTGAAAAGCAATGATTTGGCCTTGAATATGGGCAAGACATTGTTCAGCGGAAAGATACTCCATGCCTTGCGCAGCAGGTCCACCATCCGTATCAGCGACCTCGTAGAGCACAACCGCGCCTCCATCAACGCCCAGCTCAATAAAAAGATAATGGAAGGTGTTTTCTCCACCGGCTCCCTTATCGACCTGAAAGTCATTGCCCTGGTGGTGAGCAAAGACCTGCTCCGGGCACAGACGGTGGCCAGGGCCACAGCGACCATTGTCATCACGAAGATGTAAAACAATTCATATTTATTCATTCTAATATCTGCCACTGTGACGGTAGCATCTTGCTGGCTCCTTTCTGGCCTCTTCCTGCTTCCTTCCTGGTTCCTTCCTGGTTCCTGAATTTATAGTCCGAAAACCTGTTTTTTGCCATTTTGTCGTTATCCTTTACCATTTCCAACCGACTTCGGCCGCCACTTGACGGGCTGGTACTGAACCTGGTAGTAATGAAAAGCATAGAAAATATTCGCATAATGGGGCCTACTGGCCAGCATGGATTATTTTCCCCAGGACGGGCAACCCCGGTGGCCCGGTGAGCGTATTGATGATATATTAAACTAATTTTACTATACCTTACATCACAGGTTATATTTTGTCTGATCCAGGTGTTCAAATACTGACGCTCGTAGAAGGTTGTTGCAAGAATGATCGCAACAACCAACGTGAACTATACCACCTATTGTTCGGCTATGCCATGAAGATCTGTTACCGCTACACGAGTCACCAGCATGAAGCAGAAGAACTGACCAACGAATCGTTTGTCAAATTATTTAAAAACATCAAGCTGTTCGATGCCAGCAGGCAGACCAACGTTGATGCGCTTTTTAAGGCCTGGTTCAAGCGAATCGTAATCAATACCTGTATCGATCATTTGCGTCGCAATCACTCTATGCTCAACGGTCACAGTCTTACCAATGACAGCGAGAACATTGCCGATGCAGGAGAAACCGGAATCGACCGCTTGTCCTACGAGGAAATTGTGGAAGCCATCCGGCAATTATCACCCGTGTACAAAACCGTATTTAATCTTTTTGTGATAGAAGGAATGACGCACGAAGAAATCGCCTCTCAACTGGACATCAGTGTGGGAGCTTCAAAATCCAATCTGTCGAAAGCCAGGAATAACCTTAGGAAAATAATTTTGCACCAAACCCAGTATAAAGCGTATGTATCCCCTTGACGAAAATGACCTGGACCGTTTGAGCGCAGAAGCTGCGGAGCATTACCATGCTCCGGGCACTCCCTCATGGGAGGCTGTGGAACAGGTCCTTGACATTGAGTTGCCGCAGAAAAAAGACAAGAGGCGGAGAGGATTGTTTTTCTTCCTGATCTTCGCTGGATTATTTATTTCCGGGGCAGCCTGGTGGAATTTTCATGGTACAACAACAGCCCCTGTAACAAATACAGTGGCAAAAAATATACCAAAGGACGCCAATGCGTCCAATGCTACACCGGGCAATCATAACCTTGCGACAGCACCGGTAAATGCCAGCAACAGCACAACGAACAATACCACCATTAAAACAACCAATAAAACATCGGCTACGGCCCTTTCCCAGCCTTCCGCCAATAGCCTTATTGCTGCAAAGCAATCAACTACGCCTGCCATCAAACGCAGTGCAAAGACAACCAGCTATCACAACCTGTTGACTCCTTCCTTTACGAGCGCTGCCGGTGCTGAACCCCTGGCAGGCAAAGGAAATACCGGCAAGCCTTCCGCGAAGAAAGCGGGACAACCAGTGGCTGCCGATGCTGCTACCGTCAACGGTTCAACCGATGTAACCGGCACCAGCAATGATCAAAAAACAGTTCCCCCGGTTACCGCGACTACCAGCGTAGTAGCTCCCGCGCAGGATAAGGGCACTCCCGCTGCAACCGACTCTGCCGCGACTGCTAAGAAAGCCATTACCCCGGCAGCAACCACCCCCGAAACTACCAAAGCCGCCGATAAGAAAAAGAAATCAACTGCGGGTGGCAAAGCATTCGATATTGGTGTGACGGGAGGTGTTGATATGAGTACGGTAAGATTTAATTACGGCGCCAATGTCGGGTATAATATCGGCATACTGGGTGGTTATCATTTCAATAAAAACTGGTCCGTACATACGGGCGCTGTTTATACCAAAAAGGACTACAAGCTGGAAGGCGATGATTACCATTCCACCATTGCGAATAACAGCTACAACCTGGAAACCGTGGACGGCTATTGCCGGATGTGGGAAGTGCCGGTTCTCGGGCGCTATACCTTCAATTCCAGGACGAATACCCGCGTATTCCTTAGCGGCGGCCTTTCCTCTTATTTCATGGAGCAGGAACATTACAATTATTCTTATAAATACAATGGCACCCCGGGCGTCCGCTCCTGGACCAATAATTCCAGCAGCAATTACTGGTTCTCTATACTGGACTTCTCTGCCGGCATAGAAAAACCAATGGGTCCGCACCTTATCGCACAGGTAGAGCCTTACGCGAGGCTACCGCTGGCCGGTCTTGGTTTCGGTAAGATCCAACTGAGCAGCTTTGGGGTGAACGTCACCCTGCAATACAGGAAGAAATTCGGAAAGTAAAAAAGATAGTTATACCGCGTCAAACCATAACGGCGTCCGGTCATTCCAATTACCATTGTAATTGATAAACAGTTCTTCGCCTGCCCTTATATCGCGAACCGTTTTAACCGAAATCGTGTCCTCGGCGAAATCCATCTCGTATTCACAATTGGAACCATACGAATGGTTGTACACGGGCACATAGCCCAATGCCATACAGCATCGCCGTTTATCCGGCCCCCATTCAAAAATATAATCATGTAACAAGGTTTGGTCCAGCAGCACTCTGTCCTCTTTTTCCATGACGATTACGGGAGCTGTTTCAATGACGGTGCCGGCCGCTATATCTTCGGAAGTATATACTCCGCGGCCCATCCCGCCAGCCGGGGCAATAAAAAGAAAAGGAAATATCATTGTTGAATGAAATTAGTACATGAAACGGTAATTTTGGCGCCATGAGTCCAGAACAAGAACAAACCAGCGTAAAAGATGAATTCCTGGAGCTGGTGCAAAAAAGCGATGATGTACTGCGTATCCGGGATTTTTTGAATGATCAGAACATCAGCGATGTGGCGGATCTTATCAATGAGTTTCCCGAATATGAAAGCCGCATCGTTGCCAATATGAGCATTCACCGGGCCGCCAGCGTATTCAAGATTCTCGACCTGGCCTCGCAGAAAAATATCATACAGGAGCTTCCCCCCCTTAAGACGGCCGAATTGCTGAACGAATTGCCGGCCGATGACCGTACCGCCTTCCTGGAAGAACTGCCCAGCGAGGTGGTCAAGGAACTGATCAAAACACTGGACCCCGAAGAACGTAAGATAACCCTTTCCCTGCTCGGCTATCCCGAAAGCAGCGTGGGCAGGCTGATGACGCCGGATTATATTGCCGTTCCGGTAGAATGGACCATCGAGGACGTACTCCACCATATCCGGCAGGTGGGCAAAGACAGCGAAACCATCGACGTTATCTACGTGGTGGATGAGAAAGGCACTTTTATCGATGACGTGCGCATCCGCGAGATCATCCTCGCCAGCCCGGAAAAAAAGATGAGCGAGGTCATCGACCATCGCTATATCGCATTGAACGTTCACGATGACCAGGAACAGGCGAGCCAGGTATTTAAAATGAACAACCGGGTGGCCTTGCCGGTTTTGGACAATAACGATATACTGCTCGGCATCGTCACCATCGACGATATGCTTTGGGTGGCCAGCGAAGAATTTTCCGAAGACATACAGAAAATCGGGGGTACAGAGGCATTGGACGAGCCTTATCTCGAAACACCGTTCTTTAAGCTTATCCGCAAACGGGTGGGCTGGCTGATCATTCTTTTCCTGAGTGAGATGCTCACCGCCACTGCCATGGCTTATTTCAACGATGAACTGGCGAAGTGGCTGATATTAACCAACTTCATCCCCCTGATTATGTCCAGCGGCGGCAACAGCGGCTCGCAGGCATCCACCCTTATCATACAGGCGATGGCGCTCGGGGAAGTGACACCCGCCGACTGGTGGAGGGTCATGCGCCGGGAAATCTTCTCCGGTTTTTTGCTCGGGGCAATATTAGGGATAATCGGTTTCGTCCGCATTTTCATCTGGCATATATTTATGATTCACGGCGTTTTCAAAGACATCTACGGGCCCCATTGGTTCCTGGTAGGTCTTACAGTATGCTTTTCGCTGGTGGGTGTGGTGCTGTGGGGAACATTGGCGGGTAGTATGCTGCCCATCGGGCTGAAGAAACTGGGCGCTGACCCCGCCGCTTCTTCCGCGCCGTTTGTGGCAACGCTGGTGGATGTGACGGGACTTATCATCTACTTCAGCATCGCCCTGCTTGTTATGTAACCGAAGTTTTATTATACCAACATAATCATGAGAAAAACTACCTGCTTTACTTTCCTGCTGCTGGCAGCAGCAGCCCTGCACGCCCAGACAGGCACACTGACCGTTGAGAAAATCATGCGCGACCCCAAGTGGATCGGCAGTTCGCCTTCGGGCCTGAACTGGAGCTATGACAGCAAATACCTGTATTTTAACTGGAACCCCAATAATGCTTATTCGGATTCGCTGTATTATATCACAAGGGAAGACCTGCATCCCCAAAAAACCACGTACAGCCAGCGCCAGTCCATGCACCCGGCAGGAAGGGTGGTATTCAATACCAGCCGCACCAGCTTTGTATATGAATTCGACGGAGATATCTTTATTGCCGATGCCAAAACGGGCAAGGAACGCCGCATCACGCAAACGGCTGAACGGGAATCCAATCCCCAATTTGCTTTTAACGATACCCGTATCGTCTACAGCAGGTCCCAAAATCTTTATAGCTGGAATATAGCCGATGGGCTCACCGTGCAACTCACCAATTTTCAGCAAAGCGCTGCTTCGGCGCCTGCGGCAGCAACTACGCCTGCTGCTTTCCAGCGTGGCACCGGTGGTGGTGGAGGTCGTGGCACAGGTGGTGGAGGTGCACGTGGCGGTGGTGGTGGCGGCAGGGGCGCTCAACCCGAGAACCAGAATAACGGCGACCAGCAGGATAAATGGTTGAAAGCAGACCAGCTCAACAACTTTGATGTCCTGCGCCTCCGCAAGGAAAGAAGGGATACCGCCGATGCCATGACAAAAGCATTGCCCAAAAACAAGGAACTCCGGGTAATCAATATAGAAGATAAAAACCTGTCGAACCTCAGCATCAGCCCCGACGGGCGCTTTATCAGCTATCGCCTGGTAAAGACCCCTGCCGGCAAGATCACGCAGGTGCCCAACTATGTCACGGAAAGCGGTTTTACCGAAGAGATACCCAACCGCACCAAGGTGGGGGCTCCACAAGGCACACAGGAATTCTTTGTATTCGACACTGAAAAGGATACCGTTTTTGCGATAAGACCCGATACGGCTTCGCTCCCGGGGCTTACCGACCTGCCGGCTTACCTGTCCGATTACCCGAAAATAAAGGAAGAAAAAAGCAGGCGGCCCCTGCCGCGTTCGCTCAACTACCAGCCCGTGTTATGGTCACCCTCGGGAACGCACGCTGTCCTTGACATCCGTGCACAGGACTATAAAGACCTTTGGCTGGTGGCGCTCGATGCGTCTACCGGCAAGCTGCACACACTCGACCGCCAGCACGATGATGCCTGGATTGGTGGCCCGGAGATCGGTGGTAGTTTTGGCGGCGGCGGACAGGGATGGATAGATGACAATACGTTCTGGTTCCAGTCGGAAGTCAGCGGCTATTCCCACCTGTACACCGTGAACGTCACCACCGGGGAAAAGAAAGCCCTTACCAGCGGCAAGTACGAGGTACAGCAGTCAGAGCTTTCCCATGATAAAAAATATTTTTATATCAGCACCAACGAAGTGCACCCGGGCGAACAACAGTTTTACCGCCTGCCGGTCAGCGGTGGTAAGGCAGAGCGCATCACTACGCAGACCGGGTCCAGCCAGGTGAGTGTATCGCCCGATGGCAAAACCATTGCCTACCTGTATTCTTTTATCAATAAACCATGGGAGCTCTACCTGCAGGAAAACAAACCGGGGAGCAAACCGCAGCAGATCACCAATATGGCCATGAGCGATGAATTCAAGGCCTATCCCTGGCGCGCGCCGGATATCATCAGCTTCACGGCAAGAGATGGCGCACAAGTATATGCCCGCATCTACCAACCTGAACATCCCCACCCTTCCAAACCCGCCGTTATTTTTGTCCACGGCGCGGGTTACCTGCAAAACGCACACAAATGGTGGAGCAGTTATTTCAGGGAATATATGTTCAACAATTTTCTCACCGATAACGGTTATACCGTGATGGACATCGATTACCGCGGAAGCGCCGGCTACGGACGTGACTGGCGCACGGGCATCTATCGCTATATGGGGGGCAAAGACCTTACCGATCATATAGACGCCGCCGCTTACCTTGTCAGCAAGCTGGGCGTCAATCCAAAACATATCGGTATCTACGGAGGGTCCTACGGCGGTTTTATGACGCTGATGGCCCTGTTTACCAGCCCGGACACGTTTGCCGCCGGGGCAGCCCTGCGACCGGTGACCGACTGGGCCAATTACAACCACGGTTATACAGCCAATATATTAAACGAGCCGTTTAATGACAGCATCGCCTACCGCCGCAGCTCGCCGTATTATTTCGCCAATGGATTAAAAGGACACCTGCTTATCTGCCACGGTATGATAGATACCAATGTAAATTTCCAGGACGCCGTAAAACTTACGCAGCGCCTTATCGAACTCGGGAAAGACAATTGGGAAATAGCGCCCTACCCACTGGAAGATCATGGATTTGTAGAGCCGAGCAGCTGGACGGATGAATACAAGCGGATATTTAAGTTGTTTGAAACAAATTTGAAGTAAAAGCTGCAAGTCTCATGGCTCGTAGCCAAAAAATACCTGCAGCCTGGCGCTTGTAGCTTGCAGCTTGAATTCAGATCCCGACCAGTCGCCCGAAAAAAAGACCAGCTTACAGGGTGGCAAACCGGGCGCTGCTGTTCTCGGGCGAACATCGTGGTTCATGATTACCAGCAGGGCCGCCAGGATGAATTCTATTCGGCTCATACGCAAGGATTTTTAATTTAATTGAATCGTTTGAGTATATCAGGGGTTGCGCCCGGCAGCTTTATCTTATAGCGAAAGCCGCCGTTAAACGCATCTTCCTCTTTCAGGAACTCGTGTTCTTTCTTGCTGATCCAATAGGTTTCGGAATAAACAGCGCCCCCCGGCGCTTTTCCTTCCGTGTACAATTTCCAGCAATCCACTTTTTCATTGTTCAGCGTGGTGATGATTTCGCTGCCGGTCACAGTGTACACTACGTATTGGGGAGGCTCCAGCCCGGCATCATAGAAATTGATGGCAAAGGATTTTCCTTTTGCCAGGGGCAGCATTTCAAAGGTTTCGATATCGAGGTTCCAGTTAAAATTGGGCGTGGTAAAATCCAGCCGGAAGCCTTTGCGGGCATTCCCCTCAACGGTATCGTCGCCGGTAATGGCAGCGGCCGTCCAGTTGTAGGCATTGGTTTTACCGGACACCGACTCCAAATGATAGAGGGGTTCAAAATCGTCTGCTGAATTCAGCGAGTAAACACTGCGGTAACTGTTTGTGTCGCTGCCGAGCCAGTGCTGGCGGATGGCAATTACTTTTTCATTGTTGCTTTTTTCGAAGCTGATGTCCCGCATCCAGTACCAGAAATAGGAGAGCTTTTTCGGCGTCTTCGGGTTCTGGAAATATACCAGGTATTGCCGGAGACCGGGCCGGAGGGCGGAAACCAGCAGTTGGTGGGTGGCGGGGTTGACCGTATCGGCTTGTGCCGCTACGGCAGCCGGCAAAAAACAGCCGGCTGCCAGCAGCACCATCATAAACACAAGGCGGCCCAGGTGCATGAAATATCGGTGGATCAACATAAGCAAGTTCATTTCAGGTAAAATTGAAGTATCCATCTCCGTCATACAAACGAATTCAACCATTTGCACCCTTTTTTTAACCACCCCGCTACAGGACTCAATACCCCCAATGGTTGAAATTCCGGGCCAAACGGTTGAAAGAAACTACCCTGTTGCAAAAAAGCATTGTAATTTGCCTTTATGAAGTTATTTACCGGGAAAGCAAGTCCCGTACGGTTGCAATGGCTGGTGTGGTGCCTGGTATTTACCATACAATTCTTTTCCCTGCTGCCGATGGATGGCTGGAAGGGTGCGCTTGTTTATTCGGTCATCAGCGTCTTTTTTTACGCGATTATTATTTATGGCAATATTTCCTTTTTGCTGCCGCGCCTGTATAAAAAGGGACGTATTGTCGCTTATATCCTCTCGTCGTTTTTACTGGTCGTGCTGGCAGGGCTTGCGGAAGAACATGTGATCGTTTTTGTTTACAATCGTTTTTTTGCAATGCACGTGGAAGTGGTATCGGTTAAAAACCTGGTCTATTTTGGCGCCGCCTGTGTCATGGTGTACCTGCTAAGTTTTGTGTTCCGCATAGCGATTGACTATTTTTCCCTGAAGAAAGAGGCGGAAGCCATCGCCGCTGAAAAAAACCTCGCCGAGCTAAACCTGCTGAAGTCGCATGTACAGCCTCATTTCCTTTTTAATACGCTGAACAATATCTATTACGAGGCCTACCGTGAGGCGCCCCGTACCGCCGCACTGATAGAACGGCTTTCCGAGATCATGCGGTACTTTGTGGATGAAAGCCCGCGGGAAGAAGTGTCGCTGGCCACCGAAGTGAAGTTTCTCGAAAACTATATCGCGCTGGAGAAGATACGCATCCGTTATGAACTGAACCTTGTTTTTACCGGGGATTACCTGTCCGAAACACGGGTGCCACCGATGCTGCTGATGCCTTTTGTAGAAAATATTTTCAAACACGGCATCGACAAATCCAGCCGGGAAAACAATATCAGCATTTCCCTGCTTCAACAGGAAGGCTACCTGTTCCTGCGCACGGAAAACCGGTTGTATGAATCCGTCGCCGACGGGCCCGGCTCGGGCATCGGCAACCTGCGCAAACGACTCGGCCTGTTGTTTGGAACAAACTTTGAACTGGAAGTGGGACCCTCGGGTTCATCCTTTAAGGCCTTTCTTAAAATACCCGTTCGATGAGCTTACGCTGTATTATCATAGACGACGAGCCCAATGCGGTCAACCTGCTGGAAATGCTGGTGAAGCAGCATACACCCTGGCAGTTGCTCGGCAAATGTTACAACGCCCCCGAGGCGCTTGCCTTCCTGAAGACGCATCCCGTCGATTTTATATTTCTCGACATCAATATGCCGCAGCTGACCGGTATGGAACTGGCCGCCCTGCTGCCCGGGCAGACACGTATCGTATTTACGACCGCTCATTCGGAATATGCCGCCGAAAGCTATGCCTTCGCTACCATCGATTACCTGTTAAAACCTATCACCCTTAAACGCTTTTTCACCGCCATACAAAAAATCGAATCCTGGTTCAACCAGCCCGCAACGACAGAAAGCCAGCCTGCGCCGGCAGAAGAATATTTCTTTGTAAAGTCCGGCAGGATGTTCCGCAAAATACTGCTGAAAGACATCCTGTATTTTGAAGGGGAGAAAGAATATGTACGCATTATCACCCCGCAGGAACAGTTGCTGGTGTATCGCCGGTTAAAGGACATCGAAGAACAATTGTCGCTGCCTTTTATACGGGTGCATCATTCGTATATTGTCAACAGCGCTCAATTGGATAAGATACAGGACAACCATGTGTTTATCGGCGGTAAACAGCTGCCCATCAGTGAGAAGTTCCGGGAGCCTTTTATGACCCTTATCAGGAAGCGGAGCTTTTGAAGGTCACTGGTAGTATTTTGTCTATTTCTTACCCGTATTTCCGGCCCGGCAGAACGCCATGGTATTACCTTCACGGTTTTCTTATTCCTGCGGCAAGCCGGTGCCCCCACCAATTGTTAACGGTATGTAATCCCATTCCTTATTAACACTTTATCAGCAGGCTATTTTGTAACTTTAAGACAGCGATTTCGTCTTAAATTAATCATTCAAAATACGCACACGCTATGAAAAAAATTATCATCCTGTGTTCTGTCCTCACCCTGGCGGTTTTCTCGGGCCAGGCCCAACGCCATGGCGGCGGTGGAAGAGGGTTTGGTGGCCATGGTGGCTATGGCTCCCGTGGTGGTGGATATGGCTCCCGCGGTGGTGGATATGGTTACCGCGGTGGCGGTTATTATGGTGGCTATGGCGGAGCCTATCTTGGGTTCGGGCTGGGGCTTGGATTGGGTTACTATTCCAGTCCCTATTATGGATATGCCTACCCGCCGTATTATGGTTACCCGTACGCAGCGCCTTACGGCTATCCGTATCCGCCGGCTTATGGTGCGCCGCCGCAACAGTATCCACAACAATACCCGCAGCAGCAATATCAATACAACAACCCTCCGCAGCAATACGACAGCAGCAGGGCGCCCCGTCAGAATAACCCATCCAACTATAACAACGACGGCAGTTACAACCAGGACCCTCCCCAGCAGGGTAACACCGACGTAGCCAGCAATGAGCAGGGACCCAAACCACAAAAGGTATGGATAGCCTCCCATTGGAAACATAATCCCGACGGATGGGTATGGGTAGAGGGCTATTGGAAATAATTTATAATCACTACCCTATCAGTTTTAAAAAGCTTCCTTGTGGAAGCTTTTTTGCATAATATTGCCTCTCAATTCACATAAAATATCATCTATGTGCGGTATTGTCGCTTATATCGGTCCGCGGGAGGCTTACCCGGTTATTTTAAAGGGGTTAAAACGATTGGAATACCGCGGGTATGACAGCGCCGGCGTGGCAATTATCAACAAGGGCCTGCATGTCTACAAGAAGAAGGGCAAGGTAGCCAACCTCGAAGAATCGCTGGTAGGCAAGGACATGCACGCCCATATCTGCATGGGCCATACCCGCTGGGCTACCCACGGGGAGCCGAGCGACCGCAATGCCCATCCTCATGTGTCCGCCAATGGCAAGCTGGCCATGATACACAACGGCATCATTGAAAACTACGCGCGGCTCAAACAGGAGCTTGTCAATAAAGGCTATACATTCAACAGCGATACGGACACGGAAGTGCTGCTCAATTTCGTGCAGGACATACAGCAAAACAACCATTGCGGGCTGGAAGAAGCCCTTCGGATCGCCCTGCGCCGGGTGGTCGGCGCTTATGTGCTGGTGCTGCTGGATGCAGACAATCCCGATACCATCATCGCCGCCCGCAAGGGCAGCCCGCTGGTCATCGGGGTGGGTAAAGGCGAACATTTCCTGGCCTCCGATGCTTCTCCCATCATCGAATACACCAAGGAAGTCGTTTATGTAAACGATTATGAACTGGCTATCATAAAGGCCGATGAGCTGGTACTCAAAAACCTCGGCAACGAAAAGCTCACTCCTTTTATTCAAAAGCTCGACCTGGAACTGGCGGCTATAGAAAAGGGGGGCTACGATCATTTCATGCTGAAGGAGATATTCGAACAACCGGATACCATTTTCGACTGCCTGCGGGGAAGGCTGGATGTGACCAACTCCACCATCACTATGGCAGGGGTGCAAAACAATATCGAAAAACTCAAGAACGCCGACCGGATCGTGATGATTGCCTGTGGCACGAGCTGGCACGCTGGACTGGTGGCGGAATATATTTTTGAAGAGCTATGCCGCATACCGGTAGAAGTAGAATATGCTTCTGAATTCCGTTACCGCAACCCGGTAGTCCACCAGGGCGATGTGATCATCGCTATTTCGCAAAGCGGTGAAACAGCCGATACGATTGTAGCTATCGACAAGGCCAAAGAGCAGGGCGCTTTTATTTTCGGGGTGGTCAACGTGGTGGGTTCTTCCATTGCACGTATCTCCCATGCCGGCGCTTACACGCATGCCGGCCCGGAAATAGGGGTAGCCAGTACCAAGGCTTTTACGGCCCAGCTCGCGGTACTGACCATGATTGCGTTGAAGGTGGCAATTGAAAAAGGCAGCATCGACCAGAAGCGGTACAATCACCTGGTAAACGAACTCCACGAGATACCTGAAAAGGTAGCCGAGGTGTTGCGGCAAAGCGAGCATGTCAAAAAAATAGCCGCCAAATACAAGGATGCCCGCGACTTCCTGTATCTCGGGCGTGGGTACAATTTCCCCGTAGCGCTGGAAGGGGCCCTGAAGCTGAAGGAAATTTCGTATATCCATGCGGAAGGTTACCCGGCGGCCGAAATGAAGCACGGCCCTATTGCGCTCGTGGACGAACAACTGCCCGTGGTATTTGTGGCTACCCGCGATTCGTACCATGATAAGATTGTAAGTAATATCCAGGAAATAAAAGCCCGCAAGGGGAAAGTGCTGGCAGTGATTACCGAAGACGATCAAACCATTACCGAAATGGCCGATGATATTATGGTAGTGCCTGCCGCCGACGAACTGGTAGCGCCCATGCTCAGCGTGATTCCCCTGCAATTGTTAAGCTATTATGTGGGGGTAATGAAAGAGCTGGATGTAGACAAGCCCCGGAACCTCGCCAAGAGTGTAACGGTGGAATAGTTAAGGATACTTATACAGGTTGCATACTTTGTAAGGTGTGGAAATCCTTGTCAGCAACGAAAACCCGGCTTTATTAAACGCCATATTGTCCCGTGAATTTTCTTCATCCGCCAGCACCAGTATTCGTTTTACTTCCGTGTGCATCAGGCAATACTCCGCACAGGTCAGGATGCAGGCGCGATACCGATCCTGCATTATCCGCCCGGGCATCGGGTGCAACACATAGTCGCCGGCGCGGGCCACGCCGTTTATTCCAAGTTCATCATCCTGGGAGGCCCGGAATACCTGCATCTCGCATAAAAGCTGGCCGGTATCATCAATGCAGGTAAATAACTGTGCAAAATCGGAATGGGAGGTATGAATAAGTGTTTGCAGGATTTCAGTGTACGGTATCTTTTGCCTGCCCAACAGGCTCATACATTCCTGTCTTACCCAGGAACGCAGCAAAGCTCCATCGCTCTCGAGGCACAATGGCCGGAGCGAAATGGAAAATCCCTGTTGGGGGAATAGCCGGGTATGCACCACATCATGAGGGGTATATGGGTCCAGTGGACGGCAAAGCCCGTTTTGATAAGGTATAATGCGATTCATAAAATAGTTAGCTTATCACGTTGATTTTGTTTGCGTGGAAAAATACCTGCTAACCAAAGCCTTTAAAAACGGTCATTTACCAGGATCGGGTACGTTAATAATCAGCGTTGCAATTGCTACCGTGCTGTGGGATCTGCTGTGCTACCAGGAGGTGTAAAACCGGTATAGAGGTAATGAACAATGCTATTAACGTTGCTCAAAGTTCCTGAAAAAAAGTTTACGGAATCGGGATTCCTTTGAAAGATGAGCAAAGATAAAAAGTTTATGTTCACCCTAAATAAAAACACTTATTTGTCTGTAAATAAAGGCAATATCATATAATTATTATAATTTATACCAATTAGAGACACGTTTATTTTCTTTTTTTCAATCCCTCATTATTTAGTAATTTTTCACTCCATTTTCAATTCCCTGTAACGGGCCAGTCATTAACACAAGCCAGGATTTTATTCATCCATAACCGTAAGAGAAAGGCCGCCGGCCTCCTGATTAGCCGTAATAATAATTAATTGAACCCCGGACACGGGAGGTCATTGTATATCGCATAAAAGGTGCCAGGCTGGCACCCGGAATGCATTTATGAAGTAGTCCGTGTCCTGAATTGCGGGAAGTTCACCCCAGGCACTGTGTAAACATCGGTATTATCACTGCGTAAACACAAGATAATAGCTGCATCAATTACTTGGTAAAAATCCCGCGGGCGTCTATATCTTAGCGGTAGCGATAAATTCCTGGTTTTCCCGGCTCCTTTAGCCAACCGGACAGTTCCCTGTTTTCCGGAAGGCTGCCCGGTTGTCTGGCACTTATTGAGAAAAAGATTTTAACGTTGGCATGATGAATTATAACCTTGTCTCGTCTCTGTATGGTCCGATTGTGCTGAAGCCGTCCGTTCCTGCCGGACTTTCCAACATGATTATCCCGGGCAGTGAGATCGCTTCCGCTGAGGGAGCGTTCGGTCATTTCCTTTTCCAGGAAATCCAGTCGGACCAGTTTGCCATCAATTTCAACGTGTACCATATCCTTGCCGACATAGCCCTTGAATTCACTACGCATACAGACGCCCTGCAGGCGCATGTATTACTTAAAAACGATCTCCGCTATGATATAACCGGAGTAGGACCGATGACATTAAAAGAGGGACAGTTCAATATTATTCATTCCCGGACTACCGGTGCGACCATTCATTTTGAGAAAGGGAATGAGTACCGTACGTTTAATACCTATTATTCATCCGATATTCTCGTACAGCTTTTTCCGTTTTTTCCGTCGTTACAGGATTTTGTCAGCCAGTCACCGGGCAATACCAGCCTGCTGTTCGACAATCCCGGCTGGGCCAATATACAGGTTATCGACATCATTACCAGCCTGTTGCATTGTCCTTACGACGAGACCCTGCGCCGGTTTTATTTCGATAATAAGGTCAAGGAATTGCTTTTTCTTCTCCTTATTCAAAAATATACGGCGGCCTCTGTGCATACCCGGCTTACCAAGCATGACAGGGAGGCCATTCATGAAGCAAAAAGTATTATTGAAAAAAATACCGCCAACCATATTACGAGCAGGAAAATAGCTCAGCAGGTTGGCATGAACGAGTTCAAACTGAAAAATTTTTTTAAGCAGGTATTTGGGATCGGCATGTTTGAGTTTATGATACAGGTGAGAATGCAGAAAGCCCGGGTCCTGTTGCTGGAGACCGATAAGCCCATTAAGGAAATCGCAACCCTTACCGGCTATACCAGCATACAGAATTTCCAGACTGCTTTTAAGAAATATTTCAATTGCACACCAGCGTCACTGAGAAAATTGTAACCGGCCGGAAACGCTGAGCCGCGGGCAGGAGCTGTTGAAGCTCCTGCTTCTTCTCTTGTTCCCGGTTCTACCGGGCGGCGGTTTCATTCACAAACACTAAGCGTTATCCTCTACTAACGGGGGATGGCCGGTGATTTTATTTGCTGTCCTCTTTGGCAACTATCCCGCATCGTGACTTTTATCTTGATCCTGCTTAGGTATTGCTGCAGTTTGCAAACATTTTACGCTACTTTTCAAACATCTTCGACAGGAAAAAATTGATTTTAATCCACATCTTTGTGGCAACAGGTCGCACAAATGAATTGTCATCCCTTATAAACCTTTTATTATACCGGGAGGTAATCAGCAGAGAATAAAAATGCGACCTGCAAGTTCTTAATATCATTACACGGTTCAGACCTAACCAACAACAAGCAGAACCTGCAGCAGAGAAGGCGGCGGACGGCTATCACCAGGCTCCTACGGGAGAACAGTGTGCTTGCATAGCCATCCGCCGCCCGCGGCGCGGCCGGGCATTAAAGCCCCGGTAGGGTTAGGAGAACAGGCGATTGCCTCCATAGCCTGGAGCACAGGCCGGCAAGGGACGGATAGTCCCCGCTACTTGCGGGGGGTAAAAGAGGCGATACGATCTGGCTGAAAAAGCAACTGCTTTACTAAGGGGGTACTCAAAACGTGCATGTTTGAGTTACCAGGCTTTCTTTCTAAGGGTTATACGACGATCTATGGCTTCCTGGTTAGTAGCATTTTTTTATTCTTTCTTCCCCGTTTATTAATCCATCCATTCGTTTCCCACCTTTTTTGAAACACCTGAAAAATGCAGGGAATGTAAAAACATCCCCCGCGTCAAATCAGCATGAGAAAAAGGGGTTATTATACGGGTGTCCTGTTAAACATGTATCAATTCCTTTTTTTGCAATGCGGTACGCAGGAACCGGATGGCCTTTACCTTCTGGTTGAGCACGGTCTGCGGGCTGATGCCCATTCCCCGGGCCACTCTCGCGGAGCTTTTACGCTTGTAGAACAACTGCTTGAATACTTCCCGGCATTGCGGGGGCAGGTTCTCGACCTGGACGTAAATCTCCTTCACAATCTTCACCCTGTCCTTTTCCCAAATCACCCTGTCTTCTCCCGGCGCCGAGAGGTAAAAGATTTCCCGGTGCAGGTTATTCCGGCGTTGCATTGCCCGGAGAAAGTCCACGCAGGCATTGCGCACACTGACATACAAAAAAGAATTTATCGCTGACAGCGTTTCAAAACGCTCTTTTTTTTCCAATAATTTGAGAATACTGTCGATGGCAATATCCTCTGCCTCCAACTGGTTACCTACCATTTTGCCGGCAAAAGCACAGAGGGGCCGGTAATGGGTTTTGTATATGTATTGAACGGCGTCCGCTTTTCCCTGCCGGAACTTTTTAGCTATACTGGCTGCGTCCTCATTCGTTTTCATCCTGTAAAGATTATCGTAGGGTAGCATTGCCATTCAAAGACCTGTGATTCAGCGCCGGCAGGATTAACAACGTACAGAATTATTGAAACCCGGAGCAGTTGTCAGCCTGCATATAAATCTTCTACAAGGTTAGTTCAAAAAAAGGGGTTGCAGAATATACTGTGCCGTGGCTAACGTGGAAATACAGGTGTTAAAATGGTAACACTACGATATATTTTATAGATTATTAATTCAAAATATATACATCACATAAAACAAATTATATATAAAGTATATTTTACTTAATACATCGCCTGCCTGTAGGGGGAATATTTTTATACTCCCGGAATCCCCAGAGCATCCGCCGCGTACTTTTACGTGGCTCCTGCTATTCGTCGCGAGCGGCCGGGACTAAAAAACGGCCCCTGCCCAGGGGGCCGTAACCAATCAACAACTACCAGTCATCATATACCTGGATTCCAAAAAAACCGGATACGATCTGTCCGCCCTGATATACTATCGTCTTGACGGAAGGGCTATGCAAGGGACGGCTGTCAGTATGAAATAGCCGGGGCAAGTTGCTCCTGTTATAAAAAATAGCCTTAACCAATGCCTGGTCAGAGCTACATGACCGAAGGCAGAAAAGAAACACAGGATGCAACTTAACCCTGGCTGTAGCAGTCCCAACGGGCGAGGGGGCAAGCAGCGCCCATATTTTGTACAGGCGCTTACCAACCTTTCGTCTTCATGGGTCTAATCTGTTATGTGAATACAATAAAAAATGAACTTCCTTTCAAAAGTATAAAATATCTTCTTTATAGCAAAAAAATAATCCTTTAAGACCATATAATTAGTCTTTATAACTGTAATTAATTATGAATCACTAAATTATGGTATTATATCTTTGAAGGCATCAAATGAGCAGCAGCAGGAAATACAATCGTATCAAAGTAGAACTCACCGAAGCGGGTAAGCAGAACGGGGAGTTAGCGGTATTTTTGGATGTTCATCCCAGTACGGTTTCCGACTGGTGTACCAATACCAACCAGCCATCCATTCAATATCTCTATAAAATAGCGGAGTTTTTAAAGATAGATGTCCGCAGGCTCCTGGTGCCTAACCATGTTAGATTGGACGCCTATAGCATAGAACCTGAATCCTTTCTTATGGTGGCGGAAGACGAGGCCCCGTACAACCGGAAGCCCAAACCTGCAAAAGCTACCGGCAAGCCCAAGCCGAAAGGTAAAAAACCGCGCTGACCGG
>DASYCT010000466.1:0-2299 GCA_036500065.1 Chitinophagaceae bacterium | reverse complement strand
ATCGTGAACGCGCTGGCGGCCTATGTTCGTAGCCTGGTGCGGCTGAACAGCCGGTTTGACCGCTATATGCGGGGGGGCGGTGACCTGCGGGGGAACGGCGCCCTATTATCGGGTGAAGAGATTGCCGGTTTCAATATTTTCATGGGCAAGGGCCGTTGCGGCACCTGCCATTATATGCCGTTGTTCAACGGTAACTTTCCACCCTTGTACAGCCGCACGGAAGCGGAGGTGATCGGGGTACCGGGGGCAGTGGGTTCGGGTATCGTGGATAGCGACGAGGGGCAGTATGGAGTGCTGCGCGCGCCCTTTTTACGGCATGCCTTCAAGACACCGACTGTACGCAATGCGGCAGTGACGGCGCCGTATATGCACAATGGCGTATTTACAACCTTGGAACAGGTGGTGGATTTTTACAACGATGGGGGTGGCACTGGCGAAGGTGAAAAAGTAGGGAACCAAACCCTGCCAGGGGATTCGTTGCGTCTGGCTCCGGCAGAGAAGAAGGCGCTTATCTCGTTTATAAAAAGCCTGGATGATTTGTGAAGCATGACCACCCGGTGCCACGAACAGCGAGGTGTTGGAGGATGTTCCCGGGCTTATTTAATCTTTTTTCCCGATTGCTGAAAACCATTCTGGTAGAGGATCAGTTTCTCGACAGTACCGTCGGCGCCTTTTACAAACTCCAGCTGCGCATCGACCACCTTTAAGAAAAAGAAGTTTTCCTTTTCTGCGAATATGGGGACTTTTTGCTGATTGGTGGCCTGGGTCATCAGCTGCCCGTTCTCCAGTGTAACGGCGATGATAAAATTCGGGTGCAGCTGATAAGCGCCCACATATTGCTTCAGCGTGTTTGTATCGATGTTGATCGCTACTCTTTTATGAGGGATGGTATAAGGCTTGCCATTCAGGAGAGCATTCAGGTCGGCTGCTATTTTTCCGGGTCCGGGAGGTGAAGGCTGGTTGTCCAGCACAACGATGCAGGTCTGTTCTTCAGGAACCCGTAGAATAAAGCTGACAAATCCGAAAATACCGCCGGCATGTTCCACTACCTTTTTACCATAGACGGAGTCCATCACCCAGCCGTATCCATAATTACCGAGGTGAGGGGTATAGGCTTTTTGCAGGGAGGCCTGGCTGATGATCTTGCCGGTGTAAAGGGCCCGATCCCATTTGTAGAGGTCGCCGGTGGTCGTGTAAATAGCGCCGGCTGCAAAGGATGCACTGGAATCGACGATCTGGGCCTCGAGTCCCTTTGCAGGATTCAGATAACCCGTGGCCTTATCGGCACTCGCCAGCCCCTTAAAATCGAACCCTGAATGCGTCATATCCAGCGGTCCAAAGATATTTTCGCGCACCACCTGGAAGTAGGATTTGCCTGTTAGTTTTTCGATGATGTATCCCAATAGGATATAACCGGAATTGCTGTAACTGTATTTTGTTCCTGGGGGGAAATCGAGCGGCTTATATTTGAACAGGAGGATAAGGCTGTCCCGGCTGATGGGGAGTATGCTGCCTTTTTGCATGAAGTCCCGGTCGTTGGTGTAATTATAGATTCCCGAAGTATGTGTTAGCAGGTGTTCGATGGTGATGCTATCTCCTTTTGGGTAATCGGGGATGTATTTTGACAATTTATCCCGGACCGACAGCCTGTTCTTTTCCTGCAGTTGAAGGATAATAGCGGATGTGAATTGTTTGGTAAGGGAGCCTATCTGAAAGATGGTGTTGCTGTCATTTTTTGTCTTTTCCCCGATGTTCTTGAAACCATACCCTTTGTTGGAAAGGACTTCGCCGTTGCGGGCTACCAGTACGGCGCCGCTAAACCCCGTTTGGTCGGCATAGGCATTCAATAATGTATCGATGCGGGGGGAAAGGTCCTGGGGAAAGGTGGAGCAGGCCGTGAAAAGGAGTACGAGCAGGGGGAGGTATTTTTTCATACGATGGGTTTTTGGTGTTTGTTGCCATAATATAAGGCTATTTTGGTGATTTGGGGAAAGACAAAACCCGCAACGCTCGCTGCGGGCCAGTTGTTGAGCGAAATGGGCGAATGTCGAACCACTTTCTCGAAGATATTCGATGGTTGTCGCAAGAGTAGCACCAAGGTTTTTCATTTTTTGACAATTCCGGAAAGAGGTAAATTGTGTTATTAAACTTTGTTCAATGGAAATAATACGTAGTATCCAAAACCGTATCTATGAAATACGAGGTGAGCGGGTAATGCTGGATCGGGATCTGGCCAATTTATATGAGACAGAGACCAAATTTTTAAATCTTGCAGTGAAGCGCAATTTGAAACGGTTTC
>DASYCT010000465.1:0-8870 GCA_036500065.1 Chitinophagaceae bacterium | reverse complement strand
TATCAATACTTTCGGCTCGGCGGCGACATGCAATACATGGGTGATTATCTTTCGCGCCACATAGCGCGCCATATCGTCGTTGATGTACCGGCTGGCGGCGATCACTTTCGATTCATACCCCAGCGAAGCGGCTTTATAGGTGAGATAGTAAGGGTCCACGCCGATGCAATAGCCTCCTACGAGGCCCGGCTGAAAGGGCAGGAAGTTCCATTTGGTAGCAGCAGCTTCGATAACATCAAACGTGTTTACTCCCATGCGATCAAAAATGAGCGACAATTCATTCATCAATGCTATGTTCAAATCCCGTTGTGTATTCTCTACTATCTTACTTCCTTCCGCCACTTTGATGCCCGGCGCACGGTATACGCCGGCGTCTACGACCAGTTCATACACCCTTGCGATGGTATCCAGCGCTTCCGCATCACAACCCGACACTACCTTTATGATGGTTCGAAGCGTATGTGCTTTATCGCCCGGGTTGATACGTTCCGGTGAATAGCCGATTTTAAAATCGGCTCCTGCCTTCTGTCCCGATACGCTTTCCAGTACCGGCAGGCAATCTTCTTCCGTACAGCCCGGGTACACCGTGGATTCATAGACGACGTAATCGCCTTTCTTCAATACCCCGCCAACCGTGGCCGATGCTTCCAGCAGCGGTTTCAGATCCGGTACATTGTATTTGTCTACCGGGGTTGGTACGGCTATAATAAAAAATCCCGCTTCCCTCAATGCTGCAGGATCGGAAGTAAAGACAATATCCTTGTTGGTAAATGCTTCAGGCAGTTGTTCCCTGCCTGGGTCGATGCCCTCGCGCAATAAGGCGATGCGGCGGGCATCGGTGTCAAAACCGATCACGCGCAGTTGCTTTGCAAATTCCAATGCTACCGGCAAGCCCACGTATCCAAGGCCAATAACAGCCAGGGCGATCTTTTTATCGGTTAATTGCTGGTACATGCACCTGCTATTTCAGGCTCACGAATTCCTTGGGCTGGCGTGTGAGCTCTTCTTTCGGCAGTGATTTAAAATAATCGTAGGTGGTCTTTACCCCTTCGCTTCG
Source organism: Chitinophagaceae bacterium (assembly GCA_036500065.1). GTDB lineage: Bacteria > Bacteroidota > Bacteroidia > Chitinophagales > Chitinophagaceae > JACMLD01. The sequence continues at coordinate 7,813 of DASYCT010000465.1, read as the reverse complement.
TTTTACTTTGGGCTCCCATCCGAGGATGTTTTTCGCCTTGGTAATATCCGGTTTGCGTTGTTTGGGATCATCTACCGGCAAAGGCTTGTAAACGATCTTTTGTTTGGTGCCCGTGAGCTTGATGATCTCTTCCGCGAATTCCTTCAGCGAAATCTCGTCGGGGTTGCCGATATTGACCGGCATCGTGTAATCGCTCATCAGCAGGCGGTAAATGCCTTCCACGAGATCGTCCACGTAGCAAAAACTTCTTGTCTGTGAACCATCGCCGAATACGGTTAAATCTTCCCCACGCAGGGCCTGGCCGATAAAGGCGGGCAGGGCGCGACCATCGTTGAGCCGCATACGCGGACCGTAGGTATTGAAGATGCGGATGATGCGGGTGTCTACTTTATGAAAAGTATGGTAAGCCATCGTGATGGACTCCATAAAACGTTTGGCTTCGTCGTACACGCCGCGGGGTCCTATCGGGTTTACATTGCCCCAGTATTCTTCCGTTTGCGGGTGCACCAGCGGATCGCCGTATATTTCACTGGTGGAAGCCACCAGTATGCGCGCATTCTTTGCTTTGGCAAGCCCCAGCACGTTGTGCGTACCATGCGCTCCGACCTTCAGGGTCTGGATGGGTATCTTCAAATAATCGATGGGGCTGGCAGGCGATGCAAAGTGCAGGATATAATCCAGCGGGCCGGAGATATGGATGAACTTGGTAATGTCATGGTGGTAAAACTCGAATTCCTGGAGCGGGAACAGGTGCCCGATATTACGCAGGTCACCCGTAATAAGGTTATCCATACCAATCACATGATACCCTTCCTTTATACAGCGGTCGCATAAATGCGAACCCAGGAAACCGGCGGCGCCGGTTACAAGCACTCTTTTCTTGCTCATGCAATTGTTTTATTTGTGATTGACCGGTTTGGCTACCGCACGGCCAACGCTTTCATAATAAAATCCCAGTTCCTTAATCGCATCGGTGTCAAACAGGTTCCGACCGTCAAAGATCACTTTATTTTTCATGACCGTCACCATTTTCAGAAAATTAGGCGTGCGGAACTCGTTCCATTCGGTGGCTATCACCAGTGCATCCGCACCCGAAAGGGCATCATACTGGTTTTCAGCATAGATGACCTTATCGCCAATTACACTCTTCACATTGGTCATTGCTTCGGGGTCGAATACCGTTACGCTGGCGCCTTCGGCCACCAGTGCATCGATCATATATAAAGCCGGAGCTTCCCGTATATCGTCGGTATTGGGTTTGAAGGCCAGTCCCCAGAGGGCGAACTTTTTGCCTTTCAGGTTATTCTTAAAGTATTTTTTGATCTTGGGGATCAGGTGCAGCTTTTGTTTTTCATTAATATCCATCACGGCATTCAGTATCCGGAAGTCATAGCCCGCGTCGTTCGATGATTTGACCAGGGCCTGTACGTCTTTCGGGAAACAGCTACCACCGTAACCAATGCCGGGGAAAAGAAAGCGCTTACCAATGCGTTCATCGCTGCCAATGCCGCGACGGACCATATCCACATCGGCATCCAGCTTTTCGCATAGCAGCGCTATTTCGTTCATGAACGTGATCTTGGTCGCCAGGAATGAATTGGCGGCATACTTGGTCAGCTCGGCGGAACGTTCGTCCATAAAAATAATGGGGTTGCCCTGGCGCACAAACGGCGCGTACAGCTCACTCATTATTTTCCGGGCGCGTTCGGAAGCAGTGCCGATGACCACGCGGTCGGGTTTCATAAAGTCTTCTACCGCCACGCCTTCCCGCAGGAATTCGGGATTGGACACCACATCAAATTCACATTTGCAGTTTTTGCCGATGGCGGCATGCACTTTTTCAGCCGTACCTACCGGCACGGTGCTTTTATCGATGATCACTTTGTATCCTTCCAGTATTTTGCCCAGGTGATCGGCCACACCAAGCACGTATTTCAAATCGGCAGAACCATCCTCACCCGGGGGGGTCGGCAAGGCAAGAAATATAATGGCGGCATCCTTTATCCCTTCTTCGAGCGAAGTGGTAAAGCGCAGGCGCTCCTCGCGCAGGTTACGGAGAAACAGCTTTTCCAGTCCTGGTTCATAAATGGTAATCTGGCCATGGGAAAGCTTGTCGACTTTCTTCTGGTCGATGTCTACGCAGGTAACATCATTGCCCGTTTCAGCGAAACATGTTCCGGTTACTAATCCTACATAGCCTGTTCCTACAACTGCTATTTTCATATTGGATGGTGGTTTATAAGTTGTTATTTATTAACGTATTCTAAAACTTTGCTTGTTATGAACTCCAGTTGGTCCCTGTCCAGTTCCGTGTGCATCGGCAACGAAATGACCCGTTCTGTAAGCCAGTCGGTAACCGGCAACTCGTAGGAGCCTCCCCCAAAGGCGGCAAACATCCGCTGCCGGTGGGCCGGCACCGGGTAATAAATCATCGATGGCACCTGGTGCCCGGCAAGGAATTCGTTGAGTCCGTCACGGTAAGCGGCAGAACCGCTTCCTGCTTCAAGAATCAATGTGTACTGGTGGAAAACATGCCCGCTGTACGCTGCCCGGTAGGGCGTGGTGATTTTTGGATGATGGGCAAAGGCCTTGTCATAAAAATCGGCCGCTTGCTGGCGTGCAGCGATATAAGTATCCAGTTTCCGCAATTTAACCCGCAACACCGCTGCCTGCATGGTATCCAAACGGCTGTTACAACCTACCAGATCATGGTAATAACGCCTGCTCTGGCCATGATTAGCAACCATTTTTAACCGGTTGGCTAACGCGTCATCGTCCGTAAATATTGCACCCCCGTCGCCATAACAACCCAGATTCTTTGAGGGAAAGAACGAGGTAGTGCCCACAGTTCCAATGATTCCCGTCTTCTTTATCGTACCATTTTTAAAGTTAATATGACTACCGATGGCCTGCGCATTATCCTCTATTACGAAAAGATTATGTTCTGCCGCTATCTTCATGATGGCCTCCATATCGGCCGCATGGCCATAGAGGTGCACGGGCACGATGGCCTTTGTGCGGGGAGTGATGGCCTTGCGAATGGATTCGGGGTCGATGCAAAAGGTTTGGCGGTCCACCTCCACGAATACCGGTTTGAGCCGTAGCAGGGCAATAACCTCCGTGGTGGCCACATAGGTGAAGGAAGGCGTGATGACCTCGTCGCCGGGTTGCAGGTTGAGCGCCATCATGGCTATCTGGAGTGCATCCGTGCCATTGGCGCAGGGTATGACGTGTTTGGAGCCCAGGTAAGCCGCCAGTTCATCTGCGAATTGCTGTACCGGTTTCCCGTTGATAAAAGCCGAACTGTCCAGTACTTCATGTATGCCCCTGTCCACATCTTCCTTTATGCGTGCATACTGCTTCTTCAGATCGACCATTTGAATAGGGTGCATAAGATCGTTTTTTTACTTAAATCCGGCCGCAAAAATAACAAAATATAGGTAGGGTGAAAGTTTGATTTTAGATTTGTCCTTACTTATCAATCTTTTAGTACTGTGAGTTTATTCTTATACCGGCTTTTTTTGCTGCTCTATCGCCTCGGCGCCCGGCTGATTGCCCCCTGGAATGCTAAGGCAGGGAAGTGGCTGGAAGGCCGGAAGGATATTTTTGCCCGGCTGGAGCAGGCCCTTGGACCGGCCCCTTCGACAGGCTCAGGACAAGCCCAGGACAGGCCGCCCGGGGCCCCGGAAGCCGGCAAAAGGCCCCTGGTTTGGTTCCATTGTGCTTCGCTGGGGGAGTTTGAACAGGCCCGGCCCCTGCTGGAAAGGATCCGACAGGACTGGCCCGCCTACCGTATTTTGCTCACCTTTTTCAGCCCCTCGGGCTATGAGGTAAAGAAAGGATATGAGGGCGCGGATGCCGTATTTTACCTTCCGCTGGACTCCCCGGCCAATGCCCGCCGGCTGCTGGACATTGCCCGGCCGCAACTGGTCTGCTGGGTGAAATATGAATACTGGTATTACTATCTCCACGAAATAAAGCGGAACGATATCCCCCTGCTGTTGGTATCGGGTATTTTCCGTGAAGACCAGCCTTTTTTTAAGTGGTGGGGACATTTCCACCGCAGCATGCTGGCCTGTTTTACCCATTTTTTTGTGCAGACGGCCGATTCCAAAAAATTACTCGGAACGATTGGCATATCGGAAAACGTGCTGGTGAGCGGCGATACCCGGTTTGACCGGGTAGAGGCTATTGCCGGGCAGTTTCAACCCCTGCCGCTGGCGGAAGCGTTCCTGGGCAATTCCCCCTCCATCATTGCCGGCAGTACCTGGGAAGAGGACGAAGAAGAGCTGGATCATTTTGCCAATACCCACCCCGACATCAAATTCATCATCGCCCCCCACGAAATCGATGAAGAACACCTGAAGGATATTGAGAAGCTGTTTCGTCATACGGTTCGCTACTCGCAACTGGCGGCCAACGAACAACGGCCAACGAACAACGACCAACGGCCAACGGCCAACGTGCTTATCATCGACAACATCGGCCTGCTCTCCCGCCTGTACCATTACGCCACCATTACCTATATCGGCGGGGGCTTTGGCGAGGATGGCGTTCATAATGTGCTGGAAGCCGCCGTATATGCAAAGCCCGTGGTGATGGGTCCCGAATATGAAAAATACATCGAGGCGACAGAACTGGTGGATTGCGGAGGGGCCTTCCCGATAGAAAATGCGCTGGAGCTGGAAAATATGCTCCTGGTATTGCTAAACAACAAGGAAGAATATGAAAATGCCTGCAAGGCTGCAGGCAATTATGTAAACACCCACACGGGGGCGACCGAAAAGATTATTGGTTATATTCAGGAGAACCGTCTTTTGACCAATTGATAGAAATGCTGCGTCGTGGTCTTGCCATCATCCCAGGCCAGTTTCACCTTCAGTTCTCTTTCCATCCAGTATTCCGCTTCCGGCAGGATGCGGAAGGCATTGATGGTTTTGATACTTCTTTCATACATGGCCTCGTCGCCGCGGAACAGCTCATTCACGAACACATAGCGGTCGTTGATGCCGATGGCTTTTTTCAAATCCTTGAACGGCGCTTCGGTGAGCAGGTCAGCCAGTTCTGTACGCTCGATTTTTAACCGGTCGTTCAGCGAAGCCTGTTGCGCGCCGATAATATCGTTCAATTCCTTTTTCGGCTGGTCCTGATGGGCCAGGGTAGGAATCTCTTTCAGTGGGTCATAGAGCCAGGCAGTAGGCGTGGGTTCTTCTTTCCTCGCCGCCACAGGCTGGTAATTCTTATCTGCTTTCGCCACGGGTGCATAATCGTCATTGGCGGCTACCGCCATACGATTGCCGGAGGGCATCATCACCGCTACTTTCGCAGTGCTCATGGTGCGGGCGGGAGCGCTGATTTGCCGCACCAGTTCTGATTGCAGTTGTTGCACGAGCGCCAGCAACTCATCCGCATCCGCATGCTGCTCCGTGCGTTCCTGCAATTTGTTGATAAGTGCATTTACTCTTTCCATGGGTTATGGTACATTTGGGTTTGTAAGTAGTATAAAGTTAGGAACTATTTTAAAGCAAATTTTGTTAAAGCATGTTTATTGAACCCCATCTTACCGGTGAACGACGTGGTTGGATTGAAGTTATCTGCGGCTCTATGTTCAGCGGCAAGACCGAGGAGTTGATACGGCGGTTAAAAAGAGCCCGTATCGCCAACCTCAAAACTGAAATCTTCAAACCCGCCATGGATGTTCGTTTCGATGCGCAAAACATCATATCGCACGATGAGAACAGCATCCTCTCCACCCCTATCGACAACTCTCAAACCATCCTGCTCCTGGCCAGTGATATGGACGTGGTGGGCATTGATGAGGCCCAGTTCTTCGACGACCAGTTACCCGAAGTCTGCGATCAACTTGCCGCCCGCGGCACACGGGTCATCGTGGCCGGGCTGGATATGGATTACCTCGGAAAACCGTTTGGGCAAATGCCTTTCCTGCTCGCGAAGGCAGATTATATCACCAAGTTGCATGCCATTTGCGTAATATGTGGAAATATTGCCAGCTATTCCTACCGAAAAACGGCAAAGGGCGGCCAGGTACTCCTCGGCGAAAAGGACCATTATGAGCCGCGGTGCCGCCACTGTTACCACGCCGGACAGTAAACGTCGCAGGCGCTTAACTGAATTTATACATCTTGTTAAAATTTGCGGTTTGGCCGCCGGGCAGGGCTGCCCGTTTACCCCGGTTTAGGGCTGCGGACAGGTCTGTACGCTCACCTCGGTCGTTTGCAGGCTGCTTCTTTCCCGGCCATCACTGTTGGTCAGCACCGTCTCCGTTTTGGCGCTGTAATGACAGGGGATGCCTGTAGAATAAACAGCCATCAGCCAGCCGGCCAGCTTTCCTTTCATATAGGTGCGTCCCTGCTCCCCCTGGCGGGCGGAGACAAAGCCGGAAACTGTTATGGTGGCGGTATCGTCTTTGAGTCGCACCATTTTATACATATTGCTGTTCATGACCGGGGCCCCCCGCAACAACATCTGATCGATGACCCAGTTCTGTCCCGTCTCCTTCCGTCGGCCGGGCACAAAAGAAAACAGGCGGGTCAGCCGATCCCGCATAATTTCTTCTCCTGCGTCTTCCCGGAGTGAATACGCCAGTTCCCTCCTGTCTTCTCCCGACAGGGCGGCCACACTATCGGCCAGCGCATCAAATCCTCCCATTTTTATTACTTCTCCTTTTTTATTCATCCATACGTCCAGCGAAAGACCTTTGAGAAACCCGAGCTGGTATTGCCATAAATCAGGAATACTCTTTCCATTCAATACAAACGACATCGTTGGGGCTTTCTTTTTGAAATCGACAAACGTGAGCTTCAACCGGTAAAGGCTGTCCATCGTTTGGATCAGCCGCAATTGCATGGTTATATTTTCTATCCGGGTGCTATCTGTTACCTGTGCCCATGTTATAAGGTATACTTTGGAAGAATCGGGATGGAACCCAAAAGCAGGATCAGTTTGCCGGCATGCGGGGAAATAAATCAGGCAGGACAGCAGCAGGCAGGAAGAACAAAACAAACGCATCGTTGAAAGTTTAGTGGTTAAAACCCATATAAGACACCTAAACAGTATTTTTGCACAAAATACCGGCTTATTCCCCGCAAGACCCACCATATCATCGCCCTGCTCAAAAAAGATTTCCTGCTGGAAGTGCGCCAGCAGTATAGTTTTTACGGCGTGTTGCTGTATGTGGCGGCTACTATCTTCGTGTTGTACCTGGCGATGGGGCAACCCGAACCGCAGGTGTGGAACGGCCTGTTCTGGATGATACAGTTGTTCGTGTGCGTAAACGCGGTAGCCAAAAGTTTTCTCGCCGAAAGCAAGGGGCGCATGCTCTATTTTTATTCCATTGCCGGGGGACGGGATTTTATCATTGCCAAGCTGCTTTTCAATGTGCTGCTCATGATGGTGATGAGCCTCGTCAGCTGGGCCCTGTTCAGCATATTACTGGGCAACCCGGTTATCAACGGTTTCCGCTTTCTTGGCATCAACCTGCTCGGCGGCATCAGCCTGAGCCTTGTGTTCACTTTCTTATCGGCCATCGCAGCAAGGGCACAGCAAAATGCCGCGTTAATGGCCGTGATGGGTTTTCCGATCATCATTCCCCAACTGATGTTGCTGCTCCGGCTTTCCAACATTGTTTTTTCCGATGTTATCCAGGCGGGCTTGCTGCAAATTGTGTTGCTGCTGGTGGCGCTGGACCTGCTGGTGGTGCTGATGGCGGTGATTTTATTCCCTTTTTTATGGAAGGACTGACGATTTGTGTCCCCCATTCATCTAATTTTGATAACGCTTTCAATAATTTGCC
>DASYCT010000464.1:0-6814 GCA_036500065.1 Chitinophagaceae bacterium | reverse complement strand
ATACCACCAACGCCACTATTCAAAAGGAGATCCTGCTCCGCGACTACAAAGCCGACGTAGTAAAATCCTACCAGTCCTATATCAACAATCTTCAGCAACTCGATGCACAGCGAAAGAACTACGAACTGTCAAAACAATTGCTCGACCTCGTATTACAACGCTTCCAGTTGCGCCAGGCCACGATTATCGACCTCACCCAGGCACAGCAAAGCCTTATCACCGCCGGTTATACCGTCGTCAATCTAAGCTTTGCCGCCAAAGCATCGGAAATAGAACTGAAACGCGTAGCGAACCAGTTAAAAATGTGAAAAATATAGAAATGTGGGAAATGTGAAAATGCTGGGTCACGCAATCACTTTCAGCGTGCGCTTGATAAGATGCGCCTTGCGTGTAAGCTCCAGTTTCTCATTGCTCAGGATGGTAATATGCCCCATTTTACGACCGGGTTTGGTTTCCGCCTTGCCATAGATGTGCACGTACACATTCTCCATTTTCAATACTTCTTCCAGGCCCTCATATTGGGCGTTGCCGTTAAAACCTTCCGCGCCCAGCAGGTTGACAATGGAGGCAGACAGGATATGCGCGGTATTGCCCAGCGGGTAGCCGAGTATGATGCGCCAAAGCATATCGAATTGTGAACTGTAATTTGCTTCGATGGTATGATGACCGCTGTTGTGCACGCGGGGGGCGGTTTCGTTGACATACACTTCACCCTGCCGGTCCACAAAAAGCTCTACCGCAAATATGCCGGGGCTTTTTAGCTTTTTCACCACCGATATGGCGATAGCTTCCAGCTTCCAGAATGTTCTTTCCGGCAAATCCGCCGGGCTTATCTGGTAATCGAGCAGGTTGAGATAAGGATCGAACACCATATCGACCGGCGGGTACAACGCCGTATCGCCTTTTTCGTTGACGGCTACGATGATAGCGATCTCCTTGTGAATGGTGACCATCTTTTCCAGTATACAAGGTTCATCAAACCCCTTTGCAATATCGTCCTTCGTTTTCAGTACCTGCACGCCGCGCCCGTCATAACCGCCCATACCCAGTTTATGAACAGCAGGCAAAAACGCTTCGTTTTTTTCGAGGTCCTTTTTATCGTTGGTGACAATAAAAGCCGCCGTTGGCAACTCGTTTTCCTTATAAAACTGCTTTTGCAGGATCTTGTTTTTTATAATGCGCAGCGCAGCCGCGCGGGGAAATATTTTTACACCTTCACTTTCCAGTTTTTCCAGCGCTTCTACATTCACGCTTTCTATTTCAATGGTAATCGCGTCGAGCCCCTTACCGAAATTGTACACATCGTCGAAGTTGCGGATATCGCCCTTGGTAAAATGGTGACAGAGATGAGCGGAGGGACAGTCCCCGTCATTTTCCAGCACATAAGTTTCTACCGGGTAGTTGGCGGCTGCCTGTAACAGCATCCTTCCCAACTGCCCCCCTCCGAGTATGCCTGCTTTTTGCATGTGTATCAATAGTTGTGCGGCAAAGATAGGAGATACGGGGTTTGCGGGAATTTTTATACTTTTGCAGGGACGATGCGCCCTGATTATCCACATAAAACCTTTAGCGACAAGCGGTTCAACTACATTCTCCTGTTGGAATCGCTCGCTATGGACTCATCGCCCCTCCTTTCCCTGCCCGGTACACGCTTATAATTATACCGGCATCCGCGCGTTATTACTGTAATTCCTTTACTGCTTTTTAAAACAATGTTATATGTCAACTTCGCTTGCCACCGGCGCTCATGCCGCCGCTCAAACCGATTTCTTACCCCTGCAGGGAACAGACTATGTAGAATTTTATGTAGGCAATGCCAAACAGGCGGCCCATTTTTATAAAACCGCTTTTGGCTTCCAGGGCCTGGCCTATGCCGGTCCCGAAACAGGTATAAAAGACCGCGCCAGCTATGCGCTGCGGCAAAACAAGCTCACCTTTGTCTTTACCACGCCGCTGCGTCCCAAAAATGAGCTGGCGGATCATATCTACCACCACGGCGATGGGGTAAAGATGCTCGCCCTCCGGGTAGACGATGCCGCCAAAGCCTGGGAGGAAACCACGCGCCGCGGCGCACGCAGCTACCAGGAGCCCACCCGCATGACCGACGAAGGCGGCGAAATGATCATCAGCGGCATTCATACCTATGGTGAAACCGTCCACCTGTTTATCGAACGAAAAAACTACACCGGCGCCTTTATGCCCGGTTACCGGGAATGGAAATCGGCCTACAACCCTCCGTCCACCGGCCTGCTCTATGTTGACCATTGCGTAGGCAACGTAGGCTGGAACCAGATGAACCCCTGGGTGAAGTTTTACGAGGATGTGATGGGCTTCCGCAATATCCTGAGTTTCGATGACAACGATATTTCCACCGAGTACTCCGCCCTGATGAGCAAGGTCATGAGCAATGGCAACGGCTTTGTGAAATTCCCTATCAACGAACCTGCCGAGGGCAAGAAAAAAAGCCAGGTGGAAGAATACCTTGAATTCTACAATGGCGAAGGCTGCCAGCACGTAGCCCTTGCCACTGCTGATATTGTGGCCACCGTGACCGACCTGCAAAACAGGGGTGTGGAGTTCCTGAAAGTCCCTTCCAGCTATTACGATGACCTGCTCGACCGGACCGGCCCCATCGACGAAGACATGGCCCCCCTGAAAGAATTGGGTATTCTTGTCGATAAAGACGATGAAGGCTACCTGCTCCAGATATTCACCAAACCCGTGGAAGACAGGCCCACCCTGTTTTTCGAAATCATCCAGCGCAAGGGCGCCAAAAGCTTTGGGAAGGGCAATTTCAAGGCCCTGTTCGAAGCGATTGAACGCGAGCAGGGACTGAGGGGGAACTTGTAACCTTAATGAAGGGAAACCTAATGAGGGTGAGCCGCTTTGCATATCTTCTGCCCTCACCCTCATCCCTTAACAATTAATTATTTTCCCTCACAGTACAATCCCCATCGTGACTCCACTCACATTCTGCGCTTTTCCACATCCGGTGGAGAAGCTGGTGTGATTTTTGACTAGCCTTTTGTACTAATTTTAACGTCAGAAACGCTTGCCTGCCGGTACTAAATCAACGTTTTACCCGTTTTAAGTAGTCACTATGGTCATACAACAACGACTTCTTCTCCTTTTCCTTCTATCCGGTAGCCTGTGCAACGCTTCTGCGCAGACGGCTGCCCCTTCCTTCACTTTTATGGATTACCAGCGTTCTTTCCCTACGTTCAACGACGCATGGAAACGCAAGGAAGACACATTGATGAAACAGTTTGAAGAGAAGAAACTCGTATGGCCCGCCAAATACGTCTACATCCGTTCATTCAAATACGACAGCCAGCTCGAAGTATGGGTCAAACAGGAAAAGAACGACCCTTACAAGCTGTTCAAAACCTATAAGGTCTGTGCGCTCGCCGGTACACTCGGCCCCAAACGCATGCAGGGCGATTACCAGGTGCCCGAAGGCTTTTACTATATCAATGAATTCAATCCCCATAGCAATTACCATTTATCGCTTGGCTTGAATTATCCCAATACGTCCGACCGCCTGCTCGGCGATTCGCTGCAGCCCGGCGGGGAGATTTATATTCACGGAAGTTGCGTCACCACCGGTTGCATACCCATCACCGACCTGCAGATAGAAGAATTGTATGTCCTCGCCGCACATGCGAAAAGCGAAGGACAGGATTTTATACCGGTGCATATCTTCCCCATCGAATTTAAAAACCAGCGCAGCGCCGAGTACCTCGCAAAATATGTAAAAGACTTTCCCGAATACAAAGGATTGAGCGATCACCTTAAACAGGTCTATTATTATTTTGAAAAGCATAAGAACCTGCCGGTGATCATGGTGGATGAAAAAGGTGAATATGTATTCGGTGACGATATAAAATTATCCGGCGACGACGACAAGGCGCCCGAGAAAAAAACAGTCCGGCGCAAAGAAGCTACCCCGGTAGCCTTTGATGAAACCGAGCTGGTCAATGCGGTCAACAAACTGCCGGTTTATCCCGGTGGAAGCGATGCCTTCCAGGCCTTCCTGGATGATTTATCGAAAAAGCTGATGGCCTTCCTGCCGGCCGACCAGCGGAAAACCTTTATCACGGTAGAATACATCGTGAATAAAGACGGTAAGGTTATCCTGCCCAAAGTGCTGAAAGGAGCCAATAACGAGATGAACAATCTCATTATCGAAAAATTTGAGGCGATGCCCCTGTGGACTCCCGCGGTGCGCCTGGAAAAAAATGTTCCCATACGTCTTAAACAGACGATTTACGTCGAGATGCCCTAATTTTGATGCCAGATACCGGTTGCTGGTAACCTGAACCCTTACCGCAGCCTTTCATAAACCCTCTATTAACAACCCTGAAATGAGAAACCTCACGCTGGTGCTCATGGCAGCTTGCATAACCTGCGCTGCCTGCAAGTCTACCAAGAAACTATTCGACGAAGGACAGTATGATCGCGCCCTTTATTCAGCCCTTGATGATTTAAAGAAAAAGCCTGATAATCCCACGGCCGCCTCTATATTGCCCCAGGCCTATAATGAGGCGGTGGACAAATACCGCAATTCCATTGACGCTGCCCGCATGGGTGTGCTAACACCTCAAAAGCTCGGCATCATTTACAATGACTACCGCGCCCTTCAGAAGATGTATGATGCCATTGCCGCCACCCCCGCCGCCCGGGGACTGGTCACGGCCACCAGCTATACGACCGAACTGGCTACCGCCGCCGAAAACGCGGCCGCCTTCAGCTATGCCCAGGGAGATGAATTGTTGCAGCGCGGTGACCGTATCAGCGCCCAGCATGCCATTGAAAGTTTCACTATTGCCGAACGATATGTTCCCGGCTACCAGCAGGTAGAAGAAAAAAAGCAGCAGGCGCTTGACCTTGCCATTGTAAACATAGTGGTGAGTAAATTCGACCAGCGTTTCGGGTCCTATAGTTCCGTCAACGGAAGTTATTTTCAAAACGATGTGGTGTACAACCTCAACTCCATCGGCAACGGCCATTATTATAATTTCTATGGCCCCACGGAAGCACAGGTAAAAGATGTACGCGTGGACCAGTACATGGACATCGACGTTCACGATATCTGGTTCGGGCAACTCGCTTCCAACAGCTATTCCTACGACGTGTCGAAAGATATTTCGGTAGAGGATGACAAAGATCCCAAGGTAAAAAAGACTATTACGGTCACCGCTACTGTCAACGTGACCCGCCGGGTGGTGGATTCACGCGCGATGATGGAATACCGCATCACCGACCAGGCATCGCAGCGCATGATTGCCAATGATCGTGTGCCCGCCCAATACAGCTGGGAAAAGCTGACCGGCAATTACAAAGGCGATCAGCGTGCCCTCGGCGATAAGGACTGGGCCATCATCCGTGGCGCCTACAACAATCAACCCGCCTACGACGATCTATACCGCGAACTTACCCGACGAATGATGAATGATTTTAATTACCGTATGCGGAATATATACGGTAGATAAAGCGCCTTCGGCGCTTAAATTTTCAACACGGAGGAAAAGGAGTTAAGGAGGGCACGGAGAAACAATTTATTGGCTTTCTTTTTCCTCCGTGAACTCCGTACCTCTGTTTACTCCGTGTTGAAAACAGGGCGCCGAAGGCGCCCATTGCCGCATGAAAGGAACTAAGAAGCCTGCCCGGGTTTACCCTCTTCCGGTTTATGGTCTTTATGCGATTGTTCAATCTCGAATTCCAGTTCGGGATCGATATTCTGCTCTTCGGCCCTTCTTGCTTTTTCCATCAGTTCGTCGTGATGCGCCTGTAGCCATTCCAATTCTTTTTTACCATACGAAAGCCGGGTGAACAATACAAACAGCACCGGCACGATAAATATCGCCAGCAGCGAAGACGCCAGCATACCCCCCAATACGGTAAACCCGATGGTATTGCGCGCCACGCCACCAGCACCCTTTGCCAGCACCAGCGGCATTACGCCGAGGATAAACGCCAGCGAAGTCATAATGATGGGACGTAGCCGCAGGCGCACCGCTTCCAGCGTCGATTGAATCAATTCTTCGCCACGGTCCACCCGTATCTTGGCAAACTCGACTATCAGGATCGCATTCTTGGCCGAAAGCCCTATCAGCGTGATAAGCCCAATCTGCGCATATACGTTGTTGGTGAGCAGTGGAACGCAGGTAAGCGCCAGTATGGCTCCAAAGGCGCTGATGGGAAAGGCGAGCATCACCGAAAACGGCACTGACCAGCTTTCATACAGGGCCGCCAGGAAAAGAAAAACAAACACGATGGAAAACATGAAAATATAGATCGTCAGCGAGCCCGCCTGTATCTCTTCATAGCTCAACCCCGAGAACTCGTAGGTATAGCCCTGCGGCAATACCTTCGCTGCCGTTTCTTTCAATGCTTCGATTCCCTCGCCGGTGCTATACCCCGTCGGCGTATTGCCGTCCACTTCGGCCGAACGGAAGATATTAAAGTGCGTTATTAACGGGGTTATTTCGATGGGCTTGTAGCTCACCAGCGTGCTCAGCGGCAGCATCTCGCCCGCGGCATTGCGTACGTAGTATTTATTAATATCCGATATAAACGCCCGGAACAGCGTATCGGCCTGCACCACCACATGATACGTACGGTTGTACAACGTGAAGTTGTTTACAAACAGGCTGCCCATATAGGCCTGCATGGTGTTGAATACGTCGGAGATGGTAACCCCCAGCTTTTCACATTTTTCCCGGTCCACGGTCAAACTGTAGCTTGGCGTGTGTGCGGAATAATAACAGAATGCCGTGGAAGTGGCAGGATGTTTATGCGCTTCGGCAACGAA
>DASYCT010000463.1:0-2372 GCA_036500065.1 Chitinophagaceae bacterium | reverse complement strand
ATTCGTATGTGTCGCCCAAACTCCTTTTGCCCAGGATACACCTGCTCTCAGTGCATCCGATGCGGCCAAAGTCGATAAGATGTCTCAACAGTATATCGCTGCCGTGGGAAAGAAATCCGACGAGGTAAGTAATGACATCGACAAGGCTACACAGCAATACCTGGATAAACTCCAAAAACAGGAATTAAAACTCCAAAAAAAGCTCGCTAAAGTCGATTCCGTAAAAGCCCACAATGTATTTGCCAGTTCCGCGGCTAAATACCAGCAATTAAAAAATGATATATATAACAGGGCGCAGCGCTTGCAACGCAGCAGCGGCCGGTATCTTCCCTTTACCGATACGGCGGCTACCAGCCTGAAATTCCTGTCGGGCAACCCTTTTGGCAGCAAGCTCCCGGTGAACCCATCACAATTAAAAGACGCCTTGGGCAAGGTAAACGCCCTCGAAGCACAGCTTAAACAGGCCGAGAACGTAAAAGAATTCATTCGCCAGCGAAAGGAATACCTGAAGCAGCAGTTGGCAAGTGACAATATGGGCAGCGATTTAAAGAAGTACAATGTCACGGCCTATTATTACACCCAACAGATCAACGACTATAAGAAAGCATTGTCCGACCCCACCAAAGCCGAACAAAAGGCATTGGCCTTACTCCGCCAGTACGGGCCGTTTCAAAGCTTCATGGCAAAAAATAGTGCCCTCGCCGGCCTGTTCAACGTGCCGGCCGATTATGGCAGTGCCAATATGAACGGCCTGCAAACCATCAGCCAGGTACAGAACTTACTTCAATCGAGATTGACCAATATGGGACCCAACGCGATGCAAACCGTGCAGGCCAGCCTCGGCGCGGCGCAATCGGAACTATCCAAACTGCGCAACCGCTTTCCGCAAGCCGGCAGCACGGGTGATATGCCCGACATGAATCCGCAGGCCACTAAAACACAATCCTTCAAAAAGCGACTGCTGTTTGGCCTGGACATGCAGACCACCAAGAGCAACAACGTCATTCCCACCTATACTGATTTTGCACTGACGGCCGGCTACCGGGCGCTGGACAGGCTGACCTTCACCGTCGGTATCTCCTATAAGATGGGTTGGGGACAAGACCTGCGGCACATTCACCTGTCAAGCCAGGGCATGGGTTTGCGCTCGGGGCTTGACTTTAAAGTAAAAAGAAGTTTTTTCCTGACCGCTGGCGCCGAAGCCAATTACCTGAGCGCCTTTAATTCTATCAAGGAATTACACGATTATTCGGCCTGGTCCATGTCGGCGCTCACAGGTGTAAGCAAGACGGTAAGTCTCAAAACAAAATTCTTTAAGAATACCCGTGTGAGTGTTTTGTACGACTGGCTGCATGCGGCGCATATCCCGGCTACCACTGCTTTTGTGTTTCGGGCGGGATATAATTTTTAAATAACCCCAACGATCATAGAATAAAAACTGCTTATGCAACCCAAAACCGTGTATTCTACTTTAATGGCTTTACTTCTATTGTTCATTTTACCCGAGAGGGCTAAAGCTCAGACTGCTTTGCCTTCTATCGGCAATGTTATACCAGTTTCTCCCAATGCCGCTTCCTTGGGAAAATTCGGAGAAATACCGGTAGGCTATTATACCGGGATACCCGACATCAGTGTGCCCATTTATGAGATAAACACCGGCACGTTAAAACTTCCCATTAGTGTGAGTTATCATGCCGGTGGCATCCGGGTGGAAGAAGTGGCTTCATGGGTAGGTACCGGCTGGGCGCTCAATGCAGGCGGCGTAATAACCAGGCAACAGCGGGGGCTGGCTGATGAAGATGGCGGGGGATTCCAGGCTGTTCATGATTCAGTAACTAAATTTATTACTGGCATGTCTCCGGACGTACAGCAGTCTTATTTAGACACTATTACGGATGGTACTATGGATTCTCAAATGGATATTTTCACGTATAACCTGGGAGGTGAATCCGGTAAATTCTTTTGGGATACGCTCGGAAATGTCGTTACCATTCCTTCGTCAAGAAATAAATTTGAATATACGTACAATGTCGGATGGAAGGTGACCGATATTAACGGCACGCAATATTTTTTCCAGACAAAAGAAAGTACACAGGCCTATCCCGTAACAAATGGCTCATTAGGAAGCAGTCCCCAACCTTCCGGGGTAACCAGTTGGTATATAACAAAGATCGTAAATGCACTGGGCACCGATTCCATCAATTTTTCGTATGAGGTGGCCGAATCCTCCTTTGAAACCATCGCCGCTCAGACGAAATATCTTGTACAGACGGGCGATGCCAACTGCCCCAATAAGACATACGACAACTCTTATTCTGATAACACTGTAGAAGGATGGCGGTTAACGCGGATAGATTTTAAGAACGGGAGTG
>DASYCT010000462.1:0-5454 GCA_036500065.1 Chitinophagaceae bacterium | reverse complement strand
TTCAATCTCGACCAGTCGCCCGACGATATCAAGAAGATCATCGGAGTGCAGTTGCAATCGTCCGGTTATTATCCCGGTCTGAACCTCACCGAACTGATCGATTTGTTTTCCGGGTTGTACAACCGCTCGGTGAAAGCAAACGAGTTGCTCGGGCTGGTCAACCTGCAGGACAAGGCAAAGGCAAAATTCAAGGAACTAAGCGGCGGACAAAAACAACGTTTCTCGATCGCCACCACGCTGATCAACCAGCCCCGGATCATCTTTCTCGACGAGCCGACCACTGGTCTCGACCCCCAGGCGCGCCGGAATCTCTGGGACCTGGTCATCGATATACGCAGCAAGGGAACGACCGTTATCATCACCACCCATTATATGGATGAAGCCGAAGTGCTGTGCGATCGCGTGGCCATCGTTGATTCCGGCAGGATCGTAGCCATCAATTCGCCCCTTAAGCTGATTGACGATTTGGTAGCGACCGGTTTTCGGCGCGAGGTGGAAGTAAAAAAAGCCAGCCTGGAAGATGTGTTCCTGAACCTGACGGGGAAGGAATGGAGGGATGAGTAGAATGTGGAAATGAAGAAAAAAAATTAATTATATGGAGGAGGATTTGAGATACCCGATAGGGAAATACGAGGCAAAGCCTTATTCTGATAAGTTGCGGCTGGACTGGCTCAACGATATTAAGTTTTTGCCCCAACTGGTGGAGAACGCCCTGCTCAACCTGGATGAAGCGCAATTGCAGACGCCTTACCGCGAAGGAGGCTGGACCGTCAACCAGCTTGTTCACCACATAGCCGATAGTCATATCAATGCTTATTGCCGTTTCCGGTTGGGACTGACGGAGGATAACCCGGTTATCCGTCCCTATGATGAGACAAAATGGGCGGAACTGAGTGATGTGGGAAACCTTCCTTCCAATGTGTCCATTACGCTGCTCTATGCGCTGCATACCCGCTGGTACGAGCTGCTGAAAAATATGACGATGGACGAATGGAACCGCACGATTATCCATCCCGAACACAATAAAGAGTTTACGCTGTGGACCTTGTTTGGCATGTATGCCTGGCATGGAAAACACCATGTGGCCCATATCACGGCGCTGCGGGAGCGAAATAACTGGTGATACCCCCCGGCCCCCACCCCCTACCCCCTAAAGGGGGAAAAGATAAGAAGTATGAGCAATAATATGAAATGGGAGACGCTTTCCACTGAATACATCACCCGTCACAAATACTTTACTTTCCGCAAGGATGTCTGCCGGATGCAAAACGGCACACTGATCGATCCTTATTACGTGGTGGAGCTTCCACCCACGGCTACCGCGCTGGCGCTGACGGAAGACGGCCGGGCGATACTGGTCAGGCAATACCGCCACCCGGTCGAAGAAGTATTGTATGAAACCCCCGGTGGCTTTATCGACGAAGGCGAGGACATTCTAACCGGTATTCAACGGGAACTGCTGGAAGAAACAGGTTATTCGTTTTCGAAGGTGGAGCATTTGGGTAAAATGGCCGCCAACCCCGCCCTGCTGACCAACTTCACGGATCTTTTTCTTGCCACAGGTGGAAAGAAGGTAGCGGGACAAAACCTTGATTACAACGAGGAGATAGACATCGTACTGGTAAGCATGGATGAATTGCTCGACCTGCTGAAGCGGCAGGAAATCAAACAGGCCCTGCACGCCAATTGCATCTTTTACGGGTTGATGAAGCTCGGGTTGATGAAGCTGTAAGCTGCGGGCTATGAGCTATGAGTAGAAAGCGCCTCGGGAATATCTACCGTTACTTCGCCTACTACGAACACGCTGCCGCAAACCAATACCAGGTCTTCCTTCCCCGCATGCATCAACGCTGTTTTAAGCGCCGTATTCACATCCGGGTAATGATTCCCTTTTAATCCCATCGAAGCGGCTTTTGCCGCCAGTTGTTCTTCGGGCATGGCGCGCGGGATACGGGCTTTGGTAAAATAATAGCTGGCATGGCGGGGAAGATACGACAGGGCTTTATCTATTTCTTTATCCTTTACCATGCCAACGACAATGTGCAGGTTGGTATGATCGGTTATTTCGATTTGCTCCGCGAGCTGCTTCATGCCATCTTCATTGTGGGCCACATCCAGCACTACATACGGGTGGCGATGAATAATATCCCAGCGGCCATGAAGACCGGTGAGCTTTTTTACCTGGGCCAGCCCCTTCTGCACGGCGGCTTCGCTTATATCCCATCCTTTTTGTTGCAGCTGACGCACGGATTCCAGCACGGTAAGCAGGTTTTTAAGCTGGTAAATGCCCTGCAGCTCCACCTCGTAAACGGTATGGTTGCCGGTCTTTTTATCTTCCACCTGTACATTCAACGTATGTGGTTCGATATGCCAGTCGGTCACGAAATAATGGTCGGTGGCAATGATAAGGGGCGCTTTTTCTTCGGCGGCCTTTTGTTCAAATACGGGTTTGGTTTCGGGCAATGTCTCGCCCACTACCACGGGCACACCGTGTTTGATGATGCCGGCTTTTTCATACGCAATCTCCTGCCTGGTATTGCCGAGCATATTCATGTGATCGAGACCGATATTGGTAATGATCGATAGCTCGGGGTGGATGATATTGGTGCTGTCCAGCCGGCCGCCCAGCCCCACTTCGATAACGGCGGCATCCACAGCTTCGCCGGCAAAATAATCGAAGGCCATGGCTACGGTGATCTCAAAAAACGAGGGGTCGAGCAATGCTACCTGCGGTTCGATGCGGTTGATAAAATCGACCACATATTGTTCGGGCACCATAGCCCCGTTGAGCCGGATGCGCTCGCGGAAGTCCTTTAAATGAGGCGAGGTGTACAGCCCGGTTTTGTAGCCCGCGCTTTGCAGGATAGCCGCCAGCAGGTGACTGGTAGAACCCTTGCCGTTGGTGCCGGCAATATGAATGGATTTAAAATGTTGCTGCGGGTTGTCCAATGCATTGCAAAGGGCGATGGTATTGGTAAGATCGTTGCGGTAAGCTGCGGCGCCGATACGGCTGTACATGGGAAGCCGCGTAAAGATATAATCAAGAGTTTGCTGGTAAGTAGTCATGGGGGCACAAAGATAGATACCCCGGGAAAACTAGCAACTGTTTTAGTTTTTTACCCTGAAGTCAACGGTCAATGTCCCTCTTTGTTCGTCCTCGCCGTTGGGGTTTGCGTTTAGTTTGGACTTGCGTATTATTTCAATTGCCTTTTCGCGGTACGCCGCATCGGAGGTGGTAGAACCTTTGACCTGGTAGGTTGCGCTTATTACATTCCCACTTTTATCTACCACTACATCGACGGAGACTTTGGCGTTTTCATTAAAATCGCCCTGGTAGTTATAGGCGTGGGCAATATATCTTCCTTCGAGACCATTTCGGATGGTTACGCCCGAGTTTCCATGTCCACCGCCCACATAGTTTTTACTATCCGGGTTACCGCCGGGCTGGCCCTGGTCGCCTTTACCACCTGCAATGCCTTCATTGCCGCCTTTTTTATAGGTGCTGGCATCATTGCCGCCAGTGGGACTGGTGCCATTGATTCCTTTTGGCATCAATGTTTTGGGTCGTGGAGGTTGGGGAACGGGGTCTGCTTTCGGCATCACTTTCTTCGGTGTCTTTTTTACAGGTTCCTTTTCAGCAATCTTTGTTGCATTGGGTTTGCTGATAACCGGTTTTTTTATTACGGGTGCGTCGGGGTCTTTATCGTTTGTCTCGGGGTCTTTTACTTCTTCTTTTTCGGCTACCACTGGTTTGGGGGGCGTATAGCGCTGCTCGTCTTTTGCAGCGGGGGGACCGGGTTGAAAGGGTTGGTCGTTGCCCAGCCCCATATCGCTGCTGCCCAGGTTTACTTCGAGACCCTGGTCTACAACCGGGGGAGGCGCCTGGGGAGTTTCCCAGCCGACAATCAGCAACAGTACAAGAATGAGCCCGAGTACGGCGGCAGTGATAGTGGCCGCCTGCATGTTTTTCCGGGCTTCAAAATTATCGGTCATAATGCTTGTATTAGCCGTATAAAGTTACGCGCTTACATTAAACGGTGCAAGTATAATGCTAATTACGTGGGGAGGGCTTTTTAAACTGTTAAAAATAAGCCCGGACCTTACTAAAAAAGGTCCCGCCGGGGCGGGACCAGTTGTCAAATCCTCATCTTTCATGAAGGGTATATAAGAAAGGGCGGAAGAGTCAAAGCTACCCCCGCGCAGGCCAGCGGGCAATACCACTTTAATATGATTTTTTACGGTAAAAGATGGTTTTTGGATGCGATCCATACCACTTTGTGGTTATTTTTTATGGGATAAGCTCATCCAGTAGCCGGATGAAATGGGTCCTCGGGATCATTTGTGCGCCGAGGCTTTCGAGGTGTTCGGTGTAGACCTGGCAGTCGATGAGTTGGGCGCCCTCCTGCGATAATAGTTCTACATATTTGATAAAGGCATATTTGCTGGCGTTGCTCACTTTGCTGAACATGCTTTCGCCGAAGAATACTTTGCCCATGCGGATGCCATAGCAACCGCCCACCAGTTCGTCGCCCAGCCATGCTTCGGCGCTATGGGCATGCCCGAGCCGGTGCAGGTGAATATAGGCGGCTTTTACTTCTTCGGTGATCCAGGTACTGCTTTGCTCCCTCCGGGCAGTGGTTTTACAGTTATTGATAACAGTGGTAAAAGCGGTGTTGACGGTAAACCGGAAAGCGTCTTTTTTAAAGAGTTGCTTCATGCTTTTGCTGATTTTCAGCTTACCGGGAAAAAGCACGAAACGCGGGTCGGGACACCACCACAAGGGGGTCTGTCCTTCAAACCAGGGGAAAATACCATTGCGATAAGCGAAGAGAAGGCGGTCTGCCGAGAGGTCGCCGCCGATGGCCAGTAACCCATCGGGTTCCGACTGGCTGACGGGAGGGAATACCAGTTCTTTATTAAGGACAAATAACGGCATTAACCCACCGTTATTTCTACCGTAGCATTGATGCCCCTGTCGGTGATAGCATCACACATGGGTTTTAATACATCGTAGCTTCCGTATTTAACCGCGTATTTACCGCGCGAGTGAATGATAAGGGCGCATTGCTCTGCCTGCTCGGCGGAATGACCGCAGATATCCACCAGGGTTTCGATCACCCATTCAAACGTATTCACTTCATCGTTCCAAACGATAAGCTGGCAGGGCTGCTCCACCTCCGTTTCCAGCAGCACATCCTCATCTGACAGCGTACCCGTTTGTTCCTTATAGGACTGCATAGACGCCTAATTTATCGCAAAAATAGATATTATGAACGCAAAATGCCAGCCTTTGGGACATTTATAATAAGATAATGGCCATTTTCAGCGGGGAGCAGGACTTTTGGCACAATTTTTCTCCTTTTTGGGAATGCTAAGGCTTATGCGAAGAAAAAAACCTCCTATGGGGAATGGCAGGGAATTGCTTCACTCGTTGAACACTGCCGCCCATGGCAC
>DASYCT010000461.1:0-3656 GCA_036500065.1 Chitinophagaceae bacterium | reverse complement strand
GCAATCGGATTCCTTATTTGTATTGAACGGCGGCAACTGGTCGCTGCTCTACACTTCCGACTGGACCATTACCAATACAACGGTGTCGGCAAACCGCTTGCTGGTCAGCCAGCAACAGGGCAGCAAAGCAAGGGTGTTGGTCATCAACGGCAGCGGGGCCGTGGAGCAAACGATCGCACAGGACAACCTGCTGCTGGCTCCGCAACAGGCCATCCTGCTTCAAAACGAAGCATGGGTCGCCGATTCCATTTCCGGCCTGCTGCGTTTTGAAGGCAGCACGGCCGAACGCTACCAGCCCAACTCACCACTTTCCATTGCCCTCGGAGAAATGGCGGTGCGCAACGGCGTAGCGTGGATCGCTTCCGGCGCAGTGAGCAGTACGTGGACGAATACATTTACAAAAAACGGCCTCTACCGCTTTGCTGCGGAACAATGGACCAATTATAACCCTTCCACGATTCCAGCCATTGATAGTTTGTATGATTTGATAACGGTGGCAATCGATCCCGTGGATACCTCTGCCTGGGCTGGTTCCTTTGGCGGTGGCCTGCTGCACCTGCAAGCCAATAATACGTTCCAGGTGTACAAGCAAAATTCCCCGCTGCCTTCTTCTGCCATCGCTCCGGCCAAATACAATGTGTCCGGGCTGGCTTTCGACAATGATAACAACCTGTGGATAGCCAGCTATGGCGCTTCCAACGGGCTTTCCGTTAAAAAGACCGATGGAAGCTGGCGTTCCTTTGCGCCCCCTTTCGCCATACCCGGCAATGCTTTTTCACAGGTAGTGATAGACGATTATAACCAAAAATGGATTGTATGTCCCGGGGGCAATGGCCTGCTTTGTTTCAATCATGGGCAGTCGATCGATAATCCTTCCGATGATAAATGGAAACAATACCTCTCGGGTGTGGGCAACGGCAACCTGCCCAGTAATAATGTGCTCTGCCTCGCCTGTGATAAAAACAGTCTTATCTGGGTGGGCACCGACAAGGGCATCGGCGTTATCCAATGTGCGCAGCAGGTATTCGGGCCCGGCGGATGCGATGCCGTGCTGCCCATCGTGCAGCAGGATAATTTTGCCGGCTACCTGTTCAGCGCCGAGCAGGTGCAATGTATCGCGGTAGACGGGGCCGATCGCAAATGGGTGGGCACGAAAAACGGCGTATGGCTCTTAAGCCCCGATGCGCAGACCATCCTCTACCGGTTTACCAGCGCCAACAGCCCGCTGCTCAACAACGATGTGCGTAAAATAGCCATCGACGGCATCACCGGTGAAGTGTTTTTTGCTACTATAAGCGGTATCTGTTCTTTCAGGAGTACGGCTACCGAAGGCGGCGACGTCAACAGCGGCGTGCTGGTGTTTCCCAATCCCGTGCCACCCGGTTACAATGGCACGATTGCCATCCGCGGACTGGTGGACAATGCCGTGGTGAAGATTACTGAACTCAACGGGAGATTGCTGTATGAAACAAGGGCCCTCGGCGGGCAGGCCACCTGGAACGGCAAAGACTACAACGGGCATACCGCCGCCACGGGTGTGTACCTCGTATTGGTCAGCGATGATTCGCGGCAGCAAAAGATAGCGACTAAAATTGTATTTATCGGCAAGTAGCCGTCAACGTTTATTCATGGTACACGCAACAAAAGGCATTGTTCTCCGCACCGTCAAATACGGTGAAACCAGTGTGATCGTCGCTGTGTACACCGAGCTGTTTGGTATACAGTCCTATCTTGTCAACGGGGTGCGGACTTCCTCCAAAAAAAATCCCGGCAAGGCGGGACTGTTTCAACCCACGGCCATTCTCGACCTGGAAGTATATCACAACGAACTTAAAAACCTGCAGCGCATCAAAGAATACAAATGGGGTTATTTATACCAGCACATCTTTTCGGACGTATTCAGGAATGCCGTGGCCCTGTTCATGGTAGAGCTGTTGCAAAAAACCATCAAACAACCCGAAGCCAACAGTGATCTATTTCATTTTATCGAGGATGCTTTTATACATCTTGACCAGGGCGGCCCGGGTGTAGTAGCCAATTATCCCCTGTTTTTCGCGCTTCATCTTGCCACGCTTTTCGGTTTCCGTTTTGAAGATGAATACAAGCCGCAGACACCTTTTCTCGATTTGCAGGAAGGCGTATTTGTGGAAGAGCAACCGGTGCATCCTTATTTCCTCGGCGGCCAGTATAGTTTTATTACCTCCCAGCTTTTAAAAACCCTGCAGCCCCATGAGCTGGAACATATAAAACTCAACCACGAAGCCCGCAACATCCTGCTGCACGCCTACGAGACTTTTTATAAACTCCATATCCCCGATTTCGGCGTGCTCAAAACATTACCGGTCTTGCAGGAAGTGTTGTCGTGATCCTCTCGTCCCATCGGGACGTCTGGTAGGTAGCCCGTCATGGATAATTGCGCTTCGTCCCGTAGGGACGTTTGGTATATAACCCACCAGACGTCCCTACGGGACGATGGGCGGGTTATTCGTTTTCTACCTACCTACCAGACGTCCCGATGGGACGATAGATCACCTATAATTGTCTTCTTAACTATATTATTCTCCGGCTGCTTTGCACAATGTTCTTACTATCCATTTCCAACAACGTAACCCCCGGCTGTTTGCCTTTTTCAAAACTTCCCAAATCCTTTTCCCAGCGCAATGCTTCTGCGCCATTGATGGTGGCCCATTGCAAAATCGTGTCCAGCGCAATCGAAGGAAAATGTTGTTGTATCGCGCCGATTTCTTTGGCGATGCTTAACTGCCAGTTGCTGCTGTAGCTGTCGGTGCCGAGCACCAGCTTACAACCCTGCTCCATAAAACGCGGGACAGGAGGGGTCTTGTTTTCAATATACAGGTTCGCATTTACACAAAGACAGTATACCAGTTGCAACCCATGTTCCGCCGCATGTTGCCGGGCGAAAACGATGTCTTCTTCCGGCATATAGGTATTGTGAATCAGCAACAAGGTCTGCCGGTTGATAAAATAAGGGAGATACGATTGCAGGCTGCTTTTACCAGTAACCGGGAACGGCGATTTTTCCACGCCGAATATTTTGAACAGGTTGAGGAAGCCGCCGCCGCCCGTCTTATACAATTCATCCTCTGCCGGGTGTTCCTGGTTGTGAATGGAAATCACCTGTCCTTCCGTCGCTTCATTCAACAGGCGGAACGTGGCCGGGCTGATGCTGTAGGGCGCATGCGGTGTGAGCACGCTGCGATGGGGCGGCGCGAGCCGGGTTAGATGCTCCTGCAATATTTCGCCGTAATGCCGCATATTATCGACCGCTTTGGCATCGGTAAAACTCAATACTTCGATAAAACTCTGCCAGCGCAGCCGGTTTTTTGCTTTCACCGCGATGGCATCGGTGGTATTGCAGATATCCCCTACGGCGGCAATGCCGTTGCCGTACATCTCCTGCTCTGCCTTTTCTATCTCCTGCTGTATGAGTTCCGGCGCAAATCCTCTTTTGGTGACGACCGTACACAGGAAATCGACCAGGCCGGTATGGGGGGGAATCACCTCTTTTAAATGGCTTAGTTCAATATGACAATGGCAGTTGATAAGACCGGGGCTTAGTATGCCCGTCCGTTGTTCTACCCCTTCTCCCGCTTCCTGTGCCGGCACAATGGCTTCGATCCTGCCCGTTTCGTCCG
>DASYCT010000460.1:0-18780 GCA_036500065.1 Chitinophagaceae bacterium | reverse complement strand
CTGTCATTTTTATTTTTAAATTCTTTTAATCAGTACACTCCCCTCCTCCACATACCCTCTTTCCCGGTAAAATTTCATAGCCGATCCGGAAAGCGATGCTCCTCGCACCAAGACTGCCGGACAGGCGATCTCCGATGCAATTTCCGTGGCGTATTCTTCCATTTCGGCGGCGCTGCCCCTGTCCAGAGCAAAACGGTCCACCGCCAGGTGCCGGATCAGCAGGAAGCGCATGGCGCTGTCACGGGCAGGCACAAACTGTATGGCCAAAAAGGCGGCGACACGTTGCTCCTGCCTGATCACCCGCAGTTCATGGTCCGGCACCTGCATCATCATACGCAGTTGTTTAGGCAACAGACGCTCCGCTGAGGGATGCGTCAGCTGAACCGGCAGCTTGCGGATATAGGCAATGTCCAGGCTGGTCGCTTTACGGATATTGATAGGATCGATAACTTGATTCATTGCAAATGTTTTTTAATGATCGGGTGGGTTCCCTCGCGAAACCCTGCCGGTTAACCAATCTTCGATTTATGAAATACACTTTTACTATTCAATTCATGCTCATGTGCCACCTGGCTAAGCGTCAGCGCGCGGCTGATGCCCGCTACAACCTGCTCATAGGCCCTGACCGCCATCTTTAACTGCATCTGCCGGTCGAGATATGCATAGTACGTTTCCGCCAACTGGCTGCGAAACGCTGCGGCCTCATCCGGGTGCAGGTCATCCAGCCTGCCCACCAGCAGGCCATATTCCATCGCGGATATTTGCTGCTTTTCCATTTCAATAGCCGAATAATTCCTCCAGGCTTAGCTTTTTCACTGTCCCGTACCTGGCCAGTTCTTCATTGCTTACTTTGTTTTCCGAAGCCAGCACGCAATAAGTGTAGGCCTTATTTTTGAGCTGGCTGTGATGCAGCGCCTCCAGGTCCGCAAAGTTGACCTTACCGGTTTGCTCGTAGATGGCGTGCCGGTGATCGCCCTGCAATCCCAGCTTTTGCGCGGAAAGGTAGCGGCCAATATATTCTTCGGGTTTGATGCGCCCGGTAGCCAGCTGTTGCCTCAGGCTGGTTTTTGATGCGGCCAGCAGCTGCGCATTCTCCGGCAGGCTGTCCAGTAACTGGTTCATCGCCCCTACTGCCTCGGGCAGTTTGTCGGCTTGTGCACCAACATAGGCGATATTGGTATATCGTCCGCCTTTTTTATCCGGTGCAGCGTATTGGTTGTAGGTGGCATAGGCCAGCGCCTTGCTTTCGCGGATCGTTTGAAAAACGACACTGCTCATCGAGGTACCGAAATAATTGTTAAAGACATTGACCGTAGCCGATTGGTTCGGTTCATAAGGCGTTGTATTCCTGATCCAGTAAACTTCCGCCTGTACCATATTGTAATCGGCAAATAGAACACGGTTTTCGGTTTGATCAATCTTTTTGAAGTCAGCGGCAGGTTTAACCGCTAATAATTTATCTGGTGAATGAATGGCGGTTTTCAGCGATTGTAAACTCATCGGTCCGTAGTAACAAACCTGGTGCTGGTAGTGCATCAGGCCGCGGAGCATCCCGGACAGTTCCTTTGCCGAAAGCGCCTCCAGTTCTTTTGCGGACAGCTGGCGGTTAAAGGGGTTATCCGCGCCGTACATCGCATAACTCATCAGCGCATGGCTGATATTTTCTTTATCGAGTTTGGCGTCCTGCCGTGCCTTGATCAGGCGCGTCTTGTAATCTGCCAGTGCTGCCTCATCCGGCTGGCAATGCGCCAGCAGATCGTAGAGCAGGCTCACCGCCTTTGTGAAGTTTTCTTGCAGGCCGCCTATGGTGATATCGGTTTCATCACCATTAACGCTGACCTGGTAATCGCAGGCGATATCGTAAAAAGCTCGGGAAATGGCAGCGGCGTTCTTGCTTTTCGTGCCGAGCAACGACATGTATTCCGCCGCAATGGGCAAACGTTTGTCGCCGTTGCTGCCGAGCCCCTCGAAGCGGTAAGTAAGCGAAAACAAGCCGTTATCCGGGTTGTGAACATAAAGCATTGGTGTGACCCCAGTACGGTCCCGCTTGATAACTTTTTCATAGTTTACCCAGGCAGGCTGTATGGGGGATACCAGCATGGATTCAACCCGTTTTAAAAAGGCGGATTGCTCGGTCTTGTTGATCGTGATCGGCGTGATTGCCGGTTTTTCTACTTTGCTGCTGTCCGGGTCTTTGCCGGTATGTTTGTAGATAATGACGTAATTATTGCCGGTCCATGCCCGGGCAAAATCCATCACCTGCTGTTTGGTGACTTTGAGCATGTTATCTTTGAAGGCCACGCTTTGGGGCCAGTACCGGCCACGGTCAAGGGTGAATTCGTGCAGGAGGTTCGTGGCGCGGAAATCATTGTCTTTCATCGATTCCAGCTCGTTTAGCTTTTGGTTGGCCACGACGGCTTTGATGAGCGAGGCGTCAAAATCTCCCCTGCGGATCTTTTCCAGTTCGCCGAGCAAGAGATCGCGCACTTCTTCCAGGCTTTGGCCGGGTTTCGCTTTTCCCTGTAGCTGGAGCATGCCATATAAACGGTAAGTGTTATTGCCCGCCCCGGCGCTTTGCAGCTTTTGCTGCTGGTTCAGGTCGATATCCATCAGACCGGCTTTGCCGTTGCTGAGCAGGTCGGCCAGCACTTCGAGTAAGACCTGGCTGTGCTGGTCGTTCACTCCGGGCATACGGAAAGCGATATTCAGGCTTTCGGGTTCGGGGCCGTAAACGTGCCGGATCACGGGTGCTTTTATTGGGGTTTCGGCAGCAGGCTGGTACTCAATGAGTCCTTTGGGTTGCATATAGCTGAACGCCGCGTCGATCTTGCGGATGGTGGATGAAGGTTCCAGGTCGCCCGCCATAACCACGACCATATTATTGGACACATACCAGGTGTTATAAAACTGGCGGATGGCTTTCAGCGATGGGTTCTTCAGATCCGCGATCGTGCCGATGGTGGTCTGCTGCCCGTAATTGGTATGCGGGAACAGGCCGTCGAGCAGGGCATAGTATACTTTTTGCCCGTCGTTGTCCAGGCCGCGGTTCTTTTCTTCGTATACCGCTTCCAGTTCGGTATGGAACAGGCGGAATACGGGGTAACGGAATCGTTCGGCCTCGATGGCGAGAAAGCGGTCGATTTCGTTAGCGGGTATGTCTTCTTCGTAAACCGTTTCCTCGGTGGTGGTATGCGCGTTCGTTCCTTGCGCGCCGATGGCGGTCATCATTTTATCGAATTCATTGGGTATCGCGTATTGCGCCGTGACGCCGGAGATGCTGTCGATCTCGTGATAGGTCATTTTGCGTTCGGTGGGATTGCTTTGAGTATTGTACTTGGCGTACAGGTTTTCGATCTGGTCGATATAGGGTTTTTCTTTGTTCCAGTCGAGGGACCCGTAGCGGTCGGTGCCCTTGAATAGCAAGTGTTCGAGGTAATGCGCAAGGCCGGTGTGTTCTGCCGGGTCGTTGTTGCTGCCGGCACGGGTGCCGATCAGGGTACTGATCCGCGGCGCGCTCTTGTTTACGCTGAGGATGACAGTCATGCCGTTCTTCAGGGTATAGAAGCGTGCGTGCATGGGGTCGCCGGGCACATAACTATACGTGTATCCGCCTTCTTTGGCGGTTTTCCAGTTTTGGGCATTGGCCTGCTGGAGCAGTGCGATAACTGGTAGTAAAAGCAATAATCGTTTTAACATATGCTGCAAGTTGCCTGAAAAAGGGTTCGTTTGGCCAGCGATTTTGCTAACCGCGTTTTTGGCAGTTTGGGTGCTTATTTTTGTTTTACAGTTCCCTGACCTTTGCAGCCGTTCCGTGAAAGGCAGTGACGGTGCTCCGCAGTTCGCTTAACAAGTCGTTCAACTGCGAGAGGCCTTCTTTGAGTTCTTTTTCTATTTCCAGGGTTCGCTCATTGTAAGGTAGCGCATGGATGCGGTATAATAAGATGGGGAATGCCTGGATGGCGTAAATAGCTTCGGTTTGCGGGGAATGCCGGGGATCGTGTACTCTGTTCATTCTCGGGCTTATTATTGGTGCAAATGCTTTTTCCTTAGGTAAGCCAGCAGTTCCGCAGGGCGGTCGGTCTGGATCATGGTAACGCCGTGCTCGATCATCCAGCCCCAGCTGTTTTCGGTGTCTTTGTATTCTACAGCGAGGTCGTCGTTGTGGCCTCCGTTGAGGAAGGGCCAAAGTCCGTTGACCCAGAGCCGGGTGCCGGCTTTTTTGATAAAGGATGGGTTGCGGATAATGGAACTGGTGTCGCTGCCGAAAACGAGTTCGGCGGCCACTGGTTTCATATGCTGGAGGTAGTCGCTGATCTGTGCGCGGGCAATGGAGGTATCGAGGTCGACGACGGGCATAAAGGTGATCTTATCAAGCAGTTCGGGGTAGGTGGCTTTTAGTTTGGGGTAGTCTTCATCGGTTTTGAAGACTGCCTGGTCGAGTGTGCCTGTTTTTAGGAGGATGTCGTAGGCTTCGCGGTAGTAGGGAAAGCTGTGGTCGAGGTTGACGAGTACTTTGCCTTTGGCGAGTTGCATGACTTCTTCGAGTGTGGGGATGGTGTTGTTGGTGGGTGCGCCGAGGCCGTCGCGGAGGCGGAGTTGTTTGAGTTCGGCCAGGGTGTAGTCGGATGGTTTGCCCCTGCCGGTGGTGCTGCGGTTGAGGGTGTGGTCGTGCAAAATAATAATGACGCCGTCTTTGCTTTTTTCGAGGTCAACTTCGATGATGTCGACGCCGAGGTCGATGGCGCGCTGGTAGGCGTAGAGGGAATTTTCGGGGGCGCCTCTCCAGTCGCCGCGGTGGGCGATGATCATGACGTTTTTGCTATTGGGGTTATGGAGTTCTTTGATCAGTTGGACGACCTGGGCTCGGGTGCAGATGCAACTTGCGAGCAGTATAAATATTAAAGCAATTTTTTTCATGCCTCAATATCGGGGGCTGGAGGCTTGACGTTTGTTATCTTTTGTATAACCGCGTTTTTGGTGGTTACACGGCTGGGTAAATGGGTATGGCGGCGTCCATTTTGTATTCTTTGAGGACTACGGAGGAGTGGACTTTGTCGACCATGGGGAGGTTGCAGAGTTTTTGTTCGAGGAAGTCTTCGTATTCGGCGGGGTCTCGGAGGGATACGTGCAGCAGGTAGTCGTATTCGCCGGAGAGGTGGAGGACGACTTGTACTTCGGGCTGGAACTGCATGGTGGTTGCGAATGCTTTGAGTTGTTCGGCGCTGTGGCTTTTGAGTTTGACGAGGGTGACGATGAGCGTGGGTCTGCCGACGAGTTTGCGGTTGAGGATGGCGGCGAAGCGTTCGATAAAGCCGAGTTCGGCGAGTTGTTCGATGCGGTCGAGGGTCGCGCGGGGGGAGCGGCAGACTTTGGTGGCAATATGGACGGTCTCCATCCTGCCGTTTTGTTGCAGTATCTGCATGATCTTCAAATCCACCTCATCTAATTTTCTATCGCGTGTCATGATCTTGCTTATTGTTTATTGTTTATTTGGTGTTCAACGCCTGCTCGATAACCGGCTGAACCAATCGTTCCATTACTTGGTAGCCTTCTTTATTGGGGTGGACGCCATCGGGTGAATATTCGGCTTTTAATCCTTTCTTGTCATCTACCATATCTTTGTAATAATCGACATAGCCGTAATTATTTGTTTTAGCGTAATCCCTGATCCATGTATTTAACCCAATAATGCTATCGGCTGGTTGCAGTTCGGGTCTCCAGCTGAAACGATTGGCGGGTAGTACGGAGCAGAGGATGACTTTTATATTGTTTGCTTTGGCTAGTTGGGACATGCTTTGGATATTGTCTTCGATCATTTCCAGGGTGGATGGGCCGGTGTTGCCGGCAATGTCGTTGGTGCCGCAGAGAATCACTACAGCTTTTGGTTTGAGGCTGATGACGTCCTGGCGAAAGCGCAGGAGCATTTGGGGTGAGGTTTGTCCGCTGATACCGCGGTCGACATAATGGTTTTGATGAAAGAACTCAGAAGATTTTTCAATCCAGAAATCGGTGATGGAATCACGCAGGTTTATTACATTAACCGTGCTGTCCTTCAGGTTTTGGTTAGGTTCCATGTAACGCCCAAAAATTGGCCAGTCCTGGGCGCGCAAATTGCCATTTACGGTTAATACAAATAGCAGGAGCGCCGTAAGCCGTATTTTTATTTTATCCACTGTATGTCTTTTTCTCTCCTATCTATCTAAATCGCCTTTACGATTACTTCTCAATTATTGCACTGGTTGAGTTGAAGACGTAGTTTTCATCCTCCATTCAGGGCACTTCTTTTTTTCCGGCCATATTTCGTCCAGCGTATCACCGTCATACAGAATGCCGTCTTTCATTACATATTTTATGTCTTTGGAATTATGAATGTCATCTAAGGGATTTTTATTAAGAATGACCAAATCAGCGATTTTGCCCGGCTCGATGGAGCCTATATCTTTTTGCACGCCCAGTGCGCCGGCTCCGTTGATTGTAGCTGCCCGCAAGGCCTCCATATTGGTCAGCCCGCCCGCTTGTAAAGCCCATAACTCATTATGAAAACCGATCCCCTGGTCATTGCCATGGCTGCCCACACAAATCCTGCCTCCCGCATGAAATATCCGCGCATCCACTTTTGAGTTGGCCAAGAAACTATGGATCAAGGTATCTTCCGGTGTCTGGCTTAATAACTTTTGCAGGGTCGGCGAACCAAGGAATCTGTTGAGAGTGTCATCGTAAAGGAACCGTCTAAGCTTTGTATCCGGTGCGTGCCAGTATTTATAATCAAAATACGACTCTGTATTGATATCACCTCCAATCAATACATGAAGCGTCGGTGTAAACCAAATCCTGGATTTTGCAAAAATGGTGATTAAGTCCTTGTAGGTATCGCCCCATGCATAATTATGCTCAAGCCCGCTGCTGCCGTCTTTGATCATCCCTAAGTCAAGAATTTTATCAGGGGACCCGTCCCCTTCATTGGTCACATTCAATCCCGCCCGGTAACAGGCGAAATCTAATGTCTCACTTTTAATGCGAGGCCTTCCTAAATAGTTTTTTACAAAAGTGCCGCCCATTACAGCTCTTTTTTGCACGATCGCCTGGTACTCTGACAAACTGTCTTTGTAAGCCAATAGGTCAGACAGCACTGCGTATCCCGAAGTAAATAATCTGGGGCCAATCATTTGTCCTGATCTTATCAATTCCGCGTACCCATATTCATCAATAACGGATTGGGGATCCCTTGCCATAGTCACCCCGAAAGCAAGGTTGATCAGGTACATCCAGTACTGCTGTGGGAAAATATCTGTCGGTCCATCCATGTGCAGATGCGTATCGACAAATCCGGGAATGACTGTGGCCCCTTTAAGATCATAAGTTTGTGCTCCTGACGGCACTTTTATTTCTGACACGCTTCCTACCGATGCAATCAGCCCGTCTTCGATAACGATAGTTCCTTTTTCAATCACACGATTTCCTTTCATCGTAACAATACGAACATTTTTTAAGGCTAGTATTCCTTTACCGTGAGCATATTCATTTGGAACCGAAATTTCGATATCCTCATCGGGCTGCACCCGGCAGGGATAAAAGACTGGCGGGGTAATCCCTTGCGGCTGTTTATCAGGGTACGATATCTTCATTGCAGCGTTTATGATCTTGTCCGGGTTGATCCGGTAAAAATGATTGGCATAATTCCAGGCTAATACATTTCCGCCCTGCTCCCAATGCGGGTCGATACCTTTGGCAAATCGAATGGAAGGAACTATTTTATTAAAACTTGAAATTATGGCAGGTTTATTCAATTTACAAACAGGTATCAAGAAAATATCTTCAAATAAACAGTAAACCACATATTTTCCGTTAGGGGAAATAGATTTTTGTGTGAGTTTTGTATAAGGCGAACCAGTGGCAAGAATCACCGTATTCTTGCTGCCCAAGGCCATATAAACGAATTGGGGTTGAGGCTTAAAAGGATTATATTTGTCAGGTAGCTGAGGGGAAAATATTATATTTGAGCCATCCGCAGAAAAAGTTAGCGCGTTAGCAAGAGGGATAGAATCTGCTAAGGTATTTATCGTTTTTTTCGCTGCAGAAACAAGTTGCAACTCCCCTGCCCGAGTATCTGCCAGGCCCTCCCCCATTACAATACTTCCTACCCCAAACTTATATCCAAGCAATTCTGGAGCCCCTTTGACTACGGCAATGGACATTCCATCCGGAGACCAGGTTGGATACCTGTATTGTCCCTTGGCGGTAGTTAGTCTTTCGGGCTTCCCACCGAATACAGGCACCTTCCAGAGAGCGCCACCGTCCGTATCGCTCCAGGATACATAAGCGATCCATTTCCCGTTTGTCGAATAGGCCGGTTGAAACTGGTTAATGGGTTGATCAACTAAAACACGGGGTTTGCCGTTGGGCAAATCCATGACATATACTTTATTCAGGGTTTGAAAGACCAATTGCTTCCCGTCCGACCGCTTACTGACGGAGCGGA
Organism: Chitinophagaceae bacterium; assembly: GCA_036500065.1. Classification (GTDB taxonomy): domain Bacteria; phylum Bacteroidota; class Bacteroidia; order Chitinophagales; family Chitinophagaceae; genus JACMLD01. Next base: position 10,301 of record DASYCT010000460.1, on the reverse strand, counting down.
TGTATTTGGTGTTGGTTACCTGTCTTGAAATTGGAAAAGTGTGATAATTAAAAGGCGCACCATCAAATCTTACGTCAGCGGTAAAGGGTATAACAACATCTTGTCCATCTCCGACACTTATTCTATGTATTTTACCTCCATAGTTAATAAAAATGTCCTTTGAATCGGGAGAAAAACAAAACCGCGAAACGATCGATGATGCCTCCGTCGTGTCCTGAATATTGAGGTTCGGCACCAGAACGCGGCTTGCATTAGACGCGATGTTCATGATCATGAGCGCCTTTCGCATCCCTATGCTATTGGCAACATAACAGACCCATCGGCCGTCAGGCGAAATCCTGAAAACAGGGGTCATGCCAATAACTTCACGGCTACCAAACTGCTTTTCCCATACAATCAATTGCTTTGTTTTACTTTCAACATTAAAACTATATACAGCGAGTATATAATCAGAGCCCGAACAATAAATAATTTTACCATCTTTTGAATAATCCCTGATTGAGTGGACAGCCGTATCCATTTGTACGCTTCCGCCTGCAATGCAGTAGGCATTGTTGCCGGCAATCACAAAATGATCGTCGGGCGACCATAAGGGTGCATTATCCTCCGGCATACCTTGGCCCAACAAAATCTCGTTTTGTGATTCTGCCAGGGTTGTGTGGAATGTTTGCTGAGCATTCATTACCGTGACGTGAAAAGCGCCGGTTGCGTCACTCAGGTAAGCGATCATTCTGCCGTCATGTGACCAGGTAGGTTTCCTATTCAATGCCATCCCTCTGGTTAGTTGCCTAGCTCTTCCACCAGTGACTGGCAACCGATATATGTCGCCAAGTAAATCGAAAATTAGCGTTTTACCGTCTGGAGAAATATCCAAATTCATATGACTGCCTTCTGTTGTAGTAAAAGAGATTGTTCGTGTGGATTTTAGCGGCAAACTATTCTGTGCTGTCAGTCCGGAGGCAACAAACGTGACCATTAGCAGTAAAATTAGCGGTTTATATAAAGCTCTCATTTTTGTCGTATTATAATCAGAATAAAGGCTCATTTATTTGGCCAGGTCGGCTTGCCTGCTTTCATCTTTTCAAGGTTCTCCCTAATATCGTTGCCTTCAGGGTATGCCTGGACAGCTTCTTCTTGCAGTTCAATGGCCGCTTCTTTCCTGCCAAGCTTATATAAAATATTAGCTTTTGTATCCAGAAATTCGCCTGCATAATACCCTTTAGTCTTAGTCGATGCTACAACCGGGTCCATCCATTCTGCCGCAATAGAAAGCTTTGTCGGATCGTTACTTTTTAAAAATATTTCGTTCGCTGCCCAGTTAAATGACAATCGGGTTGATTCATCCTTAGGATCCCACCCATAAGCAGTTATCATGTCTATTAGAGCGCCCGCATAATTTTCCCAATCGTTTTTAAACGAAAACCAATCAAATCTTCCGGAAGCCACCGTCATATTCGCATAGTTGGTGCCGAATCTCATTTTGACTTTCTTTTGCAAGCTATCCCAAGTCGGTTTATCACCAGATTTTTTGGCTGCTGTAACTGCCGGCTCAATTTCTTCCCGGTAAATTACATCATTGATGATCGACATAGCCATGCCCTTTATGCCAGTTACCGAATCTATCATTTTCGGGTCGCGCCAAATCTGCCGGAAGGTTTGGTCTTCTGTGCGAAGGTAGCGAGAGATATAACCGAGGGCTTCTCCATTTTCCTTATTTTTCCACGCCGAGCCAGGTAAACGATCCAGATACTCATGGATATAGTCCCTTGCAGCTGCTGACCGAGTAATAGTATCGTGTAAGAGTCCTGCAAATTTTATCAAATCCAACAATCCAGAGTAAGGCAGTTTACCGGCATGATAGGTTGCTACCAAGGTTGGATATTGTTTTCGGAAATCCCTGGCATCATGCGCTAGCGCAAGAAATTGACGCGGATTTCGATATCCGACAGCTTTATACACCAAATCGCCATTAGGTGAGAAAAAAAGAAATGTAGGATATTCGTGAATACCATAGGTCGTCTGGATCTGATGCGCATCGGTATACCAGTCTTTGATGTGCTGATCATCTTGTTTTGTGATATCACATTGTACTTTTACGGATAAAAACGATGCGGTCATTACCTTACCCACACTATCGTTAGGATAAGTGTCTTTGTCCATTAATTTACATGGGCCGCACCAGCTGGCATAGCAATCCACGAAAATATATTTGTGTTCTTCTTTGGCTTTTGCAAAAATCTGTTTCCAGCTTAAGCTTTGTTCGAAGCGGATACCCTTCTCCTGGGCATAAGTCAAATTCAGAAAACCCAATAGTACTATAATTACCAATGTCTTTTTACTCATAGTTATTTAATTTTATGTTTATAATGTGTACAATCTTATTATTCAGGAATGGTCATCAGTATCCCCGATTCTGCGACAGGTTGGGATCATTTAGTCTTTCACTTTGGGGGATCGGGAATAATAACTGGTGACCATCAGTACTCCAGGTCCCTCCTTTTAAGGGGGTAGCGACACCCATAACAGAATTGGCATTACCTGTCCGAATCAAATCGAACCAGCGGTGCCCCCATTCAGCAAATAGCTCTACCTGGCGTTCGTGCATAATAGCGGCTAAGACCGTTGCCTGGTCCATCGCACCAGAATAGTTCGCGAGCCCCGCGCGGTTGCGAATCGCATTCAAATCAGCAATCGCTTCGGGTATTTTCCCTTGTTGCGCCCTTGCCTCTGCCCGGATAAGATATTGCTCGGCCAGGCGAAGCATCATAACATATTCGGTTGCCGCAGTCGGATCATCGGTGGTCACCCCAACGTCGTGAGATTGATATTTGTAAGGAAATGGATAAGAAACAGTGGACGGCGGAGCTTCGGCATATGTCCCGACCCATTGGGCAAACCGCTGGTCCCCGGGTTCAAAACTCACTAGCAACTGTTGGCTGATAGTAGCACTATTTGCCCCCGTCGTCGAGGGTGCAAAAGCTAAAATAAAATGTTCGCCATCAGTTGTAAAGTAGTCGCTCGGTACCGGTGTGGCTAATTGCCAGATGGCTTCCGTGCTGTTTTTTTCGAAAACATAATTAGCTCCTGCAACTGACGAAAGATTGGTGCACAAGGCATAAAGCGCTTTGTTATCAATCACCTGGCTGGCATACAGTTCAGCTGCGTCATATTTTTTGGTATACAGGTTCACCCTGGCAAGCAGGGCAACAGCTGCAGCTTTCGTGGGCCGGACACGCTCTGTTGTAGTAGCAATATCGCTTATATCTACGTAATTCGCGTTCAGCTTATCCTGGGCGTCTTTAAGATCTGCAATGATTTGAGAGTAAACCAGTGCCTGCGAAGTGCGGGAAATGGATTTATTGACAGTATAGTCTGTAGTAAGAACTAAAGGTACATCTCCATACAAATTGACCAGGTAAAAATACCAAAATGCCCGAATAAACTTGGATTCCCCGATAAGTTGCGCCGCGACGGCCGGAGTAATCCTGCCATTGTTCTGCAAACCTTCAATAATAGCGTTGGCCTGGTAAATATAATTGTATGCATTATTCCACGGGCCGGGGTTGGTCAGGGCCTGCATGGAATTGGTATAATATTGAAGGGCTAACTGGTCGGTAGAATAGTTCGTCAATTCATCGCTTAGTAAGCCGCAGGACCAGGACATTTGGAAGGATTCGTTGGCCATCGCAGTATAGATAGCGACCTGGGCCGCTGTAGCAGTTCCATCGCTGCCAAATACGCTCACAGATGCTAATTGGGTAGTAGGCGCATTGACTTCTACGAATTTTTTACACCCGGTCATTCCGCTCAAAAAGGCGGTCAATATTAATAGTACATGAAGCCTCTTTATGATTGCTTTGCCGAACGCCAGGCTGCGGATTTGATATATTTTCAATTCTTTCATAACATATTATTTATTCGTTATTGTGCTTTAATGAATATTTTCTGTATCGCAGTTAATCTTATAAACCAACTTGGAACCCTGCTGTGACCATCCGGATAGGAGGCACAACGAGCGTTCCCGCGGTTTCCGGATCCAGCCCAAGGTAGTTGGTGACTGTAAATAAATTTTGACCCTGCACGTAAATGCGAGCACTTTGCCAATGCAACTTTGCGATCCATTGGCTGGGGATTTGGTAGGAAACGGACAAATTCTTTAGGCGAAGAAAAGATGCCCCGGCGTACGCCGCATCGCTGCTTTTTTCAGTATTTAAAGCCTCAAATACTGCAATTCCCCTGCCGGCTCGCTGGACTGATGCCAAATCGCCAGGCTGTTTCCAGCGGTCGAACACTGTCGTTAATTGATTAGAGTTTCGATATCCTGGGGGTGAGCTAAAAGCATTGATCCATGATCTGACATATTGGTTGACATACTGAATAAAAAAATCGAGAGAAATGCCTTTGTAAGAGATTTTGTTCCCGATACCACCATAGAAGTATTGTGTTACCGGTTTCGTCACCACTAAATCCTGCTGGAAATCAGGACCGCCCGGCTCCTTTGAATAAAAGGTATAGAGGCCCGTCTGTGGATTTACGCCAGCACTGCGATATACCTCGTTGATAAAAAGGGATTTTCCAACGACATAAGTATATTGGTAAGCGCCAAAATTGGAAATGTTCGGGAAGGAAACTAGTTTATTGCGAGGAAGGGTGCCGTTAATATTGGTCGTCCATTCGAAATCCTTTGTTTTAATATTGACTGTATTAATTGTAAACTCAAGACCGCTGTTCTGCACCACCGCCGGAAGATTATACTGTACAGAACTAAAGCCGGTCAAATTCGGTAACGGTAATCCTACCAGTTGATTACCCGTCCGGTTGCGGTAATAATCAATGGAAAGATTGATCCTATCTTTCAGTAGTCCAAGCTCGATCCCGCCTTCTAGCTTCTTGACCACTTCCCAGGCAAAAAAAGGATTAGTCAATGAGGTAGGACTTAATCCGTTGACACCTTGGTAGCTTTGGTAGTTAGATCTGTAAGTACTCAGAAACTGATAGTCGCCGATTTGGTCATTGCCGGAGGTTCCGTAACTGCCTCGTAGCTTTCCAAAGCTCAGCCAGGGCAAGCAATTTTCGATAAAATGCTCATTTGAAAAGATCCATCCCGCACCAACTGCCCCGAAATTACCAAACTGTTTCCCAGGACCAAAGCGGCTGCTGCCGTCCCGACGGCCCGTCAGGTTAATGACATATTTATCTAGCCAGCTATAGCTAACACGCCCGTAAAAGGCCATATAGTGATAGAGCGAATTATTTGCACCATAAATCGATATACTGGATGCATTTTGGGGATCTCGAATAAGTGCATCGCTGACAAATCCGGTACCATTTTCGGTGATGGCATTCGTTTTATTTTCCTGAAAACTAGAACCTACCAAGGCATCAAGCTTTCCTTTCCCTATCATTCTTTTATAACTGATTTGCGGTTCAATGATCCACGAAGAAAAATCGTTGGTTGCAAACTGAAGGTTTCTTGAAGTAGTATAAGTATTATATGGCGGAGCAATAGAGCTTGATGGTGTAATTAAGGTCTGGTTTATTTCGTCATGGCTGTATCCAAATCCGCTCTTTATCATTAGGTCGGGTAGAATAGTATAACTGAGGTGGAGGTTACTGACAAGATTGTTGGTAACGGACAATGCCGCTTTTAGTAGACTCGCTATCGGGTTACCGTTGAATGTGCTTGAACCGTTGTTAATTTGCCAATTTGGGTTACCCGCGGTGTCGTACAGGGCCGGTGCGTCTGGCGCGAGCGTGATATAACCAGCCATGTTGGCGCTGGGCATGTTGTTATTGTCGTTAACATAGTTCGCGGTAAATTGGGCATTGAAACGACCATTCGTACTTGTGTGCGTAAGATTGACGTGCGCCGACCCTTTCTGATCGGTAAAATTGCCAGGAAAAACATTCCCCTGGTCGCTATACCCCACGCCAAAGACAAATTGAGTATTGGCATTGCCGCCTGAAATATCGCCTTGTGCATTTGTAAAATGAGAAGTATTCCCTAGAAATACCTTTTGCCAGTCAGTATAACGCGTTGTATCCCAGACCCCGTTAATATCATAATCTGTATTAGATGGATTTGTAGCAATGGAAGGCACGGCCAACCCGTCATTTTGAAAGGCTTCCCGGCGCAATTGAAGATACTGCTGCGTGTTCAGCATATCGAGTCTACGTTCGACCGTCCCCACGCCGCTAAATACGTTGAAATCGACCCGGGTATCTCCAGCCTTTCCGCGCTTCGTCGTAATCAGGATAACACCGTTGGCCCCTCTCGAACCATAGATGGCGGTTGCATCGGCATCTTTTAGCACTTCGATACTTTCGATATCTGACGGATTCAATCCGTTAAAGGGGCTTAGTCCCGCAGCAGTATTAAATGTGTTACTGGTAGGTATTCCAACCGGCCCAAACGGTGCAGAGGTGGAAGATAACGATAAGGAACTGAACGGCACGCCATCTACGATGTACAGCGGATCGTTGCCATTGGCAATACTGTTTTGTCCTCTGATCTGGATCGAAGCATAGGCACCAGGCATACCCGAAGTTTGCTGGATGTTGAGGCCGGGGACGCGGCCTTCGAGGGCGAGGATGGGGTCGGATACGGGTTGTTCCCCGATGGTTTTGGCGCTGACGATGCTGACGTCGCCGGTGGATAGGGCTCTTTTTTCGTCGTAGTACCCTTTATTGATGATGACTTCTTTGAGGTTGTTTTCGGAGACTTTGAGGGTGATAGCGGAGCCGTTGGGGATGTCGCTGGCCCGGAGTTCCTGGGGTTCGTAGCCGATGTAGGTGAAAGTGATTTGTGTTTTGTAGTCGGGTACGGTGATACTGAAATTGCCTTTGTTGTCAGTGATAGTAGTGTTGTTGGTGCCTTTTTCGCGGACGGTGACCCCGGGCATGGGTTCGCCGAGTTCGTTGTGTACGGAGGCGGTGACGGTTGTTGCGACGCCGATGGCGTTTTTGATTTTGTCAATGATGCTGGGGTCCTTTTGCCTGACCACGACGGTTTTGTTTTCGATGGTGTAGGTCAGGTTGGTGTTTTCGAGGCATTTGTCAAGTGCTTCGAGTAAGGGGGTGTTGTTGAAGTCGACGCTGACTTCTCGGTTTGCGTTGACCAGGCTGGCGTTGTAGATGACGTTGTAGCTGGTCTGCAGGTTGATCTGGTCAAATATCTCTTTCAGGCTGGCTTGCTTTTGCTGCATAGTGACCCGTTGGGCCATGGTGGCTGCGCTTACCTGCATCAGGGCTGCGAAAAGTATGATAGTGGTGAGCTTCATGATACGCAGGATTTGTTTTTTGCAGCCGGGCGGGCTGCACGCGTTTATCGTACAAATTTTATACATTTGTGTGTCTGTTAGTGGTAAGTAAGAGATTTTAGCGAATTATCTGTGCCTTAACGGATCTGACCAGGTACATGTCCAGTGTAGCTGGTCTTCTTATTTTAGCGGTGTTGCTCGGCTATGGGTCTGTCGTTTTCATGTTTAAATCGGTTAGGGTCAATAAGAATGAACGGTTATCTTTTTGCCTGTTACGCTGAAGCGTACCTGGTGGGTAAGCTCGAGTGTGTGCAGCAGTTCTGAAATATTTGCAAAGCGGGTGGTCACCCCGCCGAAAGATTCGGTTTTGAGTTTAGGGTCGTCGTACTCCACTTCAATATTATACCAGCGCATGGCCTGGCGCATCACTTCTTCAAGCGGCTGATGGTTAAAACGGAAAAGCCCGTTCTTCCAGGCCATGGCTTCTGCCAGGTCTGCTGTGCGGATCGTTTGACCATCGGTTTGCTGGCCGGGCTTCAGGATCAACCCACCAACTTTAACGGCACCTTCGATCAGGGTGGTTTTGATAACCGGCTCATCGTCATAGGCGTTGATATTGAAATGCGTGCCGATGTCTTCTACGGTCTGGTTCTTCACGCGAACCCGGAATGGTTGCGCTGAATTGTGCGCCACTTCGAAATAGGCTTCCCCGGTGATCGAAACCTCGCGGCTTTTGCCCGGGAATACGGTAGGGAAAGTGACGGATGAAGCGGCATTGAGCCATATCCTAGTGCCGTCTGCCAGGGTTAAGGGATAGGGCGACATTTCTCCCCTGCCGGTACTCAGCGTATTATACTGGATCTTGTTTTCTCCATTTGTAGCTGCAACATAGTTCACACCATTCTCCCCTTTCGCAAGAATTGCGGTAGTGCCTTGTGTTGCCAGTTGACCAGCCAGGCCTTTGGTTAAAATGATCTTACGGCCGTTAGCAAGGATAAGGGTAGCCTGGTTGCGCCCGGGAGCGATAGCCTGCACCTGCGCGACTTGCTCCGGTGCCTTTTTGTGAAAGGCAAAATAGGCGCTTACCGACAATACCAGTAAAATGGAAGCCGCTGCCGTAATGCGGTAAATAAATAATTTTCTGACCTTCGGCTGGATGCGCTTTTCCAACCGTTGGTAAATGCGGTCACCGATTTCTTCGGCCGGGCCGGCTAAGTCCGCGTCAAGCCTGGTTTCAGCATCATTAAAGCCTGCATACCATTGCTCATAATAGGCCTTTTCTGCCGGGGTAATGGTGCCTTTGCGCCATTTTTCGGCAAGCTCTTTAATATCGTACGGGGTTTGTCCGTTATCCACGTGTTACGTTTTACCTCTATAGTCAGTAAAAACAAGAGCAACCCTATATCCCCGAAAAGATTTTTTTAATTATTCTTCGAATGATGCAATAAGCAAGAAAAACCTTCAGTCAACGGAGAAGGAAGCCTTAAACCATGTAAATTTAAACTTCAGATTTAAATTTGCATGGATGTATTCAGGGTAACTTTAACATGACCTGGCAATCGCGATACGGTACAAACTGCTATTTAGCAAAAACGGTTAGAAACCATCATTGAGGGAGGTCTCAATCTCTTTTTTCAAACGAAAGGCAAATTGATCAGCCTCCTCTTGCTTAACAATGGTAACCGTCAGGTTATCGCTCTTCTGGGAAAGCGTTTTTAAGATAAACGGCTCTAACTGCGGGTTGTTTTGCGGAGATGTCGTCAGGAAATAAAGGTTCAATTTTTCATTTGACGTTTGCAGGGCCTTAACGATCCCAAACCATTTATAAACTTTGTTTTTGATCGTATCTTCCTTCTTTAAATCAAACTCCAGGCTTTGATAACAATGCCAGGCGCCATTTTTCCAGGCTTTGTCGAAGGTTATCTTATCTGTATTGGTATTTACCGTATGTTCTTTTAGCCTTGGCGTTATGCCGTACCTGTCAAAGTGAGATTTATACACCTTGGCCCAGGCATGAGAATCTGTTTTGAGCTCAGCGGCAGGTTCTGAATTATATTTCTCGACTAACCTGTAAAAAAGATCATTAACAGCATATTCTATCTTTAGATCCATTCCAACCTTTTCTTCCGAAAGCTGTAATGCCGAGTCATCCCTTATTAAAATATCATTTGTTAATGTCTTTAAAGAACGACTTTCGGATGCAGAGTGAAAAAAACCTATTTCATTTTTAACAGATTCGATCTCTTTTTGAAAGTGCTTTAACGAACTTAGTAATTGGTACCCGTTGATCTCTTCGAAGAAATTAGAGATACGGCTAAACCTGGAGATGACTTTGGCCTCCAGCAAACCTTCCTCCGGGCAATAAATTACAATACCAACATTTACGAATTCACCCGTAACCTGATCGTGTACGTATCTCAAAATTTGATATTTAAACTTAATCATTGTAATAAACGGGTTAATTCACCTGTAAACAAATCAGCATGCTCAACCATGCTGCTTAAATTGTTTTTAATGGTTCCGAACTGACTGTTAAACCACTCCTGGGGAATTATGGTTTCAATTTTGTCCCAAAATAAATCATTTATGCTAATTAATTTATCAAGAAAAGGTAAGAAATTATATTCATTTCCTTTTAATAAATTAAAACAGAAATTTAGATTGATCCAATCCATATCGCTGTCTCTGAATAACCAGGGATTATTGTTTCGCAAAAAAGGCAGTTCAAATAAAAAGCCAAATGCTATTTCATGGTCAAAAACTAAAACGTCATTGCCATTGAATAAAAAATTAGGTTTATCTATCCGCCGATCTGAATTACTGATCAGCATATCGAATGCAAAAAGATCAAGCAATTTTTGTTTTACTATATCTGTAACAGGCTGATCTTTCAAAAGTGGGTAATAGCCTCTTTGATATTCATTACCGAAATTGAATCCTAAACTATTGCCTGCTACCTGGTGCATGTCGTTACCAACCAATAAATCAACAAATTCTGAATTTACATTAACTACTACAGGTTCGGGGACATTAAAATCCAAT
>DASYCT010000459.1:0-3795 GCA_036500065.1 Chitinophagaceae bacterium | reverse complement strand
GATGTAGTGGCCGTGGGTCTTTTTCAGCCCGGAGTCAGCAGTTCCTCCATCCAGGCTACGAGCTACCTGACACGCTATCACAATAAACAGGCAGCGGGCAGCATATTGATTACCCCGCAAAATTCGGTAAAGCCGGAACGGGATAAGCGTACACAGGTTATTTCCTACCTGACGGCAAAAGAGGCCGACGTAGCCGGTCTTTCAAAGTATATCGAAAACTATACGCCGAATCAATTCAGCATTGCTGCCTGCAATGCGCTTGCCTCTGAAGACGTGGAGGGGAGTGGTACAGGTTTATCGGCGCAATATTTCAAAAACCCGACGCTTAGTGGCACCCCGTTTCACACGCGTCCAGACAGCGTTATCGATTTCAACTGGGGTACAGGCATTCCTGACGGCATTTCTGATTTTCAGAGCGATAATTTTTCCATCCGCTGGCAGGGAAGATTAAAAGTCGCTGTAACGGGTAGCTATGTAATTGCTACCGCCAGTGATGACGGCGTGCGGTTCTGGCTGAATGATTCCTTGCTGATTAACGATTGGAATCAGCATTCGGAAAAAGTCGATACCATTCACCTGAACCTGGTGGCCGGTGAGTTTTATAAGCTGCGGATGGAATATGTGGAATATGGGGGCAAGGCAGAAATAAAATTGCACTGGACGCCGCCGGGAGGTTCGGGTTATGTTAAGATTCCTCACCAGTTCTTATACCCACCGGCGATAGATACGTTTAAAATCAACAGTTATGTTGTCAAGGAAAAACGGTTGAATGCTTTCCGGAAACCCAATCATATTTCCGAGATCGACGTTTTAAATGCCGACGGAAGGAGGTATGTGTACGGCATCCCGGTATATAACCTGAAGCAAAAAGAAGCTTCGTTTGCAGCAAACGGCAGAGACCGGGGAAGCAGGAGCACCGGGCTGGTGGGATATACCCCGGGTGTCGACAATACCACTCAAAATACGAATGGCAAAGACTGGTATTTCAACAGCGAAGAGATGCCGGCCTATGCCCATTCCTTTCTCCTTACCGGCATCGTTTCTCCCGACTATGTGGATGTAACCGGCAATGGGATATCCGACGACGATTTGGGAGACGCCGTGAAATTTAATTATTCGAAAGTCTGCGGTATCGCCAACCCCTATTTATGGAGAGCGCCCTATACCGACAGCGTTACTTTTAACGAAGGACTGAGAACCGATTACCGGGACGATAAGGGTAATTATGTGTACGGTGAGAAAGAGCTGTGGTACCTGCATTCAATTGAGTCCAAAACCATGATCGCCACTTTTACGGTGGAAGACCGGCTCGATTTGCTTCCCATCAATGAGAGCGGCGTGAAAAGCAGCTCCAATCCTGCCAAACGATTGAAGGAAATCAACCTCTATAGCAAGGCGGACTTCCTGAAAAGGGGAACGGCGGCGATTCCCATCAAAACAGTTCATTTTGAGTATTCGTATGAATTGTGCCGCGGTATTAATAAGCCTGTAAGCGATTCGGGTAAACTCACGCTGAAAAAAGTGTGGTTTACCTATAATAACAACCAGAAAGGCAAACTAAATCCCTATATTTTTCATTACAACAGCAAAAATCCTTCTTATAATATCAAGTCATACGATCGATGGGGCAGTTATAAAGATCCTCTTCAAAACCCGGGTTCCACTACCGGCAACCCGTTGCTCAATGATGAGTACCCGTATTCACTCCAGGATAGCGCTGCTGCAGCTGGCAATTCCGCAGCGTGGACGCTGGATTCCGTTTACCTGCCCTCCGGCGGAGCCCTAAAGGTTGATTTTGAAGGAGACGACTATGCGTATGTACAGAATCAACGCGCGGCCCAGCTATTTAAAGTAGTGGGGTTGGGGGCTTTCCCAGGCATGAGCGGATCCTATTCAAACTATTTGTATAAGCCGCCTACACTTTTTCAACCGTCAATAGAGAATCTATATGTCTATGTGAATGTACCTACTTCAGTAAGCACGGCACAGGACGTGTACCGAAAGTACCTGCAGGGACTTACCAAGCTTTATTTCCGTTTGAACGTGCAAATGCCGGGCGATCGCTATGGGAACGGCAACGAATATGTCCAGGTTTATGCTGACCTTGATTCTTCCAATGGTTACGGCGTAGTGAACGCACATACAATATGGGTAAAACTAAGCGGTATTTCCCTTAAAGGTGATGCGCCAGGCAATTACAGCCCGCTTGCCAAGGCTGCCATCCAGTTTTTGCGGCTCAACTTGCCTTCCAAAGCATACCCTGGATCAGAAGTCGGAGATGATTTGGATTTAGCGGGCGCGGTAAAAGCAATTTTCTCCCTGACGGATAATATCCTGGATGCATTTACTTCTTTTGACCAGTTGGCGAGAAACAATGGATGGGCCACGAAGATTGATACAGGGCGTACCTGGATACGCCTTAATAACCCGACATATAAGAAATACGGCGGTGGGCAACGTGTAAAACGTATCACCATATATGACAACTGGGATAAGATGACTGGTCAGCGGGCCGCGATATACGGCCAGGAATATACCTATACCACCACCAAAGTAATCAACGGCGATTCGATTACCATGAGCAGCGGGGTAGCGGTTTATGAGCCGGGTATAGGTGGTGATGAAAACCCGCTTCACGTGCCGATAGAATATGTAGAAAAAATATCGCCGCTGGCTCCTGTAACGCTCGGCTATTCAGAAGAGCCCCTGGGCGAATCGCTTTTTCCATCGCCGGGCGTGGGGTATAGTAAAGTGAGAGTAAGAACGATTAACTATAAGAATAAGAAATCCGCCAACGGGTTTTCGGAAACGCAGTTTTATACTGCCTGCGATTTCCCGGTATATACCGACCGATCGTTGCTGGACGACGATACCAAAAAGCGCTACAAGCCTTCGATCGCCAATTTCCTGCGCATCGATGCGAAATATCATATCGTGCTATCACAGGGATTCAAGGTAGAACTAAATGATATGCACGGCAAACTCCGTTCTGAAGCCACTTACGCAGAAACGGACCCCAATAACCCGGTTACCTATACCGAAAACATCTATAAGGTGGAAGACCCGATGGCTGATAACAAGCGTTTGCAGAATAAAGCGATGGTAATGGCGCCGGACGGGAGCATCGATACGGCCGGAATTATCGGGAAGGATATAGAGCTGATGGTGGCCATGCGGGAACAGGAGTCTGTCACCAACGCGTATAATATCAACCTGAATAGCGATATGTTTTCCCTTCCTTTCCCGCCGTTCTTTATCATACCTTCTCTTTTAAACCTGGCGCAGCGCGAAGAAAATATTTATCGATCTTCTGCCGTAACCAAAGTGGTACAGCGGTATGGTATAATAGACAGTGTCATTCATATCGACAAGGGCAGCAAGGTGTCTACCAAAGATGTGATGTACGACAGCGAAACCGGCGATGCGCTGTTAACAAGGACACAGAACGAGTTCAATGATCCTGTATATAATTTCAGCTATCCCACTCACTGGGCGTATGACGGTATGGGCATGGCCTACAAGAACATCGACGTGGTGTTAAACGATGTCACGTTCAAAAACGGGCGGCTGGTAGCCGGTTCGCCAGCAGCGGACAGCCTGCTGTTCAGCGGCGGAGATGAAATACTGGTAGCGGGTAAACAGAAAACCGGCGCGGGAAGCAATGCCTGCAACGAAAAATTTTCCACCTTCCCCCTATACAATAAGATATGGGCGGTAGACAGCAGCGCATTGAAAAAGGGGGCAAAGGTTTTTTATTTCGTGGATAAAGACGGGCAGCCCTACAATGGTTATGAC
>DASYCT010000458.1:0-7959 GCA_036500065.1 Chitinophagaceae bacterium | reverse complement strand
CAATGGCCGCAGCTCGGCTGATCTCAATAATGCGCTTGGCTGCCAGCGGGCGCCTTCCCCGCAGGGGTTTTTCGATGGCGCCATAGCGGAAATCGTCACCTATCCCAATACCTCGCATACTCCCGCATTGCGCAACCGGGTGGAAAGCTATCTCGGCATTAAATACGGCGTCACGCTTCAGCACAATTATTTGTCCTCGACAGCCGCTACCGTATGGGATCTTGCAAAAGACCCTGCCTACAATACCAATATCACCGGTATCGCAAGGGATGATAAAAGCGCCCTCCTGCAAAAGCAATCGAAAAGTACTTCCGTTACGCCCGATTTGCTCACGGTCTATATCGGCCCTTCCAAAACAGCCAACCAGTATAATAATACCGGCACCTTTGCCGCCGGCGATCAATCGTTCTTTATGGCAGCAAACAATAATGCCCCGTTTTTATATCCCTGGCCCCCGGCCGCTACCGAAAAACCGCCGGGCATCTGCTGCCGCCTTCAACGGGAATGGCTTTCGCAAAAAACCAATTTCACGAATACCGATCTTACGCTCGAATTCGATTTTAATATCGTTACACCCGGTTACGCGCCCCTCAACATAGCCGATCTGCGCCTGCTGGTAGACGATGACGGCGATTTTACCAATGCCCTTATACTCGGTTCACCGGCCGTTACCATCTCTGTTTCTTCCAGCGTGGTGACCGTCGTGGTGCCCGCATCCAACTTTACGGCTACGCCCTATTTCACCCTTGCCTCTGTATCACTGTCCACTTTATTACCCATAGAGACCGGCGATTTTACAGCGGGCTGCAGGAACAATACCGTGCAATTGCAATGGACCAAATTCTCCGGCGGGGCCAACATATTTTCCATTGAGCGCAGCGCAGATGGTAAACTGTTTTCAGCCGTAGGAGCGTTGCAGGCGGCAGCCGGTGGCCCGAAAGCCTATGGATTTACCGATCCTTTACCACTGCCAGGCACATCCTACTACCGGTTGAAAAGTATCGATCAACAATCCCTTGTTACCTACTCACCCGTTCTGAACATCAGCGGTTGTAGCCCCGGCAAACTGCTGTTGACCACCGAACCGTCAACCGGGCAGTCTGTCCTTTTCCTGCAATTACCACGGCAGGCAGCGATAAATATCAGCCTCTGTGATGTATTGGGGCGACCCCTTGACCTTCCCGGTCTTACAGGCCGGCGGACACTCTCCCCGGGCGACTGGCAACTGCCTGTACCCGCCCATACACTCGCGGCAGGTATTTATTTCCTTTCGGTAAATATTAATGGTGAAAACAACGTTTTGCGTATGCTCCAGCGGTAAACAGACCACCGGGGCGGCCTGAAAAAGCTCTTTTATACATTATTATTCCCGCCAAACACGTAACAATACGTAAATCCCACTCGTAAAATAACGCGGTCAAAAAGAATAAATACTTATTCAGTTTATTGGATATGTATTAGTGTTTCTACTTCACACTATTTATCCAAACTGATAGGATTTAATCTGGGGTCAATACTTTCTAAATGTTTTTGTGCGTTATAACTACGTGTTTCTTATTAAGTAAGTTCAGTATTCTATTGTTAACCCCATCCGTAAGTGGTCCTAAACTGTTCTCTAATGAAAATCGCAATGAAAAGGCGCGGCCTTCGACTGCTATTGCTGACGTTGCTGCTGCCTTGTACCCTGTGTGTCAATGCCCAGTTAAGTTACACGTTTGCTCAGCTTAGCAACGGGTACACCTACAATGCAGGCACCAGCATTATCCCTGGCAATTCAAACGATGTAATGTCTGCCGCCCAGAACATCGGTTTTACATTTACCTATAATTGCAATACCTATACGCAGTTCATGGTCAGTTCCAATGGCTGGATGACGCTGGGCACTGGTATGACCGCTGCCTTATCCGCCAATAACCTGGGCACCAGCAGCCAGGGCCCGATACTGGCGCCGCTCTGGGATGATATGAAAATCCAGTCCGCTGGTAATGTCAATATGAAACTGACCGGTTCAGCGCCCAACAGGATAATGACGATTGAGTGGTTTAAAGTATTGTGGAACTCTTCGGCATCCACGCCCGTAATGAGCTACCAGGTAAAACTGTACGAAACCACCAATATCGTAGACTTCGTTTATTTCAGGGAAACCGGCACCATTAATTCCGGTTCTGCTTCTATTGGTATCAGCAGCGGCAATTCGGGCATCGATTTTTATTCCGTGGATGCCACCCCCGCAGCCAACTATGCTACCGATCCCCAGAACCTGGCTACCCGTCCCACCGGTAACCGTTCCTATCGCTGGACCCCGCAAACCATGAGTTATAATTCGACCACTACCACGCAGAACACTACGACCACGGTGTCGAAATGTAACCCGGCCGACCAGGTGATCCTCGGCGTGGAGGTCAACACAACAGGTACCTGTAGTCCGTATTCGGTAACCCAGTTCCAGATGAACATGACCGGTACTACGCCTGCGCGAATACTGACCGATGTATCAAAGATCCATATTTATTATACCGGTAATTCCTCCGGCTTTGCGCCTATCAATGAATTTCTCTCCGGCGGTACTAACCCCGCGGCCGGCAATTTTACTATCAACGGTTCGCAAACGCTGATGGGAGGCACCAACTATTTCTGGATTGCCTATGATGTTGCGGCGGGTGCTACCGTTGGCGATGTGCTCGACGCACAATGCCTGTCGGTCAATTTCACTACGCTCGGGGCGAAGACGCCCACGGTCACCAACCCGGCAGGTACCCGCGGCATTGTCAACTGTTCCGTCGCACCCGGCGGTATTAACGGCATGTCTTTCTGGGTAAAAAGCACTGCCGGCACTTCCACCACTACCAATGCCGGCACAATAAGTACATGGTCCGACCAGTCGGGCAACGGGCGCGATGCCACACAGGCAACCAGTTCCCATCGCCCCACTTACTACGACAACAGTACCAATAATATGAACTTTAATCCCGTGGTGGATTTCGATGACGCTTCGCAGTCATCCACCAATGGAGATTATATGGATATCCTGGCCAATGGCATGCTTTCCCCCGGCAATAACCCTTATACCGTCTATTCGGTTATCAAACCCGGTGGCAATAACACATCTACCCCCGGTAAATATATTTTTACCGGCCAGGCGGGAGCCAATGATTTTAATTCATTTGATATACGGGGCGGCTTTGCCTATAATGATTCATGGAACCTCAACGATCTTATCGTCGGAAACCTCTGGGCGACCGGTTATCCAAGTCTCGCCTCGTTTAATTATAATACTGTGCAACGTGAAATGTTCATCGGCGGAGGGTCCGTGGGCGTCAAGGTAGGTAATGACCGTATTTCTCCCGATGCCAATAATGCCCTCGGCTGCCAGCGTTCCAATAGCCCGCTGATTGAATTCTTTGATGGAAGCATAGCCGAAATCGTTACCTATGCCAATTTTTCACATACTACTACCCAGCGCTACCAGGTAGAAAGTTATCTGTCTCTTAAATACGGGATCACCCTTCAGCATGATTATTTATCATCCGGCAGCACTACCATTTGGGACGTTTCACAAAACCCTGCATATAATACCAATATTATTGGTGTTGCACGGGACGACAACAGTTCCCTTAGCCAGAAAGAATCGAAGAGCAGTTCCGTGACCCCGGATATCCTGACGCTATACATCGGGCCGTCCAAGACGACCAACCAGGCCAATAATACCGGCACGTTTACGTCCGGCGACAAATCCTTTTTTATCGCCGCTAACAACAATACGCCGTATATGTATGGCTGGCCTGCCGGTCCGACACAAATGCCCGCCGGTATCTGTTGTCGCCTCGAACGGCAATGGATGGCGCAGGTGACGAATTTTACCAACACAGATCTAAAGCTGGAATTTGATTTTAATGTCATAACGCCGGGATATGCGCCACTGAACACAGCCGATTTACGCCTGCTGGTGGACAACGATGGTGATTTTACCAACGCCACGATACTCAATTCACCGGCGATTACCATCAGCGTGGCGGCCAGCGTGGTTACCATTACGGTGCCTGCCTCCAACTTTACTTCAACGCCTTATTTTACACTGGCCTCTGTATCGACAACTACGTTGCTGCCGGTAACGATTAGTGGCTTTAAGGGAGCCTGCAGGAACAATGCGGTACAGCTTGACTGGACCAAAGAATCCGGCTCCGATAACTCGTTTACGATAGAACGCAGCAGCGATGGAAGTAATTTTACTGCCATCGGCACCCTGCAAAGCAATACACCCGGCCCCCAGGCATACACATGGAGCGATTTTGCACCCCTTGCCGGCGCTACTTACTACCGGTTAAATATACGTACACAGGATGGTGTGGTGACTTATTCGCCCGTCGTCAATGTCAACGGGTGCAGCCATGACAACCTGCAACTGGCCACCGACCCCACAACAGGCCGATCCTCCCTGCTGTTGCAACTGCAACAAAATGCACAGGTAGACATCAGCCTTTGTGATATGCTCGGCCAGCAGATGAGTGTGAATGCACTTACCGGTCACCATTCCTTTCAGCCCGGCTATTACCAGTTGCCCGTCAACGACCGGGGTCTCTCAAAAGGCATATATGTATTAACGGTATCCGTGAACGGGAATAGAAATGTGTTCCGGGTGATTCAACCATAAAGAAACTACAAACTACAAGCCCCGGGCCGCAAGACTTATAGCTTGCAGCCTGGGGCTTGTAGCTTATATTTGCTCCATGATACTCTGCTTCGGGGAATTATTATTACGCATATCGCCCTCGCCCATCGAAGAGGAAGAAAAGCACCCGATGCTCCTGTTTGTCGGCGGCGCGGAGGCCAATGTCGCCACGGCCGTTGCCGGCTGGAACCTGCCGGTCCGGTACATGACCCTTCTGCCTGATAATTTCATGGCGCGCCATGTCATTCAATACCTTTCCGTAAAAGGGATCGATACCTCGCCTATCCTGTTCTCGGGCCACCGCATCGGGCTCTATTACCTGGAGACAGGCGCCGATCTCAAAGGCGGGGTAGTATATGATCGCGAACGTTCTTCTTTTTCAGAACTAAAAAGAGGCATGGTTGACTGGGATGCCGTGTTCAACGGTGTATCCTGGTTCCATTTCACCGCCATCAGCCCGGCCCTCAACGAACAGGTGGCCGATGTTTGCCTCGAAGCACTGGAAGCGGCCACCGCGCGGAATATCACTATTTCGGTCGACCTGAATTATCGTTCCCGTTTATGGCAATACGGTAAAAAACCGGTGGAAGTGATGCCGCAGCTTTTGCAATACTGTGATGTCGTGATGGGAAATATCTGGTCGGCCAACACCCTGCTCGGCACGCCCATCGACCCGCATATCCACGATAAGAAAAGCACCCAGGCCTACCTGGATCATGCACAGGCCACTTCACTGGAAATCATGCGGCGCTTTCCACGTTGCAGCTCGGTTGCCAATACATTCCGCTTCGACAGCGAAGCCGATCATATCCGCTATTATACCACCCTGCTGACCGGGGACCGGTTTCTCCATTCACCCGAATTCAGTTGCGTGGGCGTGGTAGACCGCTCGGGCAGCGGTGACTGCTTTATGGCAGGGTTGATATATGGGTTTAGCAGCTTTCGGCATTCGCCGCAGGAAATATTGAACTACGCCACCTCCGCCGCCTTTGGTAAGCTACAGGAACACGGGGACGCTACGGGGCAGGGTGTATTGACGGTAGCGGGATACAAGAGATGAATGGTTTACAACTTCACCTTCACTACCAGCTTCTTTATCGGTCCTTCCCCAATCATCGGCGCATGCACATCCTCCGGGAAGAAGATCGCAAACTGGCCGGCGTTTAAGCTGAAGTACGTATCGGGGGCGTCGTTATAGAAAATAACATCTTTTTCGGTATTGTAATCGCCCTTCGGGTTGACGCAGGCAGCCCTGGGTTTCCAGCCGATTTGTTCGGTACCGGTGGGGCACACCTGTATGTCGATATAGTTATTATGGGCTTCAAATTTGGCATCCGCCGCCTTTACCCCGTCTTTCAGTGACACGGAAGCATGTATATCGGTGCCGTCTACGGGGTATTTGCCCGGCTCGATGCTGTCCAATGACTGGCTGTTGATATAATCGAAGGCTTTGGCAAACAGTTTATGAAAGCCTTTGTATTTGCCTGCGTTGGCTAATGTATCTATGATCATGAGAAAAGAATAAAGGTTATAAAATAAGCCACAAGTCGTGAGCAACGCGCCGGAGCTTCTTTGCCCGCGGCTCAAAGCTCATAACTCATGGCTTCATATCACATATTGGCTGTTGAGTATCTTTTTATCGTTGAACACGTCCCGAGCCATCGCCTTTCATCAGCTCCGTTACTTCAGCCACGGTCACATGGTTGAGGTCGCCGGGAATCGTATGCTTCATAGCCGATGCCGCAACGCCGAACTCGGCGGCGTCCTTCATCTTCATCTCGCTTACAAGACCGTATATAAAGCCGCTGGCGAAGGAGTCGCCGCTGCCCACGCGGTCCACGATGCGTACTTCGTATTGCTTGGTATGATGAAACTCGCTGCCATCATATACCAGTGCGCTCCAACCGTTGTCGGAAGCACTATGGCTTTCCCGGAGCGTGGAAGCGATGTATTTAAAACCGAATTTGGCCTTCATCTGCTGGAATACGTCCTTGTAGCCGTCCAGGTTCAGTTCCCCCTTCGTTACATCCGTTCCCTTGGCTTTGAAACCGAGCGTAGTGTCAGCATCTTCTTCGTTGCCGATACACACGTCTACGTACTGGCAGAGCCTTGTCATCACCTCCCGGGCTTTTTCCTTCGACCACAGCTTTTTACGGTAGTTCAGGTCGATGCTGGTGGTGATGCCCTTTGCTTTGGCTGCCTTCAGGGCTGCTTCGGTCAGCACCGCCGCCTTATCGCTCAGCGCGGGTGTGATACCCGTCGTATGGAACCAGGAAGCGCCGTCCAGTATCTTGTCAAAATCGAATTCCTTCATATCCACATCGGCAATGGAGGCGCCGGCGCGGTCATATATTACTTTGGAGGCCCGCATAGCGGCTCCTGTTTCAAGAAAGTAGATCCCCAGGCGCTGGCCGCCCCGGGCGATGAACTGCGTGTCTACCCCGTAGCGGCGCAGGTGATTGATGGCCGCCTGGCCAAGTGAATCGGTAGGTACCTTGGTCACAAAAGTGCCGTTCAAGCCATAATTGCAAAGCGCGGCCGCCACATTGGCCTCTCCGCCGCCGTAAGTGACATCAAAACTGTTGGCTTGTTCAAATCGCTGGAAGCCGGGAGTAGACAGGCGCATCATGATCTCTCCCAGGGTGACAACTTTCTTTGGCATGTCGATCTGTAGATTTTAATTTAAAATGAGTTTTAGAATTATGTTATTATCTTGAAAAATAATTCGTTCAAATGTCTTTATTATTTGGGTAAGTAACAAGCATTTAATTAAAAAAGACCGGTAACGATTGCGTAAATTTTAATGCTGTTTTTCTGCATTTTCCAATAACATTGTCACCTGAAAAAATGCTTAGCAATGGATAAAAAGTCAGCACTGTTAGAATTGATCCCCAAACAGGGTGTTTTACCCCTGTATTTTTACAAAGACCCCGAAGTAAGTGTAGAAGTGCTAAAAGCCCTGTACCGGGCCGGCATCCGCACCGTTGAATATACCAATCGCGGCGAAGCGGCCCTCAAAAACTTTGAAAAGTTACGTAAAGTGGCCGATACCGAGCTGAAAGGCATGTACCTGGGCATCGGTACCATCAAAAACGGCCAGCAGGCCACCGCCTTTATCAATGCGGGCGCCGACTATATCATCTGCCCCGGCCTGGTGGAAAGCGTGGCCGAAGTGGCTAATAAGCAGGGTATGCTCTGGGCCCCGGGTTGTATGACCCCCTCCGAAATCATCCGCGCCGAAGAGCTGGGCGCTAAAATCATAAAGCTGTTCCCGGGTAATATACTGGGCC
>DASYCT010000457.1:0-23335 GCA_036500065.1 Chitinophagaceae bacterium | reverse complement strand
TTTCAAATCCCGCCGGCTGTTAAGATAAGATGCTACCTTGACCGCTTATGAGCAAGAAACATGCTTCCTGTTTATATAAGATCGTTTTTCTCTTATTATTCTTTTCACCGGCCATAGCGCAGCAGCAACCCGATGCCGTGTACCAATACGCTGTGCCCGTTGAAGGCCGCACCGCTTATTTATGGATTCCTCCCGCCTGCAGCCATGTCCGCGGCATCATACTCTGCCTGGAAAATGCGCTGGAAAGAAACTGGATGGAAGCGGCCGCTGTTCGCAAAGCCGCAGAAGAGGAAGGACTTGCCATGATCTGGCTGGCCGATGGCAAGCCCACCCGCATCACCTGGGAAATCAAACCGGAAGCAGACAGTGTATTAAATAAAATGTTTGTTGATCTTTCGGCGGTATCGGGCTATCCCGAAATAGCCAACGCACCGCTGATCGTTACCGGCCATTCCTGGAATGGCCGCATGGCATGGACTTATCCCAACCGGCACCCGGAAAGAGTCATCGCGGCAATCCCTATCCGTACTTATCCCATGCCGGATTCTTTATCATTTAAAGGCATCCCGCTTTGTTATATCGTGGGACAAACCACCGAGCTGCCGGAATACAGCGATGGGCGTCCCGGCGACCGTGATTTCTTCTGGCCCATCGTTCGGCAAACCGCGCTGGCGCTACGGTCAGCCAATGAAGATAATTTAATTGGCGTTGTCACCTATCCCGGCGGCTGTCACATGGATTGGAGTGACGACCAGTCTGCCTTTCTCGCGCTTTTCATCCACAAAGCCTGTCACTACCGCCTGCCCACAAAATCCACGGGGAACGGAACAGTAACGCTAAACAACATCCGCCGTTGCGATGGTTGGCTTACCGATGCAGGCGGGATGGAATCGGATCAGTTTCCGCCCGCCCCTTACAAAAGCTATAAGGGAGACCCTAAAAAAGCGTATTGGTTTTTTGATAAGGAACTGGCGATGGCCGCCGTTGCCTTCAACGGCGACCGGAAAACAAGGAGTAAACAAATGATCAGTTTTGTCAGCAACGGGGACACGCTGCCGGTTAACCGGAACGGTTATGTGGCGCTGCCCTTTACTCCCGCCGCGGATGGATGGAGCTTTGAGGTGGCAGGTGGTTTCTTAAAAGCAGTTCCCGCCGGTCTTATCAACGCCGGCACTTCCCTGGGTCATGCCAATGGTTCTTTTACCTTCCGTGTGGTGATGGGACCCGCGATACAAACAGGCCCACATCAGTTCAGGGTACAATTCGACCGGCAGGCGCCCCGCAATATTATGATAATGGCCACTCAACAAGGCGACGAACGATACCGCCGCGCCCTGCAACCGGCTGTCATCAATATACCTGCAAAGCTGCTCAAAGGGCAGCCGCAAAGCATTGTATTCCCCGCAATAGAAAATCAAAAAGCGACCACCGGTTCCATTGAATTAAAAGCGCAATCATCCTCCGGCCTCGCGGTAAACTATTATATAGTGTCCGGTCCGGCAACGATGGACGGTCACACGCTCCGGTTTACAAAAGTTCCCGTCAAAAGCAAATGGCCGGTTAAAATCAAAGTAGTGGCTTATCAATGGGGAAGAATGATCGAACCGCTTTGGCAAACAGCGGAACCCGTGACAAGGGAGTTTTATCTTATTCAATAAAGGAAGGGTCCTGGTGAAATATCTTCAGCATCAGGTTGTACAGTTCCGGGTGTTCCTGCCGGAACAGGTCGGGACGGGTAAAAAAGTATTCGGATGCGACGGCAAAGAACTCCGCTTTGTTGGTAGCCCCGTAAAGCGAAATATCCGATTTACCTTCTTTGATAGCATTGATGTTTTCGGTAATAAGGTGCAGCCATGGAAGCACATACTGTTTGTCCATCAACGCCTCGGGAAGCCCGTCCACCGACCCGTCTTCCTTGTCCAGCAGGTGAACGAACTCATGAATACCCGTATTTTCCTTTCCCCTTGTTTCCTCGAAGCCGCGGTGCAGTGAAGGCTTCGACAGGATCATGACCCGTTGCATCGCACCATCGCCTACCATGCCCAACACATCACGGTGATGGCTGTAGCTGGAAAAGTTTTCCTTGTTAAACGTATCCGGGTATAGCAACACATCCTTCAGGTTATAATATTTCCATTCCGGGAAGCCGAAAATCGGTATGACCCCGCTGGCGGCCACCAGCAGCCGGTCGAGATCATCCACTTCGGTATCCACGCCATGTATCCGCACATAACCCAACAGCTCTTTTATCTTTTCTTCAAACCTGCTTTTACCGGCTTCGTCGAGCGAGCGGTAAAAAGCAACATGTTTTGCCAGCATTTCTTTATAGCCTGCCGGTAATACTGCTTTCTTAGGGGCCCTTTTATAGATAAGAAAGAAAAATATGACCAGGGCAATTACTACCAGCACAAGTACAGGCGCCATTTTTTAAACTCAATGTAAGCATTTTCTCTACTTTTTTACCGACATAACCGGGCATTCACCGACCGCCGCTGCCTCCCGCCGAAAATGCCGGTTATCCTTTCTCTATATGGGCTAACTTGCCACTTCATTACATCACAAAGCATTGTACCTATGGCAAGAGGAAGAAACGCTTACAGCAGCAACGGAAAACAGGCAGCAGAACGACCCAAAGTAAAAATCACGAAGGAAAGCGTCCGCGAAGCGCTGGTGCTTTTCTCTTACCTGAAGCCTTACCGGGGTAAGTTTATATTGAGCCTGGTATTTATCGCGCTTTCGGCGTTTACCACCGCCCTTTTCCCCTTGTTCCTGGGCAAGATGATCGATGCCGTTTCTCCCGGCGCTTCCCTGCCCTCCATCGGTGCGCCCGGCGTGGGCAGCAGCCTGAAAAATATTCACTGGAGCCTGAACACAACTTTGTTATTAATCTTCCTGCAACTGACCGTTCAAACGATTTTCTCTTATATGCGCGTGTACCTGTTAACGGAAGTAGGCGAACGCTCACTGGCAGGCATGCGCAGGGACGTGTACAGCAAATTACTGACTATGCCGATGGCTTTCTTTTCAGAAAAAAGAGTGGGCGAGTTGAGTAACCGCATTTCCTCCGACCTCTCGCAGATACAGGATGCTATTTCATTTACGCTGGCTGAATTCATGCGCGGCATCTTTACCCTGATTATCGGCCTGATATTTATATTCTGGATCAGCGCCAAGCTGGCTTTTGTGATGCTTTCCATCGTGCCCGTGATGGCCATACTGGCCGTTATCTTCGGCAAGCGTATCCGTAAGATGGCGCGCAAGGCGCAGGACCAGTTGGCGGAAAGCGGCACCATCGTACAGGAAACCTTTCACGGCATCGCTATCGTAAAAGCCTTCACCAGCGAGTTTCATGAAATCACGCGCTATGTGAAAAGCATCAATTCCGTTGTCAATACCGCCATTGCCAATGCCCGCTACCGCGGAGCATTTGTATCGTTTATGATCTTCGGCATGTTTGGCTCCATTGCATTTGTGATCTGGTACGGTGCCCACATGATACCTGCTCAATTGTCCATCGGGCTGCTGGTTACCTTCGTGGTGTTCTCCGGTTTTGTGGGCGGCACGTTTGCCGGTTTTGCCGATATATTTTCACAGTTGCAAAAAACGCTCGGAGCCACGCAAAGCATTCGTGAGATACTGCGCGCCGACAACGAGGCGATCGATATTAAACCGGTGGAAGTCGAACCGCAATACAGCTTGAAAGGGAATGTGCGTTTGGACAATATCAACTTTAGCTATCCCGGCAGGAAAGACGTGCCGGTGCTGAATGGCCTTTCGCTTTCTGCCGCCAATGGTCAGCAGGTAGCCATCGTGGGCCCGAGCGGTGCGGGCAAGTCTACCATCGCCTCTCTCCTGCTACGGTTTTATGACCCCGTTGCCGGCACCCTGTATTTCGATGAGCGGCCGGCGAATGCATTCCCGCTGACGCAATTGCGGCAGCAGATGGCGTTCGTGCCGCAGGAAGTGCAGTTATTCGGCGGAAGTATAAAAGAAAACATTGCCTACGGGAAACCCGGCGCTACCGATGCAGCAATCATGGACGCCGCGGTCAAAGCGCATGCACATGAGTTTGTTGCGCGTTTTCCCGAACAATACGATACCATCGTGGGTGAACGGGGCATCAAACTAAGCGGCGGTCAGCGCCAGCGTATCGCCATTGCCCGCGCTATCTTAAAAGACCCTGCTATACTCATCCTCGATGAAGCAACGTCCTCGCTGGACAGTGAAAGCGAACAACTGGTGCAGGACGCGCTCGACAACCTGATGAAGGGGCGCACCTCTTTTGTCATCGCGCACCGTCTTTCCACTATCCGCAGTGCCGATAAAATCGTGGTAATCGATAAGGGAACGCTGGCCGAAAGCGGTACGCACCAGGAATTGATGAATCATAACGGTCTTTACCGCAAGCTGAACGATATGCAGTTTGATTTCGAGGTGCTCACGGAAGCGAAGGAGACGACAACATAAGCGCCTTCGGCGCTTTTTTTTCAACACGGAGGAAACAGAGTTTTGGAGGACACGGAGGTATTTTTTCTCCGTGCTCTCTTAACCTCCGTCTTACTCCGTGTTGAAAAAAAGGCGCCGAAGGCGCCATATTAACTGACAAGCGCTTCCAGGGCCTGGATTTTCTCCAACGGGGGTTTGATGGCGTACACCCCGTTTTCACTACCTGCGCGCATGCCGCGTATAAAAAGATAGTGCACACCGCCGAACTGCGTTTCATAATCAAAGCCTTCTACCCTGCTTTCGAGGTATTTCTTCGCGGCGAGTGTATATATAAGGTATTGCAGGTGGTAATTGTTTTCGTTCATGGCGAGGGCCAGCGCGGCAGGCGCATAATCGTGTAGCGAAGCTCCGAGGTAGTTGGACTTCCAGTCGAGAATATAATAGCGGCCGTCCTGCTCAAAGAATAAATCTATTTTCCCGTTCATGATGCCTTCCAGCTCCTGGCCCTTCCGGTCGTAGGGACTGCTGACGTAGATGCTTGCCTGCTCATCCGAGAACGAGGCGATGCTGCCGGGAGCAAACAAGGGCACCGGGAAATCGAATTCAAATTCGGCAATGCGCCTGTTCCAGGCCACCGATGCCAGTGAAAAAGAATGAAGCCCGATGCGTAGATCCGCCTGCAATACTTCTTTCAATAATTGCCGGAGCATGGGCATATAGGCCTCTTCCTGTCCCGGCACAAACCTCCGTATGCCCTCTTCCAGCCGCTTGTCCCACCTGCGTTCATCCGTAAAGGAAAGGTTCTCAAAAATAAAATGCAGGAAATTGCCCGTCTTGGCCCCGCGCCGCAGCGTATGAAAGATAAAGTTATCATACGTAGCTTCCTGCCGGAACGAACGCATCTTCGGGCTTTGCCCCGGTTTCGCCGCCAGCATGGTATAGCTCATCTTGCGCCAGTTCTCTTCTTCCAATACAAAGTGGACCGCCGCGGGGGACGTTGCCTTTAATTTCATTACCGGTTTTTGATAGCCTCCGGCCTTTTCAGTGGGATCATTCTCTTCAAAACAGATAAGCCCCGGGGAGGGACCGGCCTGTTCGAGTGCATTCAAAAACACCGACAGGGTGGAGTTCTTATTTTTTCCCGATTCATTCCTGAAAATATAGCATTTGTACACCGAACGGGTGATCGCCACATACAGCAGGCGGCGATTCTCCTGCTCCGCCTGCTGCAGCCACCATTGTTCCTGTTCTTTTGTAAGCCGGTCTTTCTCCACACCTTTATAATCGCCGCTTACCGGGTCGCGAAAACTCACGAACGGATGCCGGGAGTTTACCGCGAAATCAAGAAAGGGCGCCAGCACTATTTTATATTCCAGCCCCTTGCTTTTGTGGATGGTCATGATCTTTACTGCGTCTTCATCGCTTTCCACCCGCTGCATATATTCGTCGCCTTCCGTTTGCAGGCCGTCTATCCCCCTTCGCAGCCATGAAATCAACTCGATCATCGACAGTTTTTTCCGGCTCTCCGCCTGGTGAACCAGTTCGGTGAGTTGAAAAAGGTTCGTGATGATCCGTTCCCCGTTTTCGGGATGCTCCCGCAGCAACACGTATCCAACACCGAAATCATCTATGAAATCCATCAGTGCCGTATAGATGCCATCTTCCTGCCAGCGGTCCTTGTAGCGGGAAAAACGTTCCAGCACTTCTTCATCGTCCAGCATAAGAATGGCGCTGGTATCCAACCCGGTAAAAGGAGACAGCAGCGCCCGGTTGATAGACGAACGGTCCGGCGCCGCCACTGCTTCGAGCAGGTAGAGCAGGTAGAGCGCTTCGTCCGATTGCAACACTTTTATATCATCGATCGTCACGGCCTGTATGCCCAGTTTGGCCAGCGCAGCTTTTACTTCGCGGCCCTGGCGACCCGTGCGCACGAGAATGCCGATGTCGGCGGGAACAATAGCACGGCTCGCTTCGCCCTTTCCGATCCTGTATGTATCATCCCGCAGCAGCAACGCTGTTTGCGCCGCCACCGCGGGCACGCGCGTCTCATTGTTGGGGAATTTGAAGATGGAAAAAGGAGCTTCCTCCTTCTTACCGTGCAGGAACGCTCCCTTTGTATTCGGCTCGGGGCTGCTGACCGGGATATACTCAATCGTTTCCTCTTCACCGGTGAAGTAAAACGTATCGAACCCCTCTGCGGGCAGAAAAAAGGTATTCATCGCTTCGATCATCGGGGCCGACGAACGGTAATTGTGGTTCATGTCATATACCTGCTGCACCCCGTTTCTCGCCTTGAAATAAGTAAATATATCGGCCTTGCGCCAGGCATAGATGCTTTGCTTGGGGTCGCCGATATAAAAGAGGATGCTGTTTTTGCCAAAAGCCCTGTCGAAAACTTCAAACTGCTGCCGGTCGGTATCCTGGAACTCATCCACGAACACGGCCTTGTATTTTTCCTGCAACAGTTCCGCGAGTTTTTGATTGTCCGCCCTTACCAGCGCCCGGTGAAGATTTTCTACCAGGTCATCGTAACCAAGCAGGTTATTGCGTTCCTTGAACGTCTCCACCCCCGCCTCCACATCCCTGATCGCAAGACTGTTGAGTTGTATCCTGACCTGCTGTAGTATTTCATTGCTTTCCAGCCGGGACACTTCCAGCACTTCCAGTTGTTCCAGTATATCAGGAAAAAGTTTTACCATATAGCCCACCGTCTTTTTCTTCCCAATCGCTTCCACAAAGTCAGGTGGTGAAGAAAGCAATGCCAGCAATCCCTTTCTTGCATAAGCATTTCCTTCACACGCCGCATTGAGACGGGCAGTATGCGTGGACACATATTGATACAATGCTTCGCTTAACGCTGTTTCTTTTTTCTCCACCGCTTCCAGCCGCTGTAGCCATTCTTCCTGCTTTGCATCGGTCAGGACAGACTGGTCTGCCTGCTCAAATCCCAGGTAAAGCTTGCCGCTTAAATGTTCCTTTAGCACCTGTTGAATATCCTCCCGCATCCCTTCATACCATATCTTTTCCAGTAAACCCGTCTTTAACGTGGTCACCCGCCTGCGCCAGAATTTGTTCAACTCATGGGTAATGACATCCGACATATCCGGCATCATCTCCGCCCCGAAAAGCTGGTTGGTCTCAAAAGCAAATTCGGTGAGTGTTTGCTGGCAAAAACTATGGATGGTAAGCACGGACACTTCGTCAAGAAATAACACGGCCTCCTTCAATTGCTGTTGCACCTGCGCTTCGCCGGTTTTTTTGATAGCCTGTTGCACAAGGCTTTTGATATTATCATCCGGTATGCTCCTGCCCTGGCTGCATTTATGGGCGCTGCGGATAAAAAGACGGATACGCTCCTGCAATTCCGCCACCGCGGCCCGGGTAAAAGTAACCATCAGGATTTCCTTTACCGAAAGCCCCTGTTCCAGTACCAGCCGCAAAACAAGAATGGCGATGGAATAAGTCTTGCCGGTACCCGCACTGGCCTCGATAAGATTGCTGCCTTGCAGGGGCACCATGGCCGCATCAAAATCAATATAATTATTTTTATCCTTCATTATTGGCTGCTGTTTTTACGCATAGTAGCCCGGGAATAATTCCGCCAGGGGCGCTACTACCTGCACACAGATCGATTTGTATTTTTCCAGTTTATCGGCTCCCCCGAAAAAACCGTTACTATATTCTGTCATTATATAAAGGTCCGTCTCGGTGAAATAAGCATTGTTCAACGCACTATCCACCAGTTTTGTAAATCCTTCCCTGTCGAGTTCATCGATCTTTCCGGGGTGTATTTCAAACGAAGGGTAAAAAGGCGCTATTGCTTCAAAGCCTTCTTTATAAATCTCCACAAGGATTTTCAGTCTTTTTTTAGCTTCCGCGCGCGACAGGGGCAAGGCCCGGAACAGCTCTCCCTTCTGGGCACCGGAGATAAAACAAAGTCCCGAAAGCACACCGGCGGCGGCCCCGGCGAGGTAGCGGATATAGGCTTCTATCAGGTGTTTGGTTTCTTTCTTTGACCAGCTTACCTGCACCAACTGGCCGTTGAAGACATTGGTAAGCTGGCCTTTCAGCAAACTACGCCCGATGGAGAGTTCAATGGTAACAGGCTGCGGTTCCACATTGCCGGTACAGGCGGCATACAGGGCACGCACCGGCGCTACCTTATCTTCTACCTCCTGCATGTTTATCGTGGCCATATTTTTCAGGGGCAGCTGCCCGGTTTTTACCTTGCGGTTTTGCAGCGTCCCTGCTCCCTTCTCTCCCGCCAGCAATAATTCATTTTTAAGCGCCCATGCCTGCAGGCTGTCCAGGCTGAACAGCTCCGTGTCGCTCAACAATACCGTTTCATCATCATAGTAGATACCCAATACCTTATTGTAATACGCTTTCACCGGGTTTTTGAAGAAACGCACCAGTTCCTCCACGGTGATTTCTTCAAAACTCACCGGGTCTGCTGCTTTATCTTCCTGTATGACGGGTTTTGGCTTCACCGATGCGGTGTCGAGATAACTATAAAAACGTTCATCGCCTGCGAGGTATTTATTGCTGAAGCCCCGTAGCGGCTGTTTTGTCACCAGCAGTTCACGCACATCTCCCAGGGCTTCCGCGCCCGCTTCTATATAATCCAGCAGTTCATCCACCAGCGCCGATGGCGGGAGCGCCGTATTATCCTTTGCATTCTGCCCGAGGTAGCTGATGTATAAATACTGGCGGGCCGAAAGAATGGTTTCCAGGAAAAGGTGTTTATCGTTTTCCTTTATGTTCCGGTCGCCCCGCTGGCGCTTCTGTTCGATCAGGTTAAAACTGGCCGCCTGCTCACGCCGGGGAAATTTATCGTAGTTGAGCCCCAGCAGGGCCACTACTTTAAAAGGAATACTGCGCATGGGGATAAGCGAACAAAACGTGATGCCCCCGTTTACAAACAGGCCCGAGCGTTTGGTGCTGGCCAGGGTTTGGAGAAAACTGCGGCTGAACACTTCGAAAGGAACTTCCTCCTGCATGTATTCATCCACCACGTTGTAGCCCGACAAATGCTGCATCAGGATCGTATAGTCCTCGCTGGTATCTTCTTCGGGTTCAAACACGAGGTTGTGCAACACCCGCTCCACGTAGACCACCCAATTGGCAATCGTTCGCGCCGCCTTTCGTTGTTGCAGGGAATCCATCAGCACCTCCACGAAATGCACAAAGCGTATGACTTCCTCCGCATCGCCGCCCTCGACCATATCCAGCGGGTAAAAACTATCGGCGCCGCTGCCATACTCCGGCTCACCACTCATGCAGATGCCATACATGATCCGCTTTATGCCATATTCCCAGCTTACATAGCGGGTATCGTCGTCCTTCTGCCCCTGCATTCCAAAACGAATATTGGCCGCATTGACCACTTCCCGGATGCGATCGGCATCGGTAATGCCGAACCGGCGGGAGATGCCCGAGGAGTCGAGCAACTGGAGCACGGCTTCGGCCGTAAAGTTTTCTTCATTCAGCGCCAGTATCGAATGCAGGGCATTGAACAAATTATCACTGCCGCCGTAGCTTTCGTCGGCAATGGTATACCGGAACTTATACGGGGCATGCGTGAATACGGCTTTTATATACGGAGCGTAGGCATCAATATCGCTGACCATCACCACAATGTCCCGGGGCGACAATGCTTCCCTGCGTTTGTCCACGAGGTGAACAAGATAATTGTACAGTACTTCCACTTCGCGGGCCACGGTATAGCAGGCGTTGATATGGATAGACCCATCGGTAATATCTTTTTTGCCAAACTGGTGGCGATCGGTAGTGGCGGCATTAAAAATATCGTCCTGTATCTTATGCAGCAAGTTGTCTGGCTTCGGAGCTATGACGCCAACATCTTCGTAGGCATTCAGAAATTCATCGTGTTCGAAGAACAACCCGAAAGAGTCCTGTATCACGCGGCCCCAACCCGTGAGCAGGGTATTACCGGCCTTATTGCCTTCGAGGTCTTTAAATCCCCGCTTCTGCCAGGCCGCCAGTTGCTTTTCGCTGCGGTCGTCAAACCAGAACACCGAAGGCGCGGGATTGATAATATGAAAATAAATATCGAGGAAGGAAGAAAGTTCAAAAAGTATCTGTACATGGTAGGCTGTCGTGATCGACAAACCAAACAGGTGAATGGCCGGCATGCGCGCGAGGAGGATTTCCTTTTTGCTCTCTTCTTTCAGTGCATCGAGGATATAAGAACCGATAACCGTCTTATCGGGCAGTGAATGGTTGGTTTCCTTTTTAGCTTTCACCCATAGATACTGCTGCCATTGGTTATAATCCAGTGTGGCCTCGTCGGCCGTGTTCCACTGGCGGATCATTTCCGGGCGGTATACCTGGTATTGATCAAAGAGATCGGCCACTTTCTCTGCGAGGGCCATCCGGCGCGTGTCTTTGTCCGGCCCGCTGTGCCGGAAATAGTTGGCCACCGATGGAAACCGTTCTGTAAATTCCTTTTCTCCCAACAACTTAAACAAAAGCCAGCCGAGGTTCTGCACCGAAAGCATTTCACCAAGCGGGCCGCCGAGTGTATAATAGACCTGGTGGATCAATTCATTGGGCTTCAGGAAACGGTAGTTGGCGGCAATGCCCAGGTGGCCGGCTATTTGCAGCTTCAACCAGTTGTTCATGCCCTCCGTTTGCGTAACGATATAATGAGGATCAAAAACGCTGTTGGGCG
This sequence comes from Chitinophagaceae bacterium, assembly GCA_036500065.1. GTDB lineage: Bacteria > Bacteroidota > Bacteroidia > Chitinophagales > Chitinophagaceae > JACMLD01. The sequence continues at coordinate 12,195 of DASYCT010000457.1, read as the reverse complement.
ATTGCCTTAGCTCGCCCGATAAACCGGCGGCCAGGCTTTCCAGTGAGTTTGAAACCTTTAAGTACAATGCCATTCGGGTGAAAATATAATTTGTTTCGTTCAATACGCCCTACCTGTTGGCGGGCAGGCGATCAGTAATACCGGAAGCCCGCTCCACAAAACGCTGTGCCGCTGTCAGCACCACGATCGCCGTAGCCTGGACATATACGCGATTCCTTGCCCGGGTAACGGCCGTGTACAATAATTCCCGGGTAAGCAGGGCCGTTTCTACCTGCCGGGGCAGCACAACCAGCACTTCATCAAATTCGGAGCCCTGGCTTTTGTGGATGGTCATGGCGAATACCGTTTCAACCTGTGTAAGATAGCCGGGCAAAACCGATTTGAGTTCGCCGGTGCTGTCTTCAAACCAGGCCATCAGCTGCCCGTTCTTGTCGGGACGGATAATACCGGTATCGCCGTTAAACAATCCATGCTCATAATAATTGCGGGTAAGGATGACCGGCCGGTTTTCATAAAACCCCGCATTTACCCGTATGATTTTTTTATCGTGCAGGTATTTCTCAATCTTTCGGTTCGTGGCATACAGGCCCTGTTCGCCTTCCCGGACGGCGCATAGTACGCGCAGGGCATTCATCTTCTTCAGCGCCCGTCGAATGTTTTTCTCTGCAACAAAAGCCTCGTAGCCGGTTATAAACTGTTCAAACAATGTTTCCGAATAAACCATATCCATCACTACCTGTTCGTCTGCTCCCGGTTGCAGGAACTCCTGCAAAACGACGGTGTCATTGCCTATCACTGCCCTGCTGAATTTGCCGATTCCTTTATCGCCCGTAAAACGATGGCTGTGGCGCAGTTCCACGAGGTGTTGAAACAAGGGATGGCGATCGGCTTCCTTTGCCTGCGCGGGCGGTATCTGGCGTCCCGCCTCTTTTATAAAGCTGTTGATAAACGCAAGCCGCTCTGCCGAAAAGAAGTTGAGTTCTTCCTGCGCCTGGCATAAATCGCCAAACAGGCTGCCCGCTTCTACCGACGCCAGTTGATCTTTATCGCCGAGCAATATGAGCCGGGTAGCGGGACCGATGGCATCGAACAGCTTGGCAAACAACGCCACGTCAATCATAGAACATTCATCCACGATCACCACATCATAGCTGAGCGGGTTTTCGCGGTCATGCCTGAAATAAGGAGTGCCCGTTTTGGGTTTCAGCAGGCGATGAATGGTAGAAGGACTCAACGCCTGGAATTGATCGATGATGGCGGCATCGACGGGAATCGTTGTAGTCCGCAGGCTTTCGGCCATGCGTGCCGCCGCCTTGCCCGTCGGGGCGGCCAATGCCACTTTTACGGTTGGATTGGCGGCGTAAAGAATCGCCAGTATTTTGGCGACCGTGGTTGTCTTGCCCGTGCCCGGGCCACCGGTGATGATGGTAAAATTATTCAGCACGCCCGTTATGACGGCTGCGAGTTGCCAGTCGGGTCGCGGTTGCGCGCCCGGGCTATCAAACAATTGAGCAACCAGTTCTTTGAGCTTTTGGAGCAACGCGGTACGTTCTTCAACCAGCGCTGTCTCCGTTTCCAGGAATTGATAGAGGCGTTGCAAGAACCTGGTTTCATACCTGAAATAGCGTTGGAGATAGAGGCGGTTGCCATCCAAAACAAAGGGTTGTTGCTCGTCGCCGCCCGTTGCCAGCAGCGGCAGTCCTTTCAGCGCTGCGCTTCCCTCGGCCATGTTATTGCAAAAGGCGGGCAAACTGTCGGGCTGCTCCCGGATTTTATCCAGGTGGAGGCAGATATGCCCTTCGCTGAGTTTTTTTGATAAGAGATATACATAAGGCTTCAATTCCGGCACGTCAAAATATTCGGCAAACTGCTGATGCACATCGTTCAATGTCTGCATACCGCGAATTTAACGTGTTTATACAACAATCCGGAACCGGGCTACCCACAAGACGTCCCGATGGGACGAGAGGGGTTATTCGGGTTTCTACCTACGAGACGTCCCGATGGGACGAGAGACGGGTTACTCGGTTTTCTACCTACGAGACGTCCCGATGGGACGAGACGGGTTATTCGGTTTTCTACCTACGAGACGTCCCGATGGGACGAGACGGGTTATTCGGGTTTCTACCTACGAGACGTCCCGATGGGACGAGACGGGTTATTCGGGTTTCTACCTACGAGACGTCCCGATGGGACGAGACGGGTTATATGCTCCATTCTTTTCGCATCGGCCGTTCCAGGTGTTTGTCCGCTTTGCGGTCGTGCAGGAACTTTTCACCAATGGGGTCCCATTGGAGCGGGCGGCCCAGGCTGTAAGCGATATTGCCGAGGTTGCAGACCGTCGCCGTACGATGGCCGGTTTCCACATCACAGATGGGCTTTTGGCGCGTACGAATGGCTTTTAGGAAATCGCCGTAATGGTTGTCGCTGAAATAAACATGTTTTTCATTGTCGCCGATGATCTTATCCTTTAGTGTTTCGGGGTTTGTTTTTAATTGTCCCCTTGCCACCCATACATCGCCTTTCTCGCCGATAAACTGGCAGAATTGCGTGCCTGGCTGTGGCGCATGCAGCAGTTGGATGCCATTGGCATATTCATATACCAGGCCGGCTTTGCCGCCATCGGCCGGCGGCGTAATTTTCACGGGGCCGCTGTTGTCCATGTCCAGTCCCCATTGGGCGATATCAAACATGTGGGCGCCCCAGTCGGTCATCATGCCTCCGCCAAATTCTTTGTAATCGCGCCATTTGGGCCATATTGCCGGTTCGCCGGCAAGGGTGGGCGCCAATATATTGTTATAGGGACGTTTTGTTTTATTGGGTCCGAGCCAAAAGTTCCAGTCCATTCCTTCGGGCAGGGGCTCTCCCTTCAGGTCCCAGTCTTTGGGCGGGCCGCCTACATTTACTTTAACGGATTTAATGGCGCCGATATACCCGTTGCGCACCAGTTCCACCGCCTGCCGGAACTCCTTCCACGAGCGTTGCATACTACCGGTCTGGAATACCCTGTCGTGTTTACGCGTGGCGGTCACCATGGCCCTTCCCTCCACGATGGTCAGCGCGAGGGGTTTTTCGCAATACACGTCTTTCCCCGCTTCCAGCGACTTGACGGCGGCCACACTGTGCCAGTGGTCGGGGGTAGCGATGATCACCGCGTCAATATCCTTCCTGCTTAGCAGCTCACGGAAATCATGATAGGCATCGCAGCCTTTATAAGAAGGCTGACCGGCTTTCTGTGCATAAAAAGCGTTGACTTCCCGGACAAAACGATCCAGCTTTTGCTGAAACACATCGCAACCGGCCACGAACTGCGCCTGTTCTTCTTTGAGAAAAGCCGGGCGCAGGGTAAGGCTTTGTTTGCCGCAACCGATAAAGCCCAGGTTTATCTTATCACTCGGAGGCGTAAAGCCCCTGCCCAGCACAAACCGCGGCACAATAAAAAAGCCGGTAGCGAGCGCGCTTGCTTTTATAAAATCTCTCCGGTTGAAGGGACGGGGTTTCTTTTCTTTTTTCATGTTACAGGCACTTTTGAAGTGTATTGAAATTAATGCAATTTTTCCATTCCTTACGGGAGAATATCAGCTTTTATACGTATTCCTTCAAGGTCCTTTCGTGCAATACCATGCGACGTACCTGCGCCGGCGCGGGTCGTTGGCAATACGGCTGGCATTGAGTGTTGTTCTTTTTCTCACCAGGCGGCCATCTTCCGGTTTGTAAAAGGTGATTGGGTTTGTGTTTTGCAATGGCAGGTGTTGCTTTTCTCTCTATATTAGCAAATTAATGAGTTAATAATTTCGTTAATAACAATCACAATTCTTCCATTCGCTGATAACAGTCAATAATGAAAGCAAAGTATCAATTAGCACTATTATTCGTCATCGTTTGCATAACCGCAACGGCCCAGAACAATACCAATGAAAGATTCATTGATGCTAATATTAACCAGGTAAAAGGGCCACTACCAAAAAGCATCACTTTATGCGTGGGCGCCGGTCGTGCAAACGAAGGTCTGCGGGCAGATTGGCAGCGGCAACTTAAGGTCGCACATAACGAGTGCGGATTTAAGTATATCCGCTTTCATGGCTTATTATCAGACGATATGGGTGTTTATTTTGAAGATAAAAACGGGAAACCGGTCTATAACTTTCAGTATATCGACGAATTATTTGACTATTTGCAGTCCATTCAAATGAAGCCCTTCGTTGAAGTAGGATTTATGCCGGGCGCCCTGGCAAGCGGCAATCAAACCATTTTTTGGTGGCGGGGAAACGTTACTCCACCGAAGGATTATCAGAAATGGAACGACCTCGTCAAAGCATTAGTTGAACACTGGACAGCGCGTTACGGAGAAAAAGAAGTCGCCAGCTGGTATTTCGAGGTTTGGAACGAGCCTAACCTGAAAGGCGGTTTCTTTACGGGTACACAACAAGATTATTTCAGGCTTTATAAAGAAACGGCTACAGCGATCAAAAATGTGTCGGCCAGTTATAGGGTGGGTGGCCCGGCTACGGCAGGAAGTGCGTGGATACCGGAAATGATTGATTTCTGCGCGCAGCAAAAGGCGCCTATCGATTTTATCAGTACGCACGATTACGGTGTAAAACAGGGATTCTTAGATGCAACCGGTACTACCGGAACGGTGCTCAGCCAAAACAGGTACGCTGTTGCAGATCACATGCGCCAGTCAAAAAAACAAATAATGCAATCTGTTATGCCTGGCCTGGAATTGCATTACACAGAGTGGAGTGCTTCTTATACGCCAAGTGACCCCATTCACGACAGTTACCATGAAGCGGCCTATATTTTAAACACCGTCAAACGGGCCGCGCCGGATGTCAACTCCATGTCTTACTGGACGTTTACCGATATTTTTGAAGAAGCCGGCCCCAAGGGCTACGCCGTTTCATGGCGGCTTTGGTTTAATGAATTACCAGGACATTAAAAAACCGGCTTATTATGCTTATAAATATTTAAACGAACTTGGCAACACGGAATTGCAATGCGCAGATTCAAGCGCCATGGTGTGCAAAGACGGAAATGGCGGGGTACAGGCCCTGGTTTGGAATTTTACAATAGACCATCCGGGAGACAGCGTAAATAACCAGGTATTTTATAAAAGACTCCTGCCTTCCAAAGCTTTACCGCCGGTTGAATTTAAACTCCATGGGCTAAAGCCCGGCAAATATAATGTACGCATTTATAAGACCGGCTACCAGGCAAATGATCCTTACTCGGCGTATTTTGAAATGGGATCACCTTCGCAGCTTACCCTGGCGCAGGTGAAAATGCTCAAGCAACAAGATGCGGATGATCCTATTGAGCAGGGAACAGTAACTGTTAATACATCTGGTAATTTTGAGAAACAGCTGGATATCCGTCAGAATGATGTTTTTTTAATCAGAATAAACCCGGCAAACTGAAAAGAGAGCAGAGCTATGGTCATGAATAACATAAAAAATATCGCTGTCACGGCTGTGCTGATTTCGCTTGCATGTTCAGCCAGGGCGCAAACTCAAACGCAAAGCAATTCAAAAGGCGGCGCTTATTATGTAAACCCCGTTTTTGCCGGTGATTATCCCGATCCCAGTATCATGCGTGACGGGGATGATTATTACATCGTGCATTCGTCCTTCGAATATTATCCGGGGCTGTTAATTTGGCATTCAAAAGACCTGGTCAACTGGATGCCGGTTACACATGCCCTGCATAAATATATTGGATCAGTATGGGCTCCCAGCCTGGTAAAGTACAAGAACAAATTCTACATTTATTTTCCAGCCGGTAATACCAATTATGTAGTTACTGCCGATTCCATCAACGGCCCCTGGAGTGATCCGGTCGATCTGAAGATTGGTTTTATTGATCCGGGACACTTTACCGATGCAGCAGGCAAGCGTTATCTCTATTTCAGCAACGGTGGTTACGTTCCGTTGGCAGATGATGGACTTTCGGTAACCGGTGATGTCAAACCCGCTTACAGCGGATGGAAAATACCGCGTGACTGGTCAATCGAATGTTTTTGCATGGAAGGACCTAAAATAGTTAAACGCGGCGATTATTACTACCTGACTGTAGCCGAAGGCGGGACAGCCGGTCCTGCAACAAGCCATATGGTAATTTCTGCACGCTCGAAGTCGCCGTTCGGGCCATGGGAAAATTCTCCTTATAATCCTGTCATCCGTACAAAAGACAATTCAGAAAAGTGGTGGTCTAAAGGACATGGTACGCCGTTTGAGGGACCCAATGGCAAATGGTGGATGATATTTCACGGCTATGAAAATGGCTATTACAATATGGGGCGACAAACCCTGCTGGAGCCGGTTGAATGGACAAAGGACGGCTGGTTTAAAATACCCGGTGGGATTAAAACCGATGCGCCGATATTAAAACCGTATAAGAGCATTTCTGCAACTACCTTTTCATTGAACGACGACTTTGCCGGTCATGACTTAAAACCACAGTGGCAATTTTTTGGTGAATACGACACCGCAAGGTTCCACCTGCCTGGCAACAGCTTACTGATAAAAGGTAAAGGTACTTCGGTAGCTAATTGTGCGCCTTTACTTTGTATTCCTGCAAACCACTCCTACATTGCGCAGGTGGAATTATTTATCGAAGGCAATGCTACCGGGGGATTAGTGTTGTTTTATGACAACAGGTATTATTCGGGAATATTAGCGGATAAGAAAAATATCCTGGCCAATCTCCGGGGCTGGCAATTTCCTACCGAAAAAGACGTCATAAAGAACCATGTATTTTTACGGGTTAAGAATATTAAAAACACGGTTGATATGTATTATAGCACCGACGGGCAAAAATGGGATAAAATAGAAAACTCTGTCGAGGTCTCCGGTTATAATCATAATGTTCTAAGTGGCTTCCTGAGCTTACGCCTTGGATTATGCGCTATAGGAGATGGAACCGTTAAATTTAAGAATTTTGTTTACCAACCAATAAACTAACGTCCATAATATATAAAACCCCTCCTGCTCTCACAGAAGGGGTCACACACAAGACACTATTTTCGCCGGTACCGCACCAGCATCCGCAGCAACAACGAAACGCTGAAACTAACCACTGCCCCTACGGCGGCGAGCAGGATTGTTTTTAGCAAATCGGTGGCGTGAATGTTGGCCAGCACGATGGTAAGAGTGCCCCCGGCGGTGCCTGCGCCGAGGCCTCCCGACAAAGATGGAAAGCTCATCGCTTAGTCTTTGTCATTCTTCACGGCCGTTTGGCTCACGGCGGTCATCATCCCTGCACCTACGGCCACATAACCTGCAATAGCGGTCACGATGGCCGGTAGTGCCACCGGCGCAGCCAGCAATGCCGCGCTAACGGCCGCCAGCGTCAACCCGATGTTGCGGATCGTTTTAAAAAACGAGGGCGTGGGTTGCACTATTCTTTCGAGCGTTGTCATGATTGTTTCGATTGAATGGTTAAAAAAACAGGTTCAAAATTGGAGAAGGCGGCAAAGGCATGTTCTGTCACGATTGACAGGGCTGCCTTTGATCGCTCGCCTTCCCCTTCGCCCGTTAAAACGGAAACCGGTGCGATACAGCCCTTCAGCTCCCGCAGGGCGTTGTTGGCAGGATGGATAAGCACCAGTTCGCGACCCGGCACCTCCATCACTTCCAGGTGCGCGCCAAACTTAGGGCTGTACCGTTTACGCAGTTCGTACCGGCCTTCCGGTATACATGAATCCTGTGGCTTGTTGTTGTTCCATGGCAGCTCAATGCTGTAGCTGACCAGCGATCCGTTGAGGACCAGTTGCCCGTTTGTACCGTGGGCGTAATACGTCCTGTATAATACCAGTTCCATAATAAAAGCGGTTTAAAAAATGAAAGACTACATTACCGTCACCAGGCCGGTGAAAACACTGTCGGCTATTTCCTTGCCGTCGGCCGAAATAAACGACAACCATGTTTGCACGGGCTTACCGCTGAATGCCGCGATGGTGAGCGAGTCGGCGCCTGCACTACGCGCTGCGCCTAGCGTAGTATAGGCCGCGCGACCCAGGTCAGGACTGTAGGCCACCAGTATCGCCTTGTCGGTGGGGTCTTCCTGCAAGCCTGCATCTACCTGCCATGTCCAGGCAATTTTTCCTGCCACTGCCGAAGCGACGGTGTAGCTGAAAGCGTTGAGTAAATCGCCGCTGCTCAGTTGCACTTTGCTGTAGTCGATTGTCCATGCATTCGTGGTACCCGTGATGGCATCCTGCAATATTTGCTGCAGGACGATGTTGAAGCTGGTCATATTGCTGCTGTCGGACATAGTGAGCGACAGCAGTTTTTTGACATTGGTAATAAACCCGCCTGCCAGTGCAAATTTTGCCTGCTGGTCCAGCTGTGCCTGGGTGGGTGTTCCCTTCCGCGGGCCGGGCTGGCTTTTCATTACTTCCAGCTCCTTCCAGCTACTGCCTACCAACGGGCCGATACTTCCCGAAAAGCCACCGAGGGGGCCTTTGAAAAATGTTGCCATAAAAATGGTTTTAAAAGATGAATAATAATTGTTTGTACAATAACTGGCATCCTTAACCGGTGTGGATGATCCGTCATTGCATTACAAACATACTATGCTCGGAAGGGCGGGCGCGGTCGATTGAGCGCAATTGAAAACAAACAGGAACAATCTTTTACGGTTGTTCCTGATTTTTACCGATTGCGTTCGGTCGTGCATGATATTATTCATCTGCTATATGCTCAAAGGGAGGGCCCAGTTTTTCAAACATGATTTTTACCTGTAGGGTGGTGTAAAAATGGCCGATATGCTGGCCGATGGCGTCCCGGTGTGGTTTCAGCCATTTGTTGAAAGTAGCTTTGGATACGCCGTACAGCCTTGCCAGTTCGGCAGGGGTGTACGGCCTGATTTCGGTTATTGATGTGTGGGACATAGGTTGGGTATTAATGATTAACCAGGAGAAGATCGGGCGACCTAATTTAAATTTAATTTTCGTTTACTGCTAATATTTAGCGCGGGTTTTTTCCCGGAAAGCGTGGGATTTTTCCCGGGAAAGGGTTTTTACTTTTTTAACCGGATCGTTGCCTGGCATCGCACGGCGAGCTATCCATTCCCTTCGTTTTCAGGCGCATGATAAAACAGTGGTCGTTATCTGCCGGTTAGGTGTATTCTTTTTTCCATATATGTCGTAGACAATCGCACACCAATCGCACACTAATCGCACACCAATCGCACACAAAACGCACCGGTTAGCTGGGGTTAGTCTGTATTTAAACTTTCTTTAACCATGCTTTAGCTTGCATTTGTCTGGAAATGATACTAACTTAATATCCTAAAACCTCTTACTATGGGAAGATTAACTATTGGTATTAACGGCCCCGTCCAGGGCAGAATCGGTACTGTTATCGGCTCGTCGTGGAAAGGCGTGCCGTATGTAAAAGGCCCGTATAAAAAGCAGACAGGCAAGGCGCCAGAGGGCGAGGCCCGCAACCAAAGCAAATTTGCTATGGCGCATTACTGGCTAAAGCCGCTGAAGGCTTTTCTAAGGGAGGGATTTAAAGGCTATGCGAAACTGGTAGAGGGTTTCAATGCCGCCAAGTCGTACCTGCTGCTGCATGCTTTTGAAGGCGTTGCGCCCTCTATCGCCATTAACCCGGCATTGGTAAAAGTCAGTTCCGGCGTTCTGCCATTACCCGGTAATATAGTTGTGTCAAAAACGGCTGCGGGACAGTTGTCATTTACCTGGGATACCGTTGCCGGGCAAGTGCAGAACAGTAAAGACCAGGTGATGATGCTGGCTTACGATGTGGAGCATGGTAAAGCGTATTACAATACGCTTGGTGAGATGCGGCGCGCGGGAGCGGATACACTCCATACAGATCCCACTTCGGGCAAGACCTACCATGTATACTGCGCATTTGTAGCGGCAGACAGGAGCGGGCAGTCGGATAGTGTGTATTTGGGGACGATCGTGATGTAGAAAATTGAGCTGTGCCCGTTGCTATTCCCGATCAAGGCATAACATGGTGAACGGTTGCTTCCTTCTTAGTCCGTTCTTTCTGTATCATGTAGCTGGCCCGTACCAAAACGCGCAATTCTTCGTAGAAAAAAACGACAGCATCGCGCCCCCTGCTGTTGAGATGTTCAATGTCGTTGGAGGTCAGCCAGCATCGAAGGAATTTATAAAGTAAATCGTCCATTTCTTCCAGCTCAAAATTGCTGAGGAAATTTCCGATAAAATCGTAGGGGTTGTCATAGCCAAAACGGGCCAACAGGTTAGGTTCTTCCGTTTTCTTTGGGCGTTGGGGAGAAGGTTTAGTTTGTGCCATGTTGATCGGGTTTTAAGTATATCTATTCTTTTTTGCCTCCTTTCAGGTGGTACAGCGATTCCGCCAGTTGCAGCATTTTATCGGTTCGCTTCAGGAGTATGTCCACTATGTGCTGCGGTGTGTCGTGCAGTTCTCCGGCTTCCGCGGTAACGGCCCCGTCAAGCGTTTGTAGCAGCGTAGTTTCTTCCAGCGTGTTAGCGGGAAAAACGCGGGTGCGGATAAGGCAGAAGTTGTCGCAGTAGTGGAGCAGGAAGGTCAGTGATGCCGATTCGGGCCATTGACCGATGTGTAATCGTATCAGCGCGCCGCAGGCATACAGGGCTGATTCATGCAGGGCAAGGAGTGCAGCGCCGGGCTGCTGATCGTCGGCGTGGCGCGCCGCCTTTCGATAACTTCTATGGGCGAGGTTGATGTTTCTTTCCCAATTAAACTTATCTGATTTGCTTAGTCCTTTTGCTCGTTCCGGCAGTTGGTCGAACTCGTTCTTCTCGACTCCCCCTTTAGGGGGTTGGGGGGTGTGTTGGGGGCTCTGAAGTAATACCGCTTCCTGGTACAATTTGATGGTAAACGAATCATTTTCCTGCAAGCGCCTGTTCAGCTCAAAGCTGCTGACAGAGTGATAATTGAACACGGTATGATTAATTTGCGGCAGGTTGTCCAGCCGGGCTAATCGTTGTTTATAGCCTATATCGCCATCGGGCATAACCAACAACAGATCATAAAAGTGAAAGGTATTGCTGTTATCAGCAGTTTCCCCGGCATGGTACGGGCTCCATCTGTACATTTGGTTACTCCGATGCCCGAAGCAGTAAATACGTTCTGCACCGGTGGTGGTGCTTATTTCTTTAATGGCATTCGTCAACGCCTGCTCCTGGGCAGGACATAAGTGTTTCAGCGGGTTTTGCATAAAAACGGGTTTAAGATTAGAAATGATTTTAAAAAGGGTACGGATTAAAGGCCGGTTACTAAGAATAGTAACCGGGTGCTTAAGAAGTAGCATTCAAACAGAGGCATAGAAACGCAGGCCTCAAAAAGTTAATAGCAGGAATAAGCTGAGGGAAGCGCGAAAGGGACGTACATCTTGTAAATAACATAAAAAAGGCGCGAACTCAACTTACCGCTATGGAAGGGTTAGCACGCCCTTGAACGCAGGTAAGAGCCCATACGCCTATAGTATGGGCATTCATCTTACGAGCCTTGCGTTCGGTTGAAAAGTGCTAATTTTCCATAACAAGACCATAAGCGAATACCTTCAAATCTCTTGAAGAACCGCAAAAGTATTTATCTAATCGATAGAATTTCTTTCTCCTACTGATTTATGAAACAAATATAGGGAAATAAATGAAACACGTCATATATGACGTGGTATTTTTTTTAAAGTAGTTGCATCTTCACTAACGTGAATATCCGCAACGAAGAATATATTAAGGCTTTTGGTAATAACCTAAAGAAACTGCGAACAGCGAAGAAATTATCCCGGGAAGCGCTGGCAGCGGAAACAGGTATTGAGCCCAAACAAATCTACCGTATCGAGGTTGGTGAGACGAATCCTACAATCTCAACAATAGCGGCTATAGCTATTGCCCTGGGTGTTCAGCCAAAAAAGTTGTTTGATTTTGAATTTGATTTTGGCAACGGATAATTTTTTAAATCATGCTTTCTTTTTTCAAAAAAACGATTGAAGTCAATTTTATAGATGAAGTTTCCGGCAAAACCATAGGCCTTAGTAAAATGAAACCGGAGCAATTGCCGGATGCTTTTGATAAGCCTACAACATTACAGATAGCTGGCAAAGAATGGCAGGTGATTAATGCCGAACCCGTATATTCCAGCGATTTTATCCGCTCTGGAAAACTAACAATACACCTTAAAAGTATTGAACACGTTCATCCGCAGAACGTCCGGT
>DASYCT010000456.1:0-26205 GCA_036500065.1 Chitinophagaceae bacterium | reverse complement strand
ATGATCATGAATTTCTCGGCCAACCTGCTCGGCCTTGACAATGCCGCCACACCATTTGGCCTGAAAGCCATGCAAAGCCTTCAGGAGATCAACCCGGATAAAGAAAGGGCTTCCGATGCACAGATCATGTTTCTGTGCCTGCATGCGGCAGGGCTCAATATTATACCGATAAGTGTTATTGCCATACGCGCGGCGCAACATGCCAGCAATCCCACGGACATATTTATTCCCTGTATGATTGTAACCTTTGTCGGCACGCTTACCGCTATGTTGATCGTCGCCGCCCGGCAAAGGATCAATGTATTGCAGCCTGTTATCGTTGTATGGGTATTGGCTGTTTCGGCCGTTATAGGCCTGCTGGTATGGTATGTCGCCATGTTGGATGCGGCCGGTTTGCAATCCTTTTCGGGCGTATTGAGCAATGGATTGATCCTGCTGGTCTTTTTGCTTATTGTGCTGGGGGGCGTCTACAAAAAAATCGATGTTTTCGATGCTTTTATCGACGGTGCAAAGAATGGGTTCGATACGGCCATCCGCATTATACCTTACCTCGTTGGCATACTGGTAGCGGTGAGCATGCTGCGTACCAGCGGTACTTTTGACATGGTTATTGATGGGATTAAGCACTTCTTTGCTTCCATCGGCGCCGATACCCGTTTTGTGGACGGCCTTCCTACGGCTTTTATAAGACCGTTAAGCGGGGGCGCCGCGCGGGGCATGATGGTAAGCACGATGACCGCCAACGGCCCGGATTCTTTTGCCAGTCATCTCTCCGGTATTTTCCAGGGCGCGTCCGATACCACGTTTTATGTCGTAGCGGTGTACTTTGGCTCCGTTTCAATAAAAAATACCCGCTATGCCATAGGAGCCATGCTGCTTGCTGACCTGGTGGGAGCCATTACCGCCATCTTCCTGAGTTACCTGTTTTTCGGGCATTTATCATAAAATTTCTATCCCCGCTTCGCGGAAAGGGTCCAGCAGCGGGTCGTCGGGTGGTAGTTCGGTCACCAGTGTGTTGATCCCTGTAATGGGACAAACCTGTATGGGCTGAACGGAATTGATTTTTTCCGAGATGGTCATGCACACCGTTTTCTCCGCCGATTCTATCATCGCTTTTTTTATCTGTACGATGTCCCAGTCATTGTCGGTAATGCCGTTTTGCATGTTGATCGAATTAACGCCCAGCAGGCAGAGATCCGCCCGCAGTTGTTTTATCCGGGCGATGGCATCGCCGCCTACGGTTATCTTGGAGTTTTTGGATACCCGGTCGCCAATGAGTATCACGTCGATGCCCGGGTGATGCAGGTATTCCAGTACGGCAGGTATGCTGCCTGAAATAAACGTTGCTTTTAGCTGCGGGGGTAGTACGCGTGCCAGCTCGATAATGGTGGTGCCGCCGGTAGTGAGTATGAACATACCATCCTTGATAAGATTCACCACCTTATGGGCGATGCTTCTTTTCTGTTCGTGCGAATACACCTTGGTGGAAGGATAATTCACATAGTTAAATGAATTGGAAAGGGCTCCCCCGTGTACCTTGATGATCTTTCCTTCTTCGGCCAAATCCTGCAGGTCCCTGCGGATAGTGTCTTCCGACACGTTCATTTCTTCGCTCAGGCTGGACGACAACACTTTGTTGTGAAGGTTTACCTGGTGAAGTATATACGCCTGCCGTTCCCGTTTAAGCATTGCTGGATGGTATTGTATTATTTGACAAAATAGCCAAAAACCGTAAAAGATATAAAAAAATAAAGTGTAATACGCGTTATCCTTAGGATAATACGCCCGGTAAAGGTGGAGGGGATTTTTGTTAATGCCGCCTAAATATAGGGCATTTTGGTGGAAATATAACCGGAATGTGTACTGCAATATCGTGGAAGCCGGGTCCTTAGGCATGCCTGACCGAAGTTTTGGTTTGTTGTCCACCTCCTTTCCGGGCGGCCGGCGAGGGGATTGAAAGCAGCCTGATTTTACTCTTAGCCGCATATTGTCCGGGTTTCCTCCGTATTTCGTCCGTATTTCCTTCGTCCCACTGGCCAAAGAAAAGACGGCCAACAACCGGCTTTTTTACGGATTAAAGAAGAAGCAATCCCGTCCGGGAGCATTCTTTGTCCCCTAAAAAGTTATAGCCTGTCCTCCGGGTGTCCATGTCTTACAGGCACAAAAAAGAGCCCCGCTCAGGGCGGGGCTCTTTTTTTATGGTGGATCAAAAAGAATTATTGGTGTATATACGTGGCCAGGTGCCTTCTTTTCACGTTTGTATTCGAGTTTATATTGGCATCGCCCTTATAATACAGCGTATAGGTCCTTTGATTGCTGAAGCCGACTGCATTCAATGTGTCGAGCGTAACGGCGGGATTGCCCGAACGTCTTACATAGAAGGTGTCATTGTAAATGGCATTATAGGGGTATTGCGCGAAAGAAGTAACCGTACCGGGTTTAACGTTGGTAAAGATATAGCGGTTATTCCTGGTCGACCAGATATCCACGTTTTTCGCCGTTGTATCGTTCCAGACGGCATGAATAAAGCGAAGGTTAAAATAACCTATCGTAGCTGTCTGAAAGCTGTCTTTCACAAATATCTGCGAAGAATCCCTGGTGGTGGAATTGATCGAATCGGTGATGATAAATGAATACAACTGGTTGGCGACAAGTGTTTTTGTAAACGTCTGGATCGGAATGGAATCGGCGATGTTCACACCTGCAACGGAGAGCTTTATCTGTTGTGTACCTGCGGGCACTGAAACATATCCGTAGGCCGAGGAAACGGTGGGGTAGATCGAGTTATAGGTCATTACCACGCTGGTTCCCGGGGTATAGGAGGTAGCTTTTTGACCGCCTACAAACACGTTGAAGGAATCTGCCAGCCCATAGATTTTCCTGAAATTGGGGGAGGCATCGATAATGCGTATCAGAGCCGTTCCGTTGGGCGACGAGACCGGCGATACCATTGTATAGTCCCTGCTGCAGGAGTAAAATCCCGCAAGGGCTGCGACAAGAAGTATACCGGTGACTAAACTAATTTTTTTCATCGTTCTTGTTTTTAGCGGTAAATTATTTTTGGGAGAACCAGCATTCATACGTTACATAGTCAAGGTTTTCAGCCCCGATCCTGGTCAGTTCGGCAACATCGTAGAGATATTCCGAATTGAACCTGGGACGGCAGCGGTACACCAGTTTCCCGTTATTGGTCGAAATAAGATTAATGCCTGACGGCGGTGTGAAATTGGCATATACCTGTCCACCGGTAGCGGGGTCGATATCGGTATAATGGTATTTGCGCATATCCACCCAGGTGCGTTGTACACCCCATCCATATTGCGAGATGTATTTCTGCAACATGATCTCTGTCATGGTGAGTTGACTGGCGTTGGTTGGAACCACGGCAGGGTTCGCCAGGTAATTCGCTTTTGACGTGGGTGTAATGACCCCGGCCGCAGGTATATTTTGCGTATAGACGCTCGTCAGCATATCGAAATTAAGGCTGATGGCATTGGTGTAGGCAGTAAGCGCTGCACCGGCATTACCCTTTCTTAAATAAGATTCGGCCAGGATAAAATTCATTTCCGAAGCTGTCATCATGGGGTATTGCGCGGTATCCTGGAAGATATAACGGCTGTTGTTGACCGTAGGCGCCGTAGTAGAACTGGCGGTGGCATTGCCCCAGAAGTTCTGCGGGTAATCATTGGCGACAAGACCTCCCGAACCGAGCCAGACGGTAAATCCTTTGTAGGTACCGTTCGTGTTTTCACGGAGCATATAAGGCGCTCTTGGATCGGCTACACCGGCAAACGCACCGGCGTTGTTGCCCGACATAAGATCGGCGATATATTGTCCCTGGCGGATGGTGCCCATATTACCCCTGAAAGGGCCATAATAATTGTTTACACCGGAAGTAGTTCCGCCCTGGAATTTGCAGGTAGCGTTGTCCCCGTTGGTGAGCATGGCGAGGTTGGCATATTTAATGGCGGAATCGGCATAGCCATTGGATGCATAGATCGACTTGCTGGACAAATCATCATAAGAGCGGGCCAGGATGCCGTACACGAATTTCTTCCATTTGTTGACGTCTCCTTTGTAAAAATAGGCATCGCCGAGGGCAAGGTTGGTCGCGCTTACGGCGCCATCGGTCCTGTTGAGGAAACTCAACGCGCGGAAGCATATTGCGCGGCAGCTATCGAAGAACTCCGGTTGTGTATCATACTGGAATTGTTGCAGGTTGGTATTAAATGCCTGCTTTAAGATACCGTCGCTGTATTGTTCGGTCAGTTCCAGCCATCCCCAGGCTCTTACGGCCCAGGCCACCCCTACATAATCCCATTTTTGCTGCTGGGAACCCCACTCAATGATCTTATTCACGTTCTGGCCCTGCCCGAAATAAACGGCCGCCCAGATAGAACCGGTATTGTCGCTTCCGACGGTTCCACCCATCTGACCATAGTTTTCGGCATTGGTCTGGGAGCCCCAGAACTGTATATAACGCCCGAGCAATATGCCATCATTTTCAAGACCATAACCGCTTCCGTTGGCCGTGTAGAAGGCAGAGAAACTGGAGATAACGCTGGGCAACAGGCTTTCTACCGGTTCAACAACGGCAGCGTTCGGGTTGAGGTAGGCGTCGTCGATTTTTTTCGAACAGGACGTCGCCAGCATCGCACCGGCAAGGCCTACTATTATTATCGAACCAAAGAATTTATATTTCATACAAAATAATTTGAAGTTTATCATTCACACTGATTGATTAGAAATTAACACGAATGCCGCCGCTCACGCTGATCGGTGTGGGAGGGCTGCCGTAGTCGAACGCGTACGAACCAACGCCGGCTGTTCCGGGGTTGTTGGCATTCACTGCGGGGTCAGCACCCTGGTAATTGGTAATAAGCACGATGTCGTTGAGGGTTACGAAAACGCTTGCACCCTGCAATGGTTTCATCCTGCGGATCGTGCTGGCGGGCAGGCGATAAGAGAATGTTACATCGCGCAGGCGGAGCCAGTTTACGTTGTGCTGAATAAACTCTTCATCCGGTAACCCGGTATAGTATGTATTGAGGTAATACGGTACTATGACGATATTGTTTTTGGTTGGCGAGGCGGTGTTCTGCAACCCGTCTGCCAGTACGCCATTGACAACAATGGGCACTTTGCGGTTGGAAGTACGTACGCTTTTGCCCAGGCCGGTCAGGAACTGGTCGGTACCGTTGTACACATCGCCGCCAATCTTCAGATCCCAGAGGAAACTGAGGTTGAAGTTTTTGTAACGGAATGTATTCAGGGTTCCAAGCGTAAACGCGGGTGTCCTGTCGCCAATCACGACCCAGGTGGCATTTATCAATGCACGGCCGGTAGAGGGATCGACCAGGACTTTTCCTGCGTTGTTTCTTTGATAAGAAGAACCGGTGATAGTTCCGGTGGAATGTCCTCTTACAAGACCGCCGCGGGCGTTGGTGATATAGGTATCAGAGTTGTAGTAGTCATTGAACTGGCCGATAGCAGCGGGCAGTGTCAATACCTTGCTCCACATGTGGTTGAAGTTGAACGTGATGTCCCAATTGAAATCGGCTTTCTTGATGGGGTTTACATCGAGTGTCAACTCAAAGCCCTGGTTGCGGAGGGAAGATACGTTGCCGGTATTCAGGATAAAGCCGGTAGCGTAGCTGGCGCGATAGCCCTGGCTGATTTGGTCAAGGCAAAGCGTGTTGTAATAAGCCGCTTCGAGTGATATGGCGTTATTCAACAACCTCATTTCAGTACCTATTTCATAGGTATGCTGTCTTTCGGGTCTCAGATCGGGGTTGGCGTTGGTGTAACCATACGCGTAACCTGCTATCGCTGAACTGGCCTGGTCATTGACAAAAACCGATTGATTGGTGTACGGGTCATTCAGGCGGGCTGTGCTCGCGAGCGATCCGCGCATTTTCCAGAAATTGATCACATTTCCTGTCTTAATAAAGGGGAAGATATCGGACATGATCACACTTAAGCTGGCGCCGGGATAATTGTAATTCCTGTTTTGCGCAGGCAGGGGAGAAGCCGATTCGAAACGATGTGAATAGGTAAGGAAGACCACATTGTTATAGCCGATAGAAGCTTCGCCGAAATAGGCCATTTCACGAATGATACTCAGGTTGGGCAACCCGACCGTATTTCTCAGCAGGCGTACCCTTGAACTTGCGAGGGTATTGCTGCTGTCGGTGCTGGAAGAATCTTTCAGGTGAGTGCCGTAGAGGCCAAATTCTTTGGTCTCCAAATCTTCCCACATGGTACCGACGATAAGGCGGGTAGTGAATTTGCCGAAATCCTTGTGGAGGGTAGCGGTAATGGTATGGTTGTAGCCATCGTATCTCCTGTAATAATTATCCAGTTCGCCACCGGTAGAGGCTCCCAACAGGTAGGATTCGGGGTGATAGAACAGGTAGCCATCCGTTTTATAGGTATCAAACCCGAAGCGGCCTGACAAGGTCAGCCAGGAGTAAGGGGTAATGTCGATACCCATGGTGGCTACAATACGATCGGTCAGGTCGCCTGTTTTATTGTTTTTGGCGCTCCAGATGGGATTGTCGTAGTCCCCGTTGAGCGTAGTGAACAGGGGTACTTTATTTCCCTTGGGGTCCTGGTAATTCCTGATGTCGTTATTGACAGGCCAGGAATATAAATCAAGCAGGTAACCGGAAGCGCCTTTAAGCGGTTTCAGGTTGTCGGCGTGAATGTATTGTATCGAAGGGGAAAGGGTTATATACTTACCGATTTTGGTATTGTTGGCCAGCTTGAAATTGTACTTGGTATAACTGTTAAACGGTACCACGCCATGGTCGTCGAGGTATTGACCCGAGAGCCTGAACCCTACGTTTTTCGTACCGAATTCCATCCCGATGCTGTGGGTCTGGGTGAAACCGGTATTGAAAAAGTGGTGGAGGTTGTCATAGAACTTCGTATCGGCGGGCCATGCCGGGCCGAAAGAAGTAAACTGGCCGGAAAGCGGTGGTGCTGTGGGCACACCGTTGGTGCCCGGACCGTAGGAGTTGTCAACTGCTGCAAAACGGTTGATACGCTGCATACGGAAATTGTCGTCGTAGCTCACCAGTACTTTCCCGTTGGTGCTTTTTGCTTTTTTAGACGTAATGATGATGGCTCCTGAGCTGGCCTGGCTACCGTAGAGGGCGGTTGCTTCGGGGCCTTTGAGCACGGTCACCGATTCAATATCGTTCGGGTTTAAATCGGCGATACGGTTGGTGTAATCATTGTTCCTGTTAGGCAAGTCAGACGCAAGACCAACGCCGGTTTGGCCCTGGGAGTTTTCGTTGAATGTCTGGTTGTCGACGATGATGCCGTCGATTACGAAAAGCGGCTGGTTATTACCCGACAGGGTGTTGAACCCTCTCAATACGATGGCGGCGGAAGAACCTGCCGCACCGCTGGTCGGTGTAATGGTTACCCCGGCGACGCGGCCCTGCAGGGCGGTGATAAAGTTTTCCCGCTGCGTTTCCTTAATATCGGTACCCTTGACAGTCTGGGTAGAATAGCCCAGTTCCCGCGGGTTCCGTTTAATGTCCATCGCGGTCACGACTACTTCACCCAGCGCTTTGTCGGTAGCGGTCAGTTTCACCGCTATAAAGGCGCCGTCGCCAACTTTTGCGGTGAATTCCTCAAAGCCCACATGAGAGATCAACAGAACGTCTCCCTTGTTTGCTTTAATCGTGAATACACCTTCCGCATTGGTAAGGGATGTCCGGTTAGAGCCTTTTACCCGGACGGTAGCGCCTTCCAGCGGCTTGCTGTCGCTACCTGTTATTTTCCCGGTAATGTTTTTTTCCTGCGCAAATCCCGGGAGGCTCAACACCAACGCCAGGAAGCAGGTTAATAGATGGAATGCAGCCTTTCGCATAACAGTTGTTTTTGGTTTTTGTCTATGGTGATAACAGTCGATTACAAAGTCCTGCCCGTTAAGGCATCGGTATTTTCAACAGGAGAAGGTGTATTCCGACAGGAGAAGGTTTGTTTTCACAGGATAGTTAAAGTACCTCAATTCCGGCTTGCCGGTAAGGCTCCAGCAAAGGGTCATCCGGCTCCAGTTCCGTTACCAGTGTGTTGATCCCATTGATCGGGCATACCTGTATCGGCTGGAACGAATTCATTTTTTCTGAAATGGTCATACAGATCGTTTTCTGGGACGATTCGATCATTGCTTTCTTTATCTGTACAATGTCCCAGTCGTTGTCGGTGATACCGCTGCTGGTATTAATAGCGTTTACCCCCAGCAGGCAGAGATCGGCTCGTATCTGTTTTATCTTGGCAATCGCATCGCCGCCCACGGTTATTTTGGAATTCCTTGATACCTTGTCTCCGATCAGTATCACGTCGATATTGGGATGATGCAGGTATTCGAGTACCGCAGGTATGCTGCCGGAAATAAAAGTCGCTTTCAGTTGTGGCGGAAGGATACGCGCCATTTCGATAATGGTAGTGCCCCCGGTCGTGAGTATGAACATACCGTCTTTGATAAGGCTAACGGCTTTGCGGGCGATATTCCTTTTCTGATTGTGAGAATAAACTTTACTTGATGGGTAGTTGATATAGTTAAAAGATTGTGAAAGAGCGCCGCCATGTACTTTGATGATCTTGCCTTCATCGGCAAGCTCCTGGAGATCGCGACGAATGGTATCTTCCGATACATTTATTTCATCGCTCAGGCTGGACGATAACACTTTGTTGTGTAGGTTAACCTGGTGAAGTATATAAGCCTGTCGCTCTCTTTTAAGCATAAAACTGCGGTTCTGGTCCACCAAAGTAACTAAAAACCGCATAAAAACCGCAAAAAGATGCAAATAAAACAAATAAAAGCGCAAAAAAACAGGCGACCCGTACCGGGCCGCCTGTAACCTAAGTCAACTGCAATGTGCTATAGTACTATTTTTGAAGATATCCAAAATATTCAGCATCCGTTGCGCAATCCCACCAAACGGGCGTACTCCAGATATTTACATCGGTGGCATGAGGGTTTAACGCAAGGGTATTGATAGAGTTGTAATTGATTTCATAGGTTGGTGGCAACGCCCAGCGGCGAATCCAATACCTGACATCTGTTGTAGCAGTACCCGTCAACTGGGCCGAACCTGTAAACAAGGGTCCGCGCTGATACCCAGGGTAGACCACGCCAAAACCACCTACATTGCCTGTGCTGAAATTAAAGCGGCGCATATCGTTCCAGTTTTCGATGCTGCAACCCATGGCAATATATTTCTGCAGCATGATGTCTGCCATGGTAATATTTCCTGCCGTTGCAACTGCTCCACTGGCAAGGTAAGTATTGATATCAGTTTGATTCATCGGCAACATATCAGGATTGGTAGCAGTAAAACCGGCTGCCTGCCATTGACCCAGTTTGGCCTGCATCATATCCAGGTGCGCCTGGATAGCTGCCCTGTAGGCTGTATAGGCATTACCCGGATCATTTTTTCTCATGTACACTTCAGCCTTGATGAAGTTCATCTCGTGGTAAGTCAGAATCTCCTGGTCGGAAACAGGGCGCGTCTGGTACGAACCTGTAGAACCAACGGCGCCGGCGGTAAATGCTTGTGTTGAAGGATACCAGCTAACATCCGTTTGGCCCTGGGCGGGTATAGCAGATGAGGCAATAGCGCTGGCGCGATTGTTTACATAAGCAGTATCTCCGGCAAACACATAATTGGTACTGTTGATAAAGATGGAGCCTGCCCTGTAAGTAACTGTTACCGAAGTGCCGGTGGTCGTGTAGGGACGTCCTGCCGCCACCTGGGCAGCAATGAAATTTGCAAGATCCGTTGAATTGGTAATACTGTAGGTAAGATTTGTATTTGCGGTGGCAAACGATGCTGTTGCAATAGAAGTAGCCCCGCCCTTCAGCAAACGGGCTGAAGGACCATAAGAATCCACCCCTTGTGAACGAAGCCAGGTAAAGGAGTTCACTTTGCCGTTGCCGTCGAGCGTAATACCGGACATGTAAGAAGGTATGATTTTGGTGAAGCGGGGGTCTGTTACACCAGCACCACGCATATTGGTCAGCAGGTTGTAATTGTAAAGAGAAGGCCGGACGGTATTGCCTTCGGCGGCATAGTCAAAGTTGCCGTTTGTTACCAGAGCATCTCCCTCTAAATAATCAGTTACGGTACTGTTGTTGAAACCCGGACCAACTATATTATCGGCGATAGACTGTGGACCTTTTGACAGGCAGTACAGGATAGAATCACCATTGTACAAATCTGTTTTTTTGGATAGCTTGAGCATGTAGCGGGCTTTTAATCCCCAGCAGAATTTTGTCCATTTGCTGACATCGCCACCACTCCACAAATCCCCAACTGAAAGCGCAGGCGCCCCGGCTGCCTCTGCCTGGCCAAACAGGTTGATGGCTTCATTCAATTTTGCCATACATCCGTTAAAAATGGTTTTACCGTTGTCCGGAGCAGGGCTTGGGTTACCGGTTCCTGCCTGTGTGTAAGGCATTTCACCATACAAATCCAGCATTTCCATATAACCCAGCGCGGAGAATACATCAGCCGCCGCCATATAATGGTAGGCGCCAATTTTCTGGGCAGAATTATACATATCCACCAGGTCGGAAGATACTTCTACAAACCATGTCTGGTAGGAGGTGGTTGAATTGCCATTCGTGCATTGCCAGGTGGTGCTGAATGTATTGGGATTGGCAGAGTTGGTATAATAAACTCCTGCTATGCAGGCCGTACGATAATTGGAAACGCCTGCACTGTACTGGTAAAAGTGTTGTATCCAGGGCAACCGGTTTTGAACCAATACGCTTTGGTTGTTCGGATTATCCGGGTCCGTATTTACATTCAGCCACTTTTTACAGGATGTGAACCCCAGCACCAACAAGCTACCTAAGATGATATATTTTAAATTTTTCATGATTTTCTTTTTTTCATTGATTATAAAGAAACATTTATCCCGAATGTGAACGTTCTTACTGCGGGCACGCCGAGGTAATCAATACCTTGAGAGCCTGAACCTCCTGTTCCTCCTGCAGCACTTACTTCAGGATCCATTCCTTTGTAGTTTGTTATGGTAAACAGGTTGGTGCCTACCAGCGTTGCGGAAAGACTTTTGAAGACTTTATTATTCTTCAGGAAACCGGAGAAATCATACGTCAATGACAAGGAACGCAGTTTCACCCAGTTTACCGAAGTAATAAAGTTATAGGAATTAGCTGCATAGTTTTGCCAGTACTGCTGAATCAAAGCCGAGCCGGCCCATGTTGTACTGCCAATGAGATAATTCTGACCGGCCGTATAGGTTTGGCTAAAAGGAGCGCCGGTGGTGCTGAGAACGCCGTTTACCGTTACCGACTGGCGATCATTCAGCAAGGTTGTTTTACTTAAGCCGTTTGCCACCAACGTGTACTCTGTACCATTGAATACATCTCCGCCTTTGCGAATGTCGAGCAGGAATGACAATGAAAGTTTTCTGTAACGGAACGTGTTGTTAAAGCCACCGATGAAATCCGGTTCGCGGTTACCTACAACCGGGTTGTTAAGGTTCAATTTATACAAACCGGTGGTGGGGTCAACCTGGTAGCGTCCGTTGGGTATTTCGGTTCCTTTTGAATCAAGTTCATGCAAATAAGGCTGGCCGGTCATTCCAAGAAAATAACCTCCGTTGGGAATCGAGGCTGCTTTTATTGTTCCGAACTGGGCATCCGTCGGGTAAAAATAAGCTACACCCGGGATAAAGGCTCCCAATCTGCCTTTGTTATAAGACCAATTCAGCATCACATCCCAGCTAAAATCTTTTCTTGATATTGCTTTACCGCTAAGCGCCACTTCCATACCCGTGTTGATTACCGAGCCGGAATTGAGGGTACTGAAGATAAACCCGCCGGATTGGGCCAAACGGGGTTGCCCGATTTGATTATTCGTCTGGCTGCGATAATACGTATAGTCCAAATCGATACGGCCATTCAGGAATCTCATCTCCGTTCCAACTTCCCATGAATCCTGGATTTCAGGTTTCAAATCCGGATTACCGGCATAGTACTGGTTACCAACCCCGGTAAAAGAGCCAATGGTGATGGGGGGATTTACATACGTATTCGTTGCGTATGCGTTCCCGTCCTTACCAACTCTTGCCCAGCTTGCCCTTACTTTACCGAAAGAAAGAATATGGGGATTCAGGTGCAGCAATTCAGTGAAAACAAACGAACCGCTGACAGAAGGATAAAAATAAGAGTTGTTTTGTATTGCCAGTGTTGACGACTGGTCATTACGCCCCGTTACAGTAAGAAAGGCAATGCTTTTATAGTTAAGGCCGAATTCGCCATAATTTCCTACCAGGCGTCTTCTTGTTGTTCCGTCAGTAAAGAATTTATTGGTTGTTGCAATATTATTAAAGCTGATGGTGCCGGCAGTAATAAACTGGTATCCCCACATGTTCTGGCTTACAATGTTCGTGTTTTCTGACGTAGTTCCCAGCATCAGGTGTGCATCAAAATCCTTGAAGAAGTTCCTGTGAAAAGTAGTCATAACGGTTGTCGTGGTGTACGCATAAGTGTACTGGTCTTTGCTCAAACGTCCGCTCTGGTAAAGCGAGCTGACTGCCGACCCGGGGGCGATATACGTATAATCGTTGGTGGCGTACTGGTCATAACCCAAACGCGCCACGACATCCCACCAGTCGGTGAGTTTATAGCTGGCATTGACGCCTCCCGTGATACGCTTGGTTTCCGATGTAAGCTTGTCTTTATTGATAATCCAGTAAGGGTTGTCGATATCGCTTTCCAAAGGAATTGTTCCGGCGTATATCCGGTGTTGTGACCCATCAGGATTTTGATAATTCTTTATATTATATGTTAGTGGAAAAGTGTACAGTGCCTGCATACTTCCAACGCCACTTCCATATAACCCTGCAGTCGTCAACGTCCTGTCGATATCGGCAACAGAGTAGGCAACGTTTGCACCCACAGAGAGACGGCCATATCTTTGTTCGCCGTTAAAACGAAACGTTGTTTTGTCGTAATCCGTGTTGGGAACAATACCTGTTTGTTTGAAATTAGAACCGGACAGGAAGAAAGAACCGTTCTTGTTTCCGCCGGACACGTTTACGTTGTTGTCATATACGATGCCATGCCGGAAGAAATTGCCGATATTGTCATATTTCGCACTATCGGCCGGAATTTTGGGTCCCCAACTGCTATACGAAGCTGTATTTAAAACGCCGTTACTGGAAAGAGAACCGGGACCGAATTCGTTTTGCACCCCGGGCAGTTTATCCGCCCCGGAAGAGCTGATCTTACTGGCGAAATTCACCGTTAAGCGGCCATCTGCTCCTTTTTTGGTGGTGATGATAATCACGCCGTCGGCCGCCCTCGAACCATACAAAGCTGCTGCTGCTGCGCCTTTTAAAACCGACATGCTTTCAACGTCTTCGGGGTTGATGTCCATAATACGGTTGGAGAAAGTGGTATTGCTGCGGGTAAGACCATCGGTGCCGGAATTGCCGGTCACCGAAGTCGAGTTGTCATATATAATACCATCGATAACAAACAGCGGCTGGTTTTGCCTGCTGTCCGATGTGGAAGTACCACCGCGAATGGTGATGGACGCGCCGGCGCCTGCCGAACCGCTGAACTGCGTAATGTTCACACCCGGCACTTTACCCGCTATGGAGTTAACGATATTGGTATTTTTATTTTTCATCAGTTCCGCTGCACTCAGGTCGGAAACCGAATACCCCAATGCCTTTCGCTCCTTTTTAATACCCATAGCGGTCACGACTACTTCGCCGAGTGCATTGTCGCTGGCGGTGAGTTTGGCGGTCACGGTGGCGCCATTGCCGATGGTCGCGGAAAAATCCTCGTAGCCGACGTTTGAGATCACCAGTACATCGCCTTTGGCGGCTTTGATGGTAAACTGGCCGTCGACGTCGGTTTGCGTGGAATTGCTGGTCCCCTTGATCGTAACAGTGGCCCCTGCGAGCGGCGCATTATCGCTGCCCGTTACCTTTCCGGTGACGGTCTTAACCTGGGCATAGCCTGAAAGGCAACAGAACAATGCCAGGAGACAGGTTAGTAGGTGAAATACTGGCTTTCGCATAACAGTTGTTTTTGGTTTTAATATGTGATAACAACAAGAATCTGTCTTGACTGCCGGTTGGGGCAGTTATTTCTCACGGGAAGAAGGTTAAAGCAAAGGTTTAATGCTACAACACCTCAATGCCGGCCTGGCGATAAGGCTCCAGTATGGCATCGATGGGGTCCAGCTCGGTGACCAGCATATCGATGCCTGTGATGGGGCATACCTGGATGGGCTGGAAAGAGTTTATTTTCTCGGAAATGGTCATGCAGATTGTTTTCTGGGCGGATTCCGTCATGGCTTTCTTGATCTGTACGATATCCCAATCGTTGTCGGTGATGCCGTTGTTGATGTTGATGGCGTTGACGCCCATCAGGCAGAGGTCGACGCGCAACTGTTTGATTTTTGCGATGGCTTCGCCTCCGACAGTGATCTTTGAATTGCGCGACACGCGGTCGCCGATCAGGATGACGTCGATATTGGGATGGTGCAGGTATTCGAGCACGGCAGGGATGCTGCCGGAGATGAATGTTGCTTTCAATTGCGGCGGTAGTATGCGCGCCAGTTCGATGATGGTAGTGCCGCCGGTGGTGAGGATGAACATACCATCTTTGATATGGGGCACCACTTTGCGGGCGATGTTTCTCTTATGATCGTGCGAATAAACTTTCGAGGAGGGGTAGTTGATATAATTGAAGGACTGGGAGAGAGCGCCGCCGTGGACTTTGATGATTTTGCCTTCGTCGGCCAGTTCCTGGAGATCGCGGCGGATAGTATCTTCCGATACGCTGATCTCTTCACTAAGGCTTGATGACAAGACCTTGTTGTGAAGGTTGACCTGGTGAAGGATATACGCCTGCCGTTCTCTTTTAAGCATGTTAGTCCTGCAGTAGTTAAACTAAAGTTAGGGTTAAAGCCGCAAAAACCTGCAAAAATAACCCGTAATATTGCAATTTTTAATCCCGGTTAAGCGGTATTCTGCAATAGTAGAGTACGGTTTTGTCCGTTGTGCTGCTTCGCAGCCCCGGGTTTTATTTTTACCACGGGGAGATCCTGTGGTAAAAGATTTGCGTCGAAGGCGCTTATTGCAGTGTGAAGCGGGCGGAGAGACCAAAAGCGTCGGGCACAAAATTGATTTTGGGAAGAATGTCCAGCTCGGGTTTCCAGTCCAAAGAAAGATTGAGCGGTATTTTATCGAACTTATAATCGAGGCCGATGGTGCCGGTAGGCCCGAGCCAGGTGCTGCGGTCCTGGAAGCCAACATAACCGCCGCCGCCGTAATACCATTTCAATCCCTGTGTCCCGTTAAGCGGTTTCTGTACTTCATACAAACCCCCGATTCCAAACCGGGTGCCAAAGGAGATAAGCCCTTCCAGCGCATTGCCCGTCGGCATAATATATTTTACCGTCACCGAATTGCTTAGTGTCGGCGTGGCATTGCTCAACCGCAGACCCAGGGCCAGTTTATAATCCTGCGGGGAAGATTGGGAGGAGGTTTCGGTCTGTTGGGCGTAAGAGAAAAAGCAACCACCGGCCAACAGGAGGGTTAAAAGTAGTTTGCGCATACGGGGAATGTTTTACTGGATTAAACGAAAATGATGCCAGCATGGGATACCTCCTTTGATAAAATGGTGTTAAACGTTTTTTGCAGGAGCTGCCAGCCGCAATATTATTAAACCGGCGATGATAGAAAGCACCGAGGCGAGGAGCACGGCGAGTTTTGCTATATCCCGGAACAGGGGATCGGTGAATGCAAGTAGCGTAATAAAAATAGACATGGTGAAGCCGATGCCGGCCAGTACACCTGCGCCGGCTATTTGTTTCCAGTTACTGCCTGTTGGCATTTTTCCAATTCCCAGCTTGACCATTATCCAGGAAAACAGCGTAATGCCGATGGGTTTGCCTGCCGCCAGCCCCGCCAATATACCCCAGCTAAGACGGGTGGTAAACGGTTCTGCGAGACTGGCAGGAAATACAATAGCTGTATTGGCCAGCGCAAAGACGGGGAGCACCACAAAATTGACCAGGTGATGCAACGCGTGCTCATAGGTCTCCAACTTGTCGAGAGGCACAAACAAGGCTGCTATTACACCGGCTATCGTGGCATGGATGCCGGAATTGAATACGGCCCACCAGAGCAGGATACTGAGAATAATCCTTGCCACGGGCATATTCTTTTTGAATAAGCGCAGTAAGAACAGCGCGGCTACCAATCCGGCGCTGAACAGCAGCCAGGGGATATGAAGCCCGCTGCCATAGAAAATGGCGATGACCAGTATGGCGCCGAGATCATCGATAATGGCCAATGCCATTAAAAATATTTTTAGCGCCACCGGCACTCTTGAACCCAGCAGGGAAGCCACGCCCAGTGAAAAAGCAATGTCCGTCGCCATGGGTATGCCCCATCCATTCTCATATTCGCTGCCATGATTGAAACAGATGAACAGCAGGGCAGGCACCAGCATACCGCCGGTAGCGGCGGCCAGGGGAAGAACGGCCTTTTTAAAATCGGACAGCTCACCTGCCAGTAATTCCTTTTTTATTTCCATGCCCACCAGGAAGAAGAACAGCGCCATGGCGCCATCGTTGATCCAATGCAGTAGGGTGTGGGGAAGTTGCAGCCCTCCGGGTAGATGAAAAGAGAAATTAATCAATGCTATATAGTTGTTACCGGCCGTCGTATTGGCAATTACCAGCGAGATAATGGTACAGCCAAGCAGGAGGGCGCCGACAGAACGGCTGTCCTGTAAAAAATTCCTGATCATGCTGAGCAGGGTGGGGGATCGTTTTTTATTGACCGGCATTACAGATGGTAAGCCGAATATAATCAATCCTTTTGTTTGGGGTCCTCAAAAAGTTCGTACTTGGTTTTGGGGCGTTTGTCGTCCATCCATTTGAAATTGCGCAGGGTCTTTTTTTCCTCGGGCAACTGGCTAAGGGGATACATAGTGCCCTGGACATCGCTGCGGTAGATGACCTGGTGCAGTTTGCGGTCATCGTATTTCATATCGATGATATCGGCGGTAGCGTTGTTCACACCGATCATGGCATCGTGTTCATCTTTGGCATAGTAAACGCTCTGGGCCGATCCCTTTGCCCGCATGTGGTCGATATTGCCATCGACAAAATAGGCGTTGATGGTGCGCCCGCTCATCTGGTTGTATTGCCCCGAATCCGACAGGTTGATGGCCATGCCATCGTAGAAGACATACATCCGGTCGGCTTTTTTGTTTTTGGTGTACAGGAAAATCGTATCGCCCGTTACCTGGCTTTTGTTGGCCCAGACGATGGGATTGGTATAGAGGCGAAACACGGAATCCCGCGCTGTATAAAACAGGCTGTCACATACTGCCTGCAGCGAATCGGAGAATATCCGCACATGGTGATAACATTGAAAGAAACGCAGGTCGGCGGAGTCTTTGGGATTGATCACGACGGTGCTGCTGAGCGTATCCTTTGGTAAATCCCGGTAATTGCTGTCGCGCAGGTCGACCGCCCGGGCGGAAAACATCGTATCGGACGCCACATAAATAGAATCCTTGTCCTGTTCAATGATCATCAACGGGTGTT
The DNA here is from genome assembly GCA_036500065.1 of Chitinophagaceae bacterium. GTDB lineage: Bacteria > Bacteroidota > Bacteroidia > Chitinophagales > Chitinophagaceae > JACMLD01. The sequence continues at coordinate 8,578 of DASYCT010000456.1, read as the reverse complement.
GCGTGGCCAGGAAGGTATTCGTTCTTTTATCGGCGATCATATAATTAGCCAGCACGGATACTTTCTGTGCCGAATCGACATACACCCCGTGACCACGGATAATCGTGATGGAATCGTCGGTATAAATATCATCACCGGTCACCGTTACTCCTTTCCCGTCTTTTACGATGGAATGCTTTCCGAAATTGGCCTTTTTGGTTTTCATATTGTAATTCCCGTCGGAAGTCACAATATTGGCGCCCGTGCTGTCGATGATATGGGTCTTTGTTATAAAAGTGGCTACCTGGGTGTCGGTATTATAAAGAAGGGAATCGGCGTACAGATCATAAGCCGGGTCCTTCATTTTTACATCTTTCTTAAAATAAACATCTTTCAGTTCGGAATAATACGTGGCTTCCTTGCTGGTGATAACGGTTTTGCCGTTTACTATTTTACCGCCGGTGGTATAGGTACCGGTTTTGGTTTTGCTGTCGTACTGCAATGCTTCGGTGGTCAGGGTTCCCTTGCCATCGGTCATGGTGACGGCCTTACTCAGCTCGGCTATTTTCGTATCGGTGTGATAGATCAGGTATTGTGAATAGGTCTGGACGCTGTCATTGTCGTTGATATGGACATTTCCAAACGCCTGCATGATCTTCTGGTGGTTGTTGACAACGGCGCTGTCGCAATAAAATTTAGTGGTGCCCTGGTGCATGATCACATGGCCCACGACGATGTTCAGGTCGGTGACGGAATCCAGTTTCTGAAAGCGCAGGCGGTCGCTGGCATCGATGATAAAAAAGCTCGGGGCCGCGGTGTCCTTTGGCGGCGGCGGAGTTTTACTCTGGGCGGCAGCAGAAAAATGACCGCCGCAGAGCAGCAATATACAACCAACGTAAAATGTATGCCTCATTATTAGTACTACTTCTTCTGTGAAGCGGAATCATCTTTCAGCGGGGCGGTCAATGGCTGGTCTTTGTCTTTTTTGCCAAATACGCTTACATTGACATACCGCTTGGGATGTGTTCTGAAATCGTCCAGCAAAATATTCAATTTGTAGGTAGTGCTTTCGAGATTGCGGTACAATTTGGGATCATTTAACAGTAAACCCAGCGAGCCATCCTTGCTGTTGGCTTTGGCAACGGCAATCTTCAGTTCGTTCATGGCTGCCTGCAGGCTGTTGATGGTTTCGTCCAGTTTCAGAGCGGCCAGGTTGCTGGTTAATTTCTCTACGTGGTCAAGCGACTGGTTTATCTTATCATTGTTTTTGGCGAGGTTACCGGTAATCTGGCTGACATTGTTGAGGGATTGAGCCAGCGCCCCGTTTTTCGCATCCATCAGCTTTGCCAGGTCTTCGCTGGCCTTTGACATATTGAGGACAATGGTGTGAAAGTTCTGTTTTGTATAGGGGTCAAAATAAGTGCCGATCACTTTAAGAAGCGAATCAAGCGAGGTTACAGCGCTGTTCACGACAGCAAGGGTGGGATTGACGGATGATTTTACCTGGTCCATCAGGCTGGGGATGCTCTGGGACAACAGAACGTCACCGTTGTGTATGAATTCTTTGCTGTCGCCCAGGGTTATCGTTACGGTAGAATTGCCGAGCAGGTCTTTGTTGATGCTGGCAAAAGAGTTTTTAGGTATATCGATGTCCTTGGTGAGGTTGATGGTCACGATAATGCCGGAGAGGGCGCGGTCCTTTTCGTGCATTTCATATACTTTGCCAATCTGCAATCCATTAATGGTAACGGGACTGGCAACGCTGAGTCCGTCTACCTGCCCGAATTCGGCATATATTTCCGTTTTGGCTTTGCTGAAAAGATTTTTTCCCTTGAGATAGTTAAACCCGAGGATAAGCAGGGTAATGGAGATAGCCGTGAGCGCGCCGACCTTGGTTTCGTTGGAAACTTTCATTAACAGGTTATTTTCGTGACAACAGTTGGTTCTTTAATAAATATCCAATCTGCTACAAACCTACAGAAAAGGATGAAGCTGTGCAAATTAGCCGGCTACCGGCCGCCCGACTTCGACTTGATACCGCCCTTATTTGATTCCAGGTCGCTTTTGTATTGTTTAAAGGCTTCAAAAACATTGCTCACTATCTCATCCTGCCCTTTATCACTGTTGAGGTAATTTTCTTCTTCCTTATTGGTCACAAAACCCGTTTCTACCAGTATACTGGGCATGCCCGTGGCCTGGAGCACCCAGATGCCTTTGCTGTTTCGTTGCTGTACGCCGTTGCTGTTGCGGCCCGCTTGTTTGAACTGTTCTTCCACGAGGTAGGCGAGGTAGGCGCTGTTGTCGAAATAGTACTTGGTGTACAACTGGGCTTTGATTTTCGCTTCGGGTGAATTCAAATCGAGCACGTTCAGGCTATCTTCCACCTGTTCGCCGCCGTCATCGGCCGTTTCCGATATTTGCTGCCCCTTGATGCCGCTGCGGTCGGCAGCCCAGATATAGGTTTCGGTGCCCTTCCGGGTATTTTCCACCCAATAGCTTTCGTAGATGGGGGCGAGTATGGTCACTTTTTTCCGGCGTTTACCCTTGCCCTGCCAGACCTGTTTCTTTTTATGGCCTATTACCCGTTTGGCATACCAGCCGCCTGCCGGCTCGTTGGTGGCATTGCAGTGAAAACTGATATAGAGATCGCCTTTTGATTTATTGGCGAGATCTGCGCGGTAGCGCAGGGCCTGTTTTATATCATTGCCACCGCCCGGAAGTACATCCGTGGTACGTGTGTAGATGATTTTCATGTCGGGAAAGGCTTCCTGTACTGCCTTACCGAATTTCAATGACATCTGCAATGCGAGATCGGCTTCGTGCGAGTGCAGGCCATGGGCGCCCGGGTCTCTTCCGCCGTGGCCGGGGTCGATGATAAGGGTCCGCAGCACCGGGGGCGAAGTTACCACGCTTTTCCCGGGAGAATGATGGAAGGTAAATGCCGTTGCGATACCGAAAATGCCAATAATGACAGGATAGATCCAAATTTTTTTCGTCATAACGAATTCAAAACTATTTAACGGGTTTGATAATCTTCACATTATCTTATACACTGAAGCGTTATTTTTGTTCCACTGTAACCATGCAAAACCTTTACAAAGTTAATTCAAAATATAGTTATACGGTCGCTGCGGTGCTGATTGTGATCAGCATAACGCTGTTAATTGTGCCCGGTTGTACCGTTCATAAGCGCTTTGGGAGTAAATTAACAAATACTTCCAAATCGACAAAACCCGCTGCCGGCGCCGGTAAGACCGATAGCATACCCCATGCCGGCAAGCCGGGCGATACGCTCCACGGCAAACTGCCGGCACTTGACTCGGCGGGTCATGTTATCGACAGCTCCCACAAAACCGCCCGGAAAAATGACAGTGTACAGGTAAAGATGTCGAAAGATTCACTGGATGCCCCGGTTACCTATGCCGCCTCCGATTCGATGGTATTTGACTTTCCCGCCAAAACCATCACCCTGTACAACAAGGCTAATGTAAAGCAGAAGGACATCAACCTCGATGCGTATAAAATTGTGCTCGACCAGGATAAGCAGCTCATGATAGCCACGCCCTCTAAGGATACCGCGGGCGCCATGATAGGGCAGCCCAAATTTGTGCAGGGCACCAATAACATGACCGGCGATACCCTCATATTTAATACAAAGACGCAAAAAGGATATACGCGCAATACCTACACCGACCAGGAAGAAATGTTCGTGCATGCGCAGCAAATGAAAAAGATTTCCAAAAATGAATATTTTGCCTGGAAAGGACGTATCACCACCTGCGACCTGGACCCGCCACATTTTGCCTTCGTGGCCGACAAGATGAAACTGGTCAATGGCAAACTGGCCATCACCGGGCCCATCCACCCCGAGTTTGAAGGCGTGCCTATCCCGATTTACCTGCCTTTTGGGTTCTTCCCCCTTTCACAGGGCCGTCACTCGGGTTTGCTACCGCCGCAGTTTACCGTCAACCAGCAGTTTGGTCTTGGGCTGGAAGGGTTGGGTTATTATAAAGTGCTCAATGATAATTTCGACCTCACGACCCGGGGCGATATTTATTCTTATGGCGGCTACCGTATCAATGTGACCCCCACCTACCGGGTCCGCTATCGCTACCAGGGTTCCATGACGTTTAGTTTCCAAAACAGCCGTATCCTGAGTGATCTCGGCACGCAGGAATATACGACGACAAAAACATTCAATCTCAGTTGGAGTCATACAGTGGATAGCCGCGCCCGGCCGGGACAAACTTTTTCCGCCAGCGTAAACGCGGGGTCTACCAAGTACAACCAGTTCCAGACGGTCAATTCGCAACTGGCTTACCAGAACCAGTTGAGTTCTTCGATTACCTATTCAAAGAACTGGTCGAACCTCTATAATCTTACGGTAAGCGCCAACCACCAGCAGAACAACCTTACCCGCCTGGTGAGCGTCAACCTGCCCAATATGGCATTTACGGTCAATAATTTTTACCCTTTGCAGCGGAAGCAATTGGTAGGAGAAGCCAAATGGTATGAAAAGCTGGGCATCGGTCTCAATTCCAGCCTCGCCAACCAGATTTCTTTCTACGATTCGGCGCTGACGGTCAAACGCCTGCTGGATACGCTTAATTATGGCGCACAGCATAGCATCCCGATCTCACTGGCGCTGCCTTCGCTCGGGCCTCTCCAGATTTCACCCGGTATTTCCTATCGCGAAAACTGGTATGGACGAAAAGTAATCAATCAATGGAGCGATAAGGACCAAAAAGTGGACACCACTTCGACGAAAGGATTTTATCGTTCCAGCGATGTATCGCTCAGCCTGGGCGTTAATACGGCGCTTTACGGGATGTACGATCGATCGGCCAAGGGCGGTAGTCTTATGGCCATCCGGCATACCATGCGGCCATCCTTCAGCGTGAGCTATGATCCCGGCCTGGCAAAAAAAGATTATTATACTGCCCAGATAGACAGTTCACACCGCACCGCTAACCTGTCTTATTACCAGAACAGCATGTTCGGCTCGCTGACGGGCCAGGCGTTCGGCGGGATGAGTTTTGGCATCGATAACAACCTTGAAATGAAAGTGCGGTCCAAAAAAGATACCAGCAACGCCGGTATAAAAAAGGTAAAATTGATTGATGGCTTTGGCTTCAACGGCAGTTACAATTTCCTGGCCGATTCAATGAAGCTTTCCAATATATCGCTGTACCTGCGCAGCACCCTGTTTGAAAAGATTAATATCACGGCCGGCGCCAACCTTGATCCATACCAACAGAATCGTTACGGTACCGACATAAATAAGTATGCCTGGGAGGGTGGTAAGTTCAGCCTTGGCAACATCACCACGGGCAATGTTGCCATTTCCACCTCCTTCAAAAGCAAGCCAAAGGATAAAAGTGTCGATTCCGCGGCTACTGCCAATGCCAGTAATAACGAGCTTTACCGGCCCCTGACCCTGGAGGAACAGCAGGCGCAGTTGCAGTATATACGAAACAACCCGGCCCAGTTCGCCGATTTCAATATCACCTGGTCGCTCAATGTATCGTATTCATTGAGTTTTTCGCGGGTGCTGAGACCAGATTACAGCGGCTACAATACCATTCTTAATTCCAACGTCAACCTGAGCGGGGATTTCAACCTCACGGAGAAATGGAAGGTGGGCATGAGCACCTATTACGATTTTAACGGTTCGGGATTGCAGAATGTCACGGCCTTTCTCTCGCGCGATTTGCATTGCTGGCAGATGTCGATCAACGTTTACTCGGGGGTTACAAGGGGATTTAACATCACGATCAATCCCAAGTCGGGCCTGTTGAAAGATTTGAAGATTAACCGCTCCAGGTATTTTTATAACTATTGATGGCCCGCTACTTACTATTCGCGCGATAATAGTCGCTCATCAGCACAAACAGTTTTTGCTTCAGGCCCTCGACCGTGTCGTCCGGGCCAATGGCCACCGGCTCGAGAAAGTGCATTTCGAGGGGATGGGGCCATAGAAAGAAGGTCCTGTCGGCCGGCAATACATTTTTGGTATGGAAAATAATGGCGGGCATAATGGATTTGCGGGTGTCTATCGCCAGTTTGAACGCGCCGCTGTGAAATTCTTTTAGCGGCTGGCTGGTCTTATTGCGGGTGCCTTCGGGGTACAGGCACATGTGGAGTCCCATATCGAGCACTTCTTTCATGCGCAGAAAGCTCTCTCTCCGGCTGGCCTCGCTTTTACGGTCCACCAACACGCTGCCCATCCGGTAGAGCATGCCAAACACGGGTGTTTTGGCCATCTCGATTTTGGCGATCGTTTTATTGCCTCCCGGGATACCGGGTGAGGATACGGGCACGTCCATCAGCGAATTGTGATTGCATACCACGATATAATTCTCGCCTTTTTTAAATTGCTGTTTGCCTTTTATGCGCAGGGGGCAGCCGATCAGCGGCAGGTACATGCCCATCCACAGGCGTGCAAAAGAAACAAATCCATAAGTGCGCCGCGGCTCCGGTTGATAATAATAAAACAGGAAGGGAATGATAAAGATAAACATCGTTATCACGAACCACAGGATGCCCCAAACGGCCATGATTCTTCCCGCAATGCTTTTGAGTAAATTCATAACAGATTTTCTATAACTTCCAGTCTATCGGGTCCAGCCCGTTCTTTCCAAGGTATTCATTGGTTTTTGAAAAATGCCGGCACCCGAAAAAACCTGCCGTGGCAGAATACGGCGAAGGGTGGGCGGCTTTCAGCACGAGGTGTTTTGTCTCATCGATCAGCACCTGTTTTTCCTGGGCAAATTTGCCCCACAGCAGGAACACGACATGTCTTTTATCATCCGACACTTTTTTGATCACTGCGTCCGTAAAATCGGCCCATCCGATTTTTGAATGGCTCATCGGCTCATTGGCCCGCACGGTAAGCGACGCATTTAGCAATAAAACGCCCTGTTCCGCCCAATGGGTAAGATTGCCGCTTGGGGAAATGGGTACGCCGATATCGCTGTTAAGCTCTTTAAAGATATTCACCAGCGATGGGGGCGGCTTCACCCCGTCCTGTACGGAAAACGATAATCCATGCGCCTGCCCCGGACCGTGGTAGGGGTCCTGGCCGAGCAGCACGACCTTCACTTTGTCGAAGGGTGTCGTATTGAATGCGTTGAAAATAAGACCGCCGGGGGGGTAAATCGTTTTCCCGGCCATCTTTTCGGTGCGTAAAAAGGTGGTGATTTGCAGGAAGTAGGCCTTGCTGAATTCCTGTTTCAGCTCTTCCTTCCAACTGGCTTCAATTTTTACATCCATGCGCAAGTTTTTATGCTCCGGCAGGCGGGCCGGCACCGGGGTTGAATTTTGACCAATGCCGCACAAATGTAGAAGCTTTTTGTATATAAAATATTATTGGAAATCAGGTAGGGAAGTGGTTATTTCGGAGTGTCTTTTACCAACGATAGGATAAGATTAAAAAACAAGCAGTAGCAATGAAGCAGTTTCTTCTTTTATGGGCATGCCTGGTGGTATTGGGCACGGGCCTCGCCGCACAGACGGCCCCGGCGAATGTGTCCCGCAAAACACTCACCCGTATTATCGCCCGGAATTTTGCCGCCGCCGGGAAACAGTATAAAGTCCTGGCGAAATCCCTGCCACCGGACAAATTCCCCAAAACGTATTACGAGATGGCCGGGAAGCTGGAAACCAGCAATTCGGGCTGGTGGTGCAGCGGTTTTTATCCCGGTACGCTTTTATACCTTTACGAGCAGACAAAAGATACGGCGCTCTACCATGAGGCGCTGCGCATGTTGAATGTGTTGAAGCCGGAACAGTTTAACAAGACCACGCATGATCTGGGCTTTATGATGTATTGCAGTTTTGGAAATGCCTGGCGTCTCAACCCTTCTCCCGAATACAGGGAAATCCTGCTCAACAGTGCGCGTTCGCTGAGCACCCGTTTCAATCCTGCCGTAGGTTGTATCAAGTCATGGGATTCCAAAAAGAACGAATACCTCGTTATCATCGACAATATGATGAACCTCGAATTGCTTTTCTGGGCCACGAAGGTCACGGGTGATTCTTCTTTTTACCGTATTGCCGTCACGCATGCCAATACTACCTTAAAGAACCATTTTCGCCCGGATTACAGTTCGTACCACGTGGTGAATTATAACCCGCAAACCGGCGCGGTGCAACAAAAAAGAACCGCGCAGGGCGCTTCCGATTCATCCGCCTGGGCAAGGGGACAGTCATGGGGACTTTATGGCTTTACGGTGATGTACCGGGAGACAAAAGACAAAAAATATCTTGACCAGGCGACCCATATAGCGGGGTTTATCCTTCATCACCCCAACCTGCCGGCCGATAAGATTCCCTACTGGGATTTTAACGCGCCAGGGATACCCAACGTATTAAGGGACGCATCAGCCGCCGCAGTCATGGCGTCGGCGCTTATCGAGTTAAGTCATTATGTGGATGCAGGGAAAAAGCATGAGTACATGCAGGTGGCTTCCACCATCCTGTATAATCTCTCCAATCCTCATTACAGGGCAGCGCCGGGAACCAATGGAGGTTTTATACTTCAGCACAGCGTAGGGCATATGCCGAATAAAACGGAAATCGATGTACCGCTTACGTATGC
>DASYCT010000455.1:0-15351 GCA_036500065.1 Chitinophagaceae bacterium | reverse complement strand
CTTCAATGCTGAAGTAATACGGTTTTTCCTTGTCCATGCCTTTGAAATAATATTCATTGCTGCTGTGCACCATGATACAGCTGTACAGCTTATCGGGCGAGGTGCCGGTATAGATATTATAGGCGAAGGCGTTATTGACGGGCGACCATTTAATCCATGCACTGCGCTTATCCTTTTCCGTTCTCAATACGATCAATTGTCGTACCGTATCGGGCCGGGGGCCATTGCCGTTGCCGAATACCCGCAGCCCGCTGATGGCAAACTTACCCGTGGGCATGTGAATATTTTCCAGCCGGATATAGCGGGTCTGCACCGGGTGGGGCAGTTGGATATAATCATGCGGCACATCGGTCTTGTTGTTGCTTTTGTCGGTGAGCAATACCCATTTTTTACCATCGACAGATTGGTAAAGGCGGTATTGATGGTATATCCCGGTTTGTTTGCCGAGGAATTCAGCATCCTGGTCGGCATAGTTGATTTGAATGGCGTACACGGTACTGAGAGCGCCGAGGTCGGTCTGTATCCATTCCCCTTTATTGCCGGTAGCGGCACTCCAATAGGTTTTTATGTTTTCGTCTACCGCATAGTTGGCGGTGTAATCACCAAGCGTCGAGGATACCAGCACGGGCTTGTTGTAATTGAGCAGCATCCAGTCCACCCCCCGCCCTTCTACCCCCCGACCCCCTGAAGGGGGAGGCCCGGCGGCGGGCATGCCGCTTTGCGGCAAGACATGGGGGTAATCACCAAATGCCGTATTGCACCAAAGCACATCGTCTTTATCAAACCCTGCGGGCCAGAGGCCGAGCCTTCTTTCGAAATTATTTTTTACGGAGATGACCATGGTGGAGATATGCCACCAGTTGCCCCATTTGTCTTTGAAGGTGGCGCCATGGCCGGAGCCGCGGGCAAAGCCACCGGGTTTATACGAAAAGGGATCAGATTGCGGCGTGAAAGGGCCGAGGGGACTGTTGCCAACGACTACCCCGTCGGCATAACCGCTGAACTCGGTGCCGGGAGCGCCATACTGCAGGTAATATTTGCCATTGTGTTTCGTCATCCACGACCCTTCGATAAACGGGTCGAGAAAGGTATTATCCTGGTATTCGCCAAACCGCTGCCATCCATAGCGCCAGGGCTCCAGCAGGTACATCTCCTGCCGGGTGCCGATAAGATGAAAGCTACTGCGATCGATCTCCGCCCCGTACAGCGGGTAGCGGTTGCTGCTGCCATTGTACATATAAACCCGGCCATCGTCGTCTACAAAAAAATCAGGGTCCCAGCCCCCGGGCTCAAAAGCATGAACGGCTTCTTTCCATTCATTGTTTTTGGGGTTGGTGCTCATCCATATCGGAAAGCCCGATGTATAGGTAGAACCAAATACCAGCAGGGTATCGCCCTGTACCCATACCGCGGGCGCACACAGATCGTCATAGACCTTGTGTTCCGGGCGCAGAAAGGATCGCGATACAAAATTCCAGTGGTACAAATCGTCGCTCCACCAATAGCCTTTTTGGTTGGTGGAAAACAAATAATAATCGCCTTTGTACAACACGATCACCGGATCAGCCGTAGCCCGGTGTTTTCCCCAATCCGTGAAGTTGGGAATAGGCGTATAGCCGTAATCGATATTGACAGGGTTGCAATACGTGAGCGGTGGTGACTGGGACTGAGCGTCCATAAAACCAACCACGAGGATAAACGATATGAATAGTACTTTTTTCATGCTGTTATTTTTTCAACCAGGGACTTTCAAAACCCAGTTTCAGCAGTCCCCGCTGTACTTCAGGACAGCTCATAAACAGTTTCCAGAGCAACCCGCTCCGGTAGTTTTCAATCATCACCACTATCGGGCCCTCATCGATGGCAAGGTACGAGCTCGCATACCAGTTGCGCGATTCGTTGAAAGCATCGGTAAAACCATAATCGCCCCATATCCTGCTGCCCAGCTGGAAATAAAAATACCGCAACGCAGGCATGCTGTATTCGGGGGTATAAGGAAAGGCCGATAAGGCGGCCGTGGGTGCAATAGTGCCTTCATCGTTGGTAGGCGAATACGCATCATAGCCATCGTATGTATCGCAGGCGGTAAGACCCCAGCAACCGGGGCCATAGCCCTTAAACTTTTTTGGATCGTCCTGGCAATACATATAGTTGATAAGTGTCTGGCTATGGTTCTGCTCCCAGTAACCGGCATAACGGTCTTTCAGTTTGCGGGGGTCAAGGCCGAGGAACGAATAGTGCGAAAAGAAAAGCGGCCCGCCAAAGTCAAAGCCCAGCGGTAGTGCAATGCCATAAAAATGCTTTCCGTTCAGGAAAGAAACGCTTTGGGTCCAGCCGCGATGGTACACGGAATCGCTGATAGAATAATGTTCGCCGGAAGCCGCCAGCACATAGGTGATCAGGCATTCATTAAAGCCGCGGATAGGGAGATTCATGGCCCAGCCGTTATCGGGACTCCAGTGCCAGTACAATACCGCCTGCCCGCCGCGGGTAAACCAGCTCCATTCTATATTGTACCATAAATCGTTTACCCGGTTGCGTATCTCCGTCTCTACTGTATCCGGCCGGTTGAAATATTGCCGGGCGCATAACAGCCCTTCCATGAGGTAGCTTGTCTCCACCAGGTCGGCTCCGTCGTCTTTTGGGCTAAAGGGAATCGTCTTACCCGTCGCCCCGTTCATCCAATGGGGGAATACGCCGTGGTACCTGGTCGCTTTTGATAAAAACCGCAGCATTTTAAGCAGGTGGCGAGCAGCCGTATCCCGGCCTATCCATCCCCGGTCGGTAGCGGCGATAATAGCCATGACACCAAAACCGGTGCCACCGGTTGTCACCACTTCGGGTCCATAACCCGGCGTCACATTGCTTCGCTCTCTTGCCATACCGCTTACGGGATGTGCAAAATCCCAGAAATAGCGAACGGTTTGTTTTTGTACGAGGTCAAGCAGGGCGCTGTCGCTGATGTCTTTGCTGACAGGCGGGGCGATTTTCTCTACCGGCTCCTTTTGCTGCGCGCAGAGCGGCGAAACAGTGAATCCCTGCAACAAAAGGAAAAGTGTGAATCGGAATATCGGTTTCATGTATAACATGGGTTTCATATATGCGGACCCTGGAAGCCGAGCTTTAGCAGGCCTGTTTTAATTTCAGGGCAGCTCATGAACAGGTTCCAGATAAGCCCGCTGCGATAGTTTTCAATCATTATAATAATAGGGCCCTGGTCGATGGCGAGCGTAGAGCTGGCAAACCAGGTGTCTTTTAAAGAAAAAGCATCGTAAAAACCATATTGCCCCCACAGCTTATCGCCCAGCTTATAATAAAAAAACTTCAGGGCCTGCATACTCTGCACGGGCGTGTACGGGAGCGAAGATAAGGCGGCCGTAGGCGCTATCACGCCGATATCATTCGTCGGCGAACTGGCGGAATAGCCACCCCCGGGGATATCGCTGGCGGTAAGCCCCCAGCAGGAATCGCTGTACCCGTAAAAATTATTCGGGTTGGCCCTGCAATAGCTGTAATTAACCAGGGTATGGTTGGTGGTCTGTGTTTGGTAAGCGGCATACTGGTCGGTAAGACCGTTGGGATTGACACCCAAAAATGAAAAATGCTCAAAGAAGAGCGGCCCCCCGAGGTTGGGACCCAACGGCAATGTATAGCCATAATATGTTGCACCGTTGCGAATACTTCCGTCGAGCGCCCACCCATCCTGGTATACGCCCGCATCGATGGTATGGGTGGTGGAGGAAGCCGCCAGCACATAGGATATCAGCGCTTCATTCCACCCGCGAATGGGCATATTGATGATCCAACCTTTATCGGGGCTCCAGTGCCAGTACAAAACCGATTGGTTGTTTTGCCGGAACCAGTCCCACTCTACTTTGTTCCACAGCGCATTGATTTTAGTGACCAGGGCCGTTTCAACAGGGTCGGCCGTATTAAAATACTGGCGCGCCGTGAGCAGGCCGGCCATGAGATAAGAGGTTTCTACCAGATCGGCCCCATCATCATTGGCGCTGAAGGGTACGGTAGCGCCGGTGACGCCGTTTATCCAATGCGGAAACGCACCGTGATAGGAAACAGCTGTATTGGTCAAAAAATCAACGATGGTATTGATCCTGCCGGCAGCCGCCGCGCGGGTAATAAAGCTGCGGCTCGCGGCCACTACCATCGACATAATGCCAAAGCCGGTGCCGCCGGTAGCAACGACATCGCCCGACGTATTCCGGTCTCTCGCCATGCCCGACACGGGGTGACCGAAGTCCCAGAAATAATGAAAGGTTTGTTGTTGCACCAGGGTCAGCAATACGCTGTCCGATACGCGGGGAAACTTATCGGCTGAATCGATGGCTGTCAGCAGCATCACCGTTATAGCCGATTGCAGGCTTCCTTTTTGCTGCGATTGCAGGGCGGTGGAAACAAGCAGGCTGTATTGCGTAATGGGCTGCAGCGCACCCGAAGGTGTTATCACTACCGCGCTGTCGTGGTTGTCAAACGCAGGGGTAAACGCCACCGCCGCCCCCGATTTATCGGTGAAGGAAATAGCGGTGGCTGCCGAACTATGATCAATAGTGGTGGAAAAGCTAATCTTTATAACCGGCCGGGCATTCACACCATAATAGACGAAACCACTGTACACACCGTTTACCAACAGACCGTTAAAACTAAACGAACCGGGGGTGGGCGGGGGTACGGGTACGACCGTATCGCTTTTTCTACAGGCATAAAAAAACATCATGCCGATAGCACATAAAAAGTAAATCCTGATTTTCATATATGTGTACTAAACACCATCATTATCTGCCCGCCGCTTCCAGCTTGAACAACGCACTTACGTCAGCCGCCTTCAGCGCCTTGTTGTATATCCTGAATTCATCCAGCGCGCCGTTAAAACTACCGGCCCAGCTCTGTGCCGTGGCCGCATTGGTAAGGCTCGGATTGGTTTGAAACTGCCAGGTGCCTATCACCATTTTGGTGGGCCCCGGAAACTGCAGCGGACCATAATTGGCCGAACCGTTTGTCAGCAAGGCCGAATAAATAACGCTGCCATTGGCGTATATATTAAAGTTGGAAGAAGTGACCGTCGTACTGCTGTCGTAGGTAACTGCCACGTGCACCCATTTTCCCCAGGCGGCGCCCAGCTTGGTGCCAAGAAACTGGCCCACCCCGTTATTATTCATGTGCACTTTAAATTGCGCCGTATCTGCGGTACTGCCATTGTCGAGGTATATATCAAGGCTGCCCCAGAAATCAGTGGGATTGTTCAGCGAAAATATGCCATAGGCATACGAGGTATTTTGCGGCGCATTCATCCAGAAAGCGATCGTATAGGCTTTCAGGGCCGGGATGACGGCGCCGGGGCTGTTAAACAGCAAATAGTTACTTCCGCCCACCTGCAGGGCCTGTCCTTTTTCTCCCCCGGCAAACGTAGTGCCCAGGTTGGTGCCGGCCAGCCCGCCGGCGCTGTCGACAAGATTGCCGTTGAAGGCCCAATACGCCACCAAATTATTCGGGGCAATTTCTTTCGAGCTGTTGTAGCCGCCATAAGGTTTTGAAGGGGCATAATCGGCAGCATCGTATTTCTTTAAGCAGGAACTCACAGACATACTTAATGCAATTCCTGCTATAAGCATCAATGCAACAATATTTTTATTTATGTTCATACACTTTTTGTTGAAGGGGTGAAATAAATCAATAGCCGGGGTTCTGGGTCAGCACGCCGGCGCCCAGGTCAATTTCATTTTGCGGCAAAGGCCATACTTCATTTTTGCCGGCCTTAAATCCTTTGGGGCCAAAAACCGTTGCGCCCCTGCCCTGGCGTATTACATCGAAAAAGCGGTCAAATTCCATCGCCAGCTCCACCCTTCTTTCGTGCCAGATGGCGTTACGTAATGCCGTCTGATCAGTGGTGGTCACTTTGGGCAATATGGCATTGTTGCCCGCTCTCGCCCGTGCCCTCACCAGCTCCAGTGAGGCAAGCGCCTGGGTTGGATTGCTGAGTTCATTGGCGGCTTCGGCATTCATCAGCAGTACATCGGCATAGCGGAGAACCCGCACATCCTGGTCGGCACCCTGGTTGTCGACCGCCGCCAGTGCAAAAGGCACATAGGATTTTTGATTGTACATGCTGGGCGAACCCGGGCTGGCCAACGGCACCAGGTCTCCTTCCGGGGTAGTTTCGCCGGCAAAAAGAATGGTGGCATCCTTGCGCGGGTCGCCGGTTTCAAATTCATTTACCAGGTCCTGCGTGGGCACATTGAAACCCCAGCCAACAGAGGGGTTGGCGTCTTTATCGGCCTGCACCTGCGAGTACTGGCTGTTGGACGCATCGATATTGCTGGGGAGATAGGTGCATTGTATTTCAAATATTTCCTCGCTGTTATTCTCATTGGCAATCCTGAATTGCTGCTCGAAATTGGGAAATAAGGCATAGCCCAGTCCCATCACCTGGTTGGTGTAATTCAATACATCGGTCCATTTCTTCTGGTACATGGCGACTTTGGCATGCAATGCCAGCGCCGCACCTTTGGTGGCACGCCCGATATCGGCAGAGCCGTAGTTTTGCGGCAATACCGCGGCGGCATCCGTCAAATCCTGCTCGATAGCTCCATATACCGAATCTTTGGAAGAGCGGGGAAGATTATAATCGGTGGCGCCTTTGGGAATATGCAACCGCAGGGGTACCGGGCCAAACGCACGCACCAGCCTGAAATAAGAATAAGCCCTGATAAATTTCATTTCCGCGAGGTAGCGCGCCTTCAGACCCGCATCCATGCTGATGGCAGGGATATTGTCGAGCACCTGGTTGCAATAATTGATGTTCTGGTATTGCCCGCTCCAGAAATCCGAAATCTGCCCTTCGGAGGAGGTGGCCGTAAAATTATCGAAATCGTTCATAAAGGTGGCGTCGCCGGGGGTACTGCCTTTTTCGGCATCGTCCGAACCCATGCTTTCTATAGCAATGGGCGCAAAGGCGGTATTGGTATAACCGCGCAGGTTGGAATAAGCGGCAGAAACGGCTTTGGTAGCATCGTCCTGGGTGACCCAGAATTGGGCAGTAGCCTGTTTGCCCTGGGGTTCTACGACCAGGAATTTACCATTGCAACCCGGCGCTGTCATGCCCACTGACGCAGCCAGCAGGATAAAAGCGGTTATGTTATATAGCTTTTTATTATTTCCGTGTTTCATAACAGTTCATTTAAATGATTAAAGGGTAAGATTGATACCGAAGTTGAACGTAGCGGCAACGGGATATACCTGGGTGTCTATTCCCATGTTGATCGGGTTGGTGCTCGATACGCCTACGGTCGTACTGGTGGGAACCGTTCTTGGCGCCGTCACCACTTCGGGGTTAAATCCCCTGTAGCGGGTAAACGTAAACGCATTCTGCGCGTTGGCATATACCCTTAGTTTCTTTAAACCCCACCTGTTGGTCAATGCGGAAGGCAGTGTGTAGCCGAGCTGCATATTCCTTACCCTGAAGTAACTGCCGTTTTGCACAAACCAGGAATTGGGCAGGTAATTACTGCGGCCTACGATATCGGCCGAAGGATTGTCGTTGGAAGTACCCGGGCCGTGCCAGCGATGGTCAAAAAAATACCGGGTATAGTTTTCATTGCCATAGCGAAGACCCTGCTGGGCGTTGTATATATCCACTTTCGCCACTCCCTGGAAATCGAGGGTAAGGTCAAAAGCCTTGTACGACCAGTTGGTGTTGATGCCGTACAAATATTTGGGATTGGGATTGCCCAGCACCACCCGGTCCTTTCCGTCTATCACGCCGTCGCCATTGGTATCGGCGTATTTAAAGTCGCCGGGCAAGGCATTCGGCTGTATGACCTGGCCTGTTTTGGAAGTATAGCTGGTGACATCGGCTTTTGTCTGGAAAATGCCAATCACCTGTTCACCATAAAATTCGCTGATGGGCTGACCGGCAACCGTGCGCGTGGTGTACTGACCGCTGGTGGCGCCGCCGCCGCCGCCATAAATAGGATTGCTTCCCGTAACGGCCGACAATACCTTGTTGTCATTGATGCTGATGTTGCCGCTGACGCTGTACGACCAGTTTTTGCTGATGGTATTTCTCCAGGTAAGCGCGAGTTCAAACCCCTGGTTCTGAAAATCGGCCTGGTTGGCGATGATGCTGCTGTTGGTGAGGCCCAGCGAAGCCAATACGGGGGCATCAAAAATAGCCTGCTGCGTTTTCTTATTGTAGAAGTCGGCTTCTATCGTCAGGTGATTGTGCAATACAGCCGCTTCAAGACCAATATCCGTTCCCACCCCTTTTTCCCAGTAAAGAACGGGCGGTACCAGTGTATTAATGCCTGCGCCGGGATAGGGCACGCTGGGCTGCCCGAAAAAGGCGATACGGCCACCGGCCTGGTCAACCAGTTGCACGGCGGTGTTGGAAGGAACGCTGGCATTGCCGATTTTACCCCAGCTTCCCCTCAGTTTGAGGGTATTGAAGATTTTCTGGTTGGCCATAAACGATTCGTCGCTGATGACCCATCCCGCTCCTACGGAAGGGAAATAACCCCAGCGCTGGTCGCCGCTGAATTTGGACGAGCCGTCGCCTCTCAGGGAGAGCGTCAGTAAATACCGGTTTTTAAATGAATAATTGACACGGCCGAAATAAGAAGCGGTCGTGGACAGGTCGCCAAAATCGGTAATATTGCCCGTGTTGGGTGTGCCAAGCGAGAAAAACAGGCCGGCATCATCGCTGTTGGGCACTCCTTTGATAGAGCCGGTAAGGCCATAGCTGCGGTACTGTTGGGCTGTCTGGCCGGCCAGTACGGTGATATGGTGATCGCCGAAGCTGTTCTCATAATTCAGGGTGTTTTCCAGTATCCAGTTTTTCGTTTCCGTTCGGTATACCGTTAAAAGACTTACCGTATTATTTTGAATCGAAGTACCATAATACGTCGGCACAAAGGCCTTTACTTCACTGTGCGCATACTCTCCCCCGAGGCTGGAATGCAACGTAAAATGTTTGGCAAATTTTATGTCTATATAGCCGCTTCCCGTTGCACGGTAAATATTGGCTTTCTGGTTATAAAAATCCACCGTCACCTGTGGGTTGGAAACGGAATTTCCCAGCGAATAATCCGCCGGGTCGCCGTAGCTGCCGTTGGCATATTTTACCGGCACAATGGGCGCGGCATTGAACAACTGGTTCATCAGGCCGCTGTAGATATCATTCGATTTGCTGTAACTGCCAATGGCGGTAAAACCCACCTTTACGAAATTGCTCAGCTGGTAGTCGTTTTGCAGGCGGGTATTATAACGCTGAAAATCGTTTGTTTTTGCGATGCCCTGCTGATCGAGGTAACCGACCGAAAAATTGTAGGTCGATTTTTCACCGCCGCCGCTCAGCGACAACTGGTGGCTGGTAGTAAAAGCGTCTCTTAACACCTGGCGGTACCAGTCGGTGCCTTTGCCGAAAGATGCCGGGTTGGGGAACACGGTATCGGTACCGTTGAGAATGCTTTTTTCATTGAGCAGGGTGGCATATTCAGTACCATCGGCCATTTTCAGCAGGTTGGTCACATGCTGGTAACCTACATACCCGTTGTAATTAATGACGGATTGGCCCCGTTTGCCTTTGCGCGTTGTAATAAGCACTACGCCGTTGGCGGCCCGGACACCATAAATAGATTCGCTGGAAGCATCCTTTAATATACTCAGGCTTTCTATATCGGAAGGGCTTAAAAAATTAATGTCGTCATACCATACACCGTCCACCACGTACAGCGGGTTGGTGCTGCCATACACCGTGCCCGTGCCCCGTATCGTTATCTGCGGCGATGCGCCGGGAATGCCAGAGTTGGTAATCAGAACCCCGGCGACCTTGCCCTGCAGGGCGCTGATGGGATTTACATCCGGCTGTTTGGCAATATCCTCGCCGCGTACCTGCGCCACTGAACCGGTCACATCCAGCTTGCGTTGCGTGCCATAACCCACTACCACCACCTGTTCGAGCGATTTGGTAGAAGGCTGTAGCGTAATGGAAAGATTCGATTGCCCGCTTACCGGCACTTCCTGCGTATCGTATCCTACGTACGACACCACCAGTACCGCATTGTCGGGCACGGTCAATGAAAAAACACCGTTCAGGTCCGTCTGCGTACCCAGGCTACTACCCTTTACCCTTATCGATACTCCTGCCAGCGTTTCGCCCGAAGAGGCGACAATTTTACCATTTACTTTGGTTTCCAGCACGGCATTGTCGGAGGCGCTGATAACTACCAGGTTATTATCCAGTATTTTATAAAACAGTGAATGGGTGAGCAACAATTTATCGAGCACTTCGGTCAACGGGGTATTGACGGCTTCTACATTTACCTTGATACCGGGCGTCACCACATCATCATTGTAAAGAAAACGGTAACTACTTTTTTTCTCGATGATAAAAAGCGCCTTTCTTAATTCTACCGATTGCAGGCTGAGGGTAATCCTTGTTTGAGAAAAACTTTTGGCGGAAACCTGTAAGCAGGTGGCAATCAATAATGCTATCGTTAGTTTCATAATCAACAGCGTCTTTAGGAGATCTTGCCTTCGGATGAAAAAAGGCAAATAATCGGATTTTTTCATACTTTGTAGAGTTGAAAAGGTGAAAGATTAGATGGCTCCCCGCGAGGGGCGCGTAACAGCGTCAGTCTTTTCCCAGGCGGGGAATGTTAGCGCATTTCCCGTCTTTCGTTTAAGGCATTTTAAGAAGTATTTTTTGGCGTCATACAGCAATGTTTGGTTTTACAAATGAGAGTCTATTTACTCAATACAATCTCTTTTTTATTGATGGTAAACCGGAATGGCGATGAATACTGCAGGGCTTTCAACGCCTGTTCGATTGTTTCGCTTTCGAAGACCCCGGTAAACTTTTTCTTTTTCAGCTCCTCACTGGCGAAGTGAACCTGCACGCCATACCATCTTTCCATCCGCACAGCAAGGTCTTCAAAAGGTTCGCTTCTGAAAATGAGCTTATTTTCCATCCAGGAGGTTTCGACGATGGTACTGTCGGCAGGCTCATAGGTAAGGTGACTAACGGCTACGAGCGGTTCCTGTGACGGCAGCACTTTTGCGTGTACCGCAGCCAGGCCGGGTTTATCGCCGGAAGTCTCTTCATTGGCTATGACCAGTTTTTCATTTGGTTTGAGGATAATTTTTTCGGTGGGCCGGTCGCTGAACGTCACTTCAATACTGCCCCTGATAAGACTGGTTTCCGATTTCTTTTCGCCGGGAAAGGATCGTACGTTAAACGCGGTGCCCAATACTTTTATATTAAAGCCGGGCGCATGAATCACAAAAGGGCGCGCGGCATTTTTTACCACATCAAAATAGGCTTCGCCTGTCAGCTGTACTTCACGGATAGCCGCACCATACGATTTATCATACACAAGCCTGCTGCCGGAGTTTAACCATACCTGGGTGCCGTCGGGCAATACCAGTTTTGTTTTGGACCCGTTTTTTGTAGACACTTCGCTACGGTTGGCCAGCAGCCCGGGCACGGCGTTGTCAGCAGGAGGCGCTGAACGGGAAAAATAAATCCCTGCTATCACAGCTGCCGACGCCAATGCCGCCCCGGTGGCATACAGGAGCCGCCTTATTTTAATCCTGCTTCTCCCGGTAGTCTCAGCTGCGGGTATTGGTTCCACCGGCTCTTTGGTCACAGCAATATCAATGCCCCCCGATTTCATCCGCTGTGCATGCCGTTCGAATGCCTCCCAGGCATTGATCTGCGGCGGCAGTCGCTGATGCCATAAATCGGCTACCTGCTGCAACGGGTAATGCAGGTCGGAGTGCTCGCGCAGCAGGGCTTCCAGTTCTTTCAATTCTTCTTCGGCCGCCTCACCGGACAGTTTTTTTGTGAGCAGGTTCCAGATCCTTTTCTCGGTAGACATCGGTCGAAATAGTCGTTTTTTACTAAGACAGGAAAAAAAGCCCGATACCCCCAAAGGGTCTGCAATTATTTTCCGGGATTGGGAAAATTCAGCGCGAAGAAATGGTTCTCTTAATGTCGAAATGAATGGCGGCGCCTATTTTCCGCAAGGCGATGGAGAGCTGGTTTTCTACTGTTTTTACGGACAGGTGTAAGATTTCGGCTACCTCCCGGTATTTCAGCTCGTCTTCTTTCACGAGTTTGAAAATGATTTTGCATTTGGGTGGCAGCTGGTCGATGACCTCTTTTATATGTTTGCCCATTTCGGCGGTAATGAGCAGTTGCTCGGGATTGAAATAAATGCTGTCGGGCGCCAGGTCCATTTCGTCGATATTGCTGCTGACAAGCTTGTTTTGCCTGCTGAGGTAGTTGATGGCGGCATTTTTGGTGGCTACGTAGAGATAAACCTTAAGATTGGAAATACTGTCGATGCGTTTTCTTCTTTCCCAGATGGCCATAAAGACATCCGAGACGATCTCTTCGGCGGGTTCTTTTGCCTTTACGAAGGTGGCGGCAAACTGTAAAAGGGGGGGATAGAGTAGTACAAATAACTCTTTGTAAGCCAATTGATCGTCGTAACGTGCAATCCGCTCCTGTAGATAGGTTAATTTGGAGACAGCAATCATTTTAACAAATAGCAGCGATGGCCTGCTTTCGTTACACAATTTATGCTGTTTACGATTAACTGTAAAAAATATACCTTTTTTCTCTATTTTTGCGGTCCCGGCAAGTAGCCGGAGCAATGGACCCTTAGCTCAGTTGGTTAGAGCATCTGACTCATAATCAGAGGGTCGCTGGATCGTGCCCAGCAGGGTCCACCAAAGTAGTAGTCCCGAATCAGTCGGGACTTATTTTTTGCAACATTTAACAATTTTCATCTTATCATTACTTACAAGCAAGATACATTTGCTTCTCACAACTGTATTATGAAACGAATTGTATTACTGTCTTCCACCGTGTTTATTGTGAGTTTCGCCATGGCCCAAAAGCAACCGGCAGACTCGACTTCCAAAAAGTCCGCTATTATAAACCCGGTACCCGCGCCCACCGTCAAGCCGAAAAAGAAAGACTGGAGCAAGATAAACCTGACCAATCGCGCCAACGATCACTTCCTGATACAGATCGGTTACGACAACTGGCTCCAGACACCGGATAGCATCCATATCAAGGGCTTTTCGCGCAGCCTGAACATGTACCTGATGTACGATTTTCCTTTTAAGACCGATCCCCGTTTCAGCGTTGGCGTTGGTGTCGGCATCGGCAGCAGCAGTATTTTCTTCGACAAGCAGGAAGTGACCGTCAACACGCTCAGCAACGGTCTTGGTTTCCCCGATGAATCGCAAAGCAACCATTTCAAAAAATACAAGCTGGTGTCCACCTACGCGGAAGTGCCGGTCGAACTGCGTTATGTAGCCGACCCCGAACACAACAGCAAAAGCTGGAAAGCCGCCGTAGGCGTTAAAATAGGTACCCTGCTCGATGTTCACACCAAGGGCAAAATACTCCAGAGCTCCTCGGGAGCAACCATCAATGATTATGTTGAAAAGATAAGCTCCAAGCGCTTTTTCAATACGACCCGGCTGGCAGGCACCGCGCGCATCGGCTACGGTCATATCAGCATCTTCGGGCAGATCCAGATAAATAATTTTATTAAAAGCGGGCAGGGCCCCACTGTAACGCCGTTTAGTACGGGGATTACGTTTAGCGGTTTATAGAAGCTACCCGCTTCGGGCTATGAGCTTCGGGTTATGGGAAATCGGGCATTGTCAACTGCCCGCAGCTCATGGCCTGAAGCTCATGGCTTTTAAATACTACCTTTGCTCCCTAATTTATAAGAAGTGCTGGATAAGAACAATAGTATACAAACCGATGTGAAGGCGGTACTGGTGGGATTGGTAAGTAAAGAGCAGACCGGCGATTACCAGGCCAATGAATACCTCGACGAACTGGCCTTCCTGGCGGAAACCGCCGGGGCCATTGCTGTAAAGCGGTTTACCCAAAAACTCGCCCATCCCGACAGTCGCACGTTTGTCGGCAAGGGAAAGCTGGAAGAAATCAAGCAATATGTACTGACCCGCGATGTCGGGCTCGTCATCTTTGACGATGAGCTTACCGGCTCGCAAATCATGAATATCGAGAAGGAGCTGAACACGGTGACCATCGACCGTTCCGATTTAATCCTTGACATTTTTGCCCGCCGGGCCAAGACCGCCCAGGCGAAAACACAGGTGGAACTGGCGCAATACCAGTACCTGCTGCCCCGGCTGAAAGGCATGTGGAAGCACCTTGAACGCCAGGGAGGCGGTATCGGCAGCAGGGGACCGGGGGAAACGGAAATCGAAACTGACCGCCGGATCGTCAAAGACAAGATTTCGCTGCTGCGCAAGCGGCTGGCGGAGATCGATAAACAGGCTTTTACGCAGCGCAAGGATCGCGGGGAGTTTATCCGCGTGGCGCTGGTAGGCTATACCAATGTGGGCAAAAGCACGCTCATGAACATCCTCAGCAAAAGCGAGGTCTTTGCCGAAAACAAGCTGTTTGCCACGCTGGATACGACCACCCGCAAAGTGGTCTTTGAAAATACGCCCTTCCTGCTGAGCGATACGGTAGGGTTTATCCGCAAGCTGCCCCACCACCTGGTGGAAAGTTTTAAAAGCACGCTGGACGAGGTGCGCGAAGCAGACATACTGCTGCATGTGGTGGATCTTGGGCACCCGCAGTATGAAGATCATATTGCGGTGGTGAACAAGACCCTGCAGGAGCTGGATGCTTACGACAAACCCGTCATTACCATTTTCAACAAAATGGATATGTTCGAGAAGAACCAGTTCGACCCCTGGCTGGAAGAGGAAGTGAAGTTGCAGATTGTGCGGGAGCTGAAAGAGCGCTGGGAGAATGAGCTGCGGGGCAACTGTGTATTTGTATCTGCGATCGAAAAAAGAAATATCGACCAACTGCGGGCCACCATACTCAACAAGGTAAGGGCCCAGTACCAGGTCCGTTACCCTTATAAAGCAGAATATTTCTATTGATGAATGCTTTTGGAAAACATCGCTGGTACAAAATCGTGGAAACAGAGGCAGAACTCTCCTTTGAAAATGATATTGCCACTGCTACGGTAAACGACAAAAAGATATGCCTGGGAAGGTTTGGCGACCGGTTGTTTGCGTTTGCTCAAAAGTGTCCACATGCCGGCGCACTCATGGCTGAAGGAGGGTATATCGACGCCGTGGGCAATGTGGTGTGTCCCTCTCACCGCTATAAATTCAATCCCATCAATGGCCACAATGTAAGTGGCGAGGGCTATCATCTGAAACACTGGCCCGCAGAGCGGCGGGAAGACGGTATTTATGTGGAGATGGATGGAGGGTTGTTTGGATGGTTGAAATAGGCTGTCCTTATTTGTTAAAACATCAGCTCTA
>DASYCT010000454.1:0-4010 GCA_036500065.1 Chitinophagaceae bacterium | reverse complement strand
AGGGGCATAAACTATTTTCCAGCGGGTGGCGCGAAATGTACCGTCATGCCCTGCATGAAGCGGCGCGTCTCGGCATTACCGTTGGCGTAAACCTTTCTTCCGGCTGGTGTATGGGCGGTCCCTGGATAGAACCGGGGGATTCCGGCCGCTGGTTCCTGCAATCGGCCCTGCCGGTGCAAGGCCCGCAAAAGTTTTCCGGTCCGTTGCCATTACCCGGCGGGCGCGATGGCTACGACAAAGTGTTTAATCCCCCGGGGTTTAAGGAATACATCGATCTGCCGCTCGAAAAACTGGACTACCGCGATACCGCCATCGTCGCCTTCCCGGTTGCCGATACCGCCAATACCTGCTTCCGCGGCCCGCAACTGGAATTACTGCCCGCCAAAACCAACCGCAAGGATGCCAGTAATTTTATAAAAGCCAATGATGTGATGGGGCCTGTATTGCAACCTCTCACTTCACAGGACACAGACACCCCGGTACCGGTCAGCCGGGTCATTGATCTCAGCGATAAAGTGAAAGATGGTTATCTTCAATGGGAGGTACCGGCGGGTAATTGGATCATCCTGCGCACCGGCCACCGCATGACCGGTTCAAAAATATCGATTGCACAACCCGAAGCAGACGGTTTATCGGTCGATTGGCTGAGCGCCAAACCCGTTGACCTGCAATTTGAACATTTTGCAAAAATAATCCTCGAAGACGCCGGCCCTCTGGCAGGTACTACTCTTAAGTTTTTTGGCGATGACAGCTTTGAAGACGGTTTCCCCAACTGGACAGGCGACATCCTGCAAAAGTTTGAACACTACCGCGGGTATGATCCATTGCCTTACCTGCCGGTGCTAAACGGCTATATAGTGGGCAGCGCTGCAATATCTGATCGCTTTTTACACGACTATCGTAAGACAGTGGCCGATTGCATGGCCGACGAGCATTACGGGCATTTCGCAAAGCGTTGTCATGAAAAGGGTTTGCTGGTCAACAATGAAGCCGCCGGCCCGAGCCGTTCGGGCACCATGTGCATGGACGGGCTGAAGAACCTGGGGAAAAGTGATCTTCCCTGTGGCGAGTTCTGGCTCGGATTGAAGCATGACGAGGAAGGCGGTCTTGACGAACACCAGTCTTATGGTGTGACGCGTCTCGAAGGCGGACAGAACAAGGTGACCAAGATGACCGCTTCGGCTGCTCATATCTATGGTAAGAAAATAGTTTCCGCGGAGTCGTTTACTACTTTTCGCCATTGGCTCGATTATCCCGGCAATATGAAACAGGCGACCGATCGCGCTTTCTGTGAAGGCATCAATCGCTTTCTTATCCATGCCATTACCTGCACCCGTCCCGAGGACGGGCAGCCGGGTTATGAATACGGCGCCGGCACTCATTTTAATCCCAATGTGACCTGGTGGAACCAATCCGGCCCTTTTCTCCGCTATATCGCGCGTTGCCAGTATTTGCTGCGGCAGGGCTTTTATGTAGCCGACGTGTTGTATTATAACGGTGATGAAGCGCCCAACCTTGTCAGGCCAAAGCATATCGTTCCCACGCTTGGCCGCGGCTATGAATACGATGCCTGCAACGAAGAAGTGCTGCTCACCCGGTCGTCCGTGAGCGGTGGGCGCATTGTCCTGCCTGATGGCATGAGCTATCGCCTGCTGGTATTGCCCGATGACCGGCGGATGCCGCCGGGGGTACTCAAAAAAATAAAGGAACTCGTACAGGCAGGCGCCACCGTTATCGGTCCTGCGCCGGAGCAGGCCAGCGGGCTGCTGGACTATCCCACCTGTGATGAACAGGTAAAAGCGATGGCCACGGAGCTATGGGGTCCGTGCAACGGGACCAGTACCCGGCAAAACAATTTTGGCAAGGGACGTATTTACTGGAATATGCCCGAGCGTGAAGTCTTGCTGAAGGATGGCGTGATGCCGGATCTTGAGTCGGAGGAAAAGGAAACGCAGGTTGATTTTATCCATCGCCGCCTCGACGAAACCGATATTTATTTTATCGCCAACCGCAGTAATAAAGAAATAAAAGAAATCCTCTTTTTCCGTGTCGATGATAAGATCCCGGAATTATGGGACCCGGTGACAGGTGAAAAAAGGGATCTGCAACAATACGGGCGACAGGGAGCAAGAACACGCATACCATTTATACTGGCTCCTTTTCAATCTTTTTTTATCCTCTTTAGCCGGCCTGCGGCGTCAAAAAAAGGAACGGAACAGTCAACCGGTTTCCGTTCGTATACCGCTGTTCAGCAATTGGAAGGCGCATGGATGGTACAATTTGATCCTAAATGGGGCGGCCCGGCATCGGTGCTGTTTGATACCCTGTCCGACTGGACGATGCATCTGGATGAAAGAATAAAGTTTTACTCCGGCAAAGCCACTTATCGCAAGCAATTCGACCTGGAAACTCATTACCCGGTTGAGACAAGATTATGGATAGATCTTGGCCTGGTGAAAAACATTGCGTCCGTACGCCTCAATGGAAAAGACCTGGGCATCGTTTGGACAAGTCCCTGGCGTGTAGAAATAACGGGAGTCGCAAAAGAAAAGGGGAACCAGCTTGAAATAGACATTGTCAATCTTTGGCCCAATCGTCTTATCGGCGATGCCGCATTGCCTCCTGAAAAAAGAATCACCCGCACCAATATTGCGCTAAAGAATGACGCGTCCTTATTACCCTCGGGGCTACTGGGCCCTGTGGTGGTGAAAAAAGAAGTATGAGGAAAACTTAAGGCAAGGCGAACGCCATGTAGGCATCGCCCGATGGCTGGCCTAGTTTGCCGCCACCGCAGGCAATGACAATGTATTGCTTCCCGTTGACTTCGTACACAGAGGGTGTGGCAAAACCGGCAGCGGGTAAATCCGTTTCCCATAATAAGGCCCCGGTGCGTTTGTTGAAGGCCCTGAACTTTGCATCGCGGGTAGCGGCAATAAATAAAAGGCCGCCTGCCGTGACAACCGACCCGCCATAATTTTCCGTACCGCTGTGAATGCCCCTTGCTTTCAGCTCGGGATAATCACCCAATGTATCTTTCCATACTATCGCCCCCGTGGCAAGGTCGATGGCCGTAAGGCTGCCCCAGGGCGGAGCTACCGCAGGATAACCCTCTTTGGTAAGAAATTTATTATACCCCGTCGACGTGTATGGCATATTGAAATAAGGGTTTACGGGTTTTGCTGTATTGATAAATCTCGCCCCCTGCCGGCCTTTTATATCAAGAATAAAAGACGCCAGCGCTTGTTTTTCTCCTGTGGTAAGTTGTTTGAACGCCGGCATCATTCTTCTTCCGGCGGAAAGCAAGTCCGTAAACTGCGTTTCGTTGTATTTTTTACCGGCATCTATCAACCCCGGGTAATTGCCCCCACCCTGGCGGTCGGTACCGTGACAGCTCATACAGGAAGCGGCGTATAATTTCTTACCTGCTTCCAGGTTAGTAAGTGGGGCCGATGCGGAGCTTTCTTCTTTTTTGCTGTCTACCATCGTAAGCACCCAGGGCATTTCGCTGGCATTTATATACAGCAACCCTGTTGAAGGATCGAACGAGGGGCCACCCCATTCGGCTCCGCCGTCAAAACCGGGAAAGATAACGGTCCCCTCGCGGGAAGGAGGCGTGAACATGCTGCCTGTTTTGTAAGCGGCCAGTCTTCGCTTTATATCTTCGTAAGAAGAATCGGGCACCAACCTGTTGAGATCTTTCTCTGTCAATGACTGCCGTGCAAAGGGAGGAAGCACGGTGGGTACCGGTTGGGTGGACGAAAGTTGTTCGCCTTCCAGTTCACTGGCCGTTGGTACGGGTCGTTCTTCCACGGGGTAAACAGGCTGTCCTGTTTGGCGGTCGAGCAAAAATATAAACCCGGACTTGGTCACCTGCGCTACTGCCTCGATCGGCTTACCATTTTTTTGCAGTGTTACCAATACCGGGGCGGTGGGCGGGTCACGGTCCCATACATCATGATGCACGGTCTGGAAATGCCAGATACGTTCACCTGTAGCCGCATTTAACGCCA
>DASYCT010000453.1:0-3197 GCA_036500065.1 Chitinophagaceae bacterium | reverse complement strand
GATATCATTCATGTATTCTGTGGTTTCATTCTCTATTATTTTTCCCTTGACATTGTCCTGCGGTTCATGTTCCAGGATCTGCCCACGCTTTCGGTACAGCCTTACCTGGTACAGAATATCCGCCGCCGGGAGCTGGTGCGGTTTTTAAACATCCGCTCGCTGTTTACTTTTCTCAACATGCTGCCGCTGCTGTTATTCATCCCTTTTTCCATCCGTGTTATCGGGGCAAAATACGGGTTTGCGGGTAGTAGTGTGTTTTTGATTAGCATCCTGTCCCTGACCGTCTTTAATCATTTCTTTAGTCTTTATATAAAGCGGAAGACCATCATCAACAATTGGTGGCTGGTAGGCTTCCTGCTGGCGGTGGTGCTGGTGGGTTGCTGCGATTACTGGAAGCTGTTTTCCATACGCGATGCTTCCGCCGCGCTGTTTACCCCCTTCCTGCACAAGCCCTGGCTATGCCTCGCGCCGGTGGTACTGGGTATCGCCGCCTTCATGAATAATAACCGGTTTCTTGAAAAGAACCTGTACCTCGAGGAACTGAAAAAATCGTCGGGTAAAAAGCAATCGGCGGAATATGCGTGGCTGCAACGGTTCGGGGAGCTGGGCGACCTGATGGGGATGGATTTAAAAATGATATTGCGTAACAAGCGTACGCGCTATGTATTGTTCATCTCCATACTTATTCTTTTGTACGGGTTTATCTTTTACAAGCCACAGTACCTGCAGCATAACCAGTACAGTTCGCTGCTCATCGGGGCCATCTTCGTAACGGGCGTATTTATTATCAATTACGGCAATTTCCTGTTTGCCTGGCAAAGCGCGCAGTTTGACGGGTTGATGACATTCAATATCAATATCAGGATGTATATAAAAAGCAAATTCCTGTTGTTCAATATGGTGAGCACATTGTCGCTTTTCGTGGCTTCGCTCTATGGTTTTATAAGCTGGAAGATCATACCACTGCAACTGGCCGCTTATTTCTATAATATAGGTATTAACACGGTTATTGCAGGGTACTTCGCCACGCGAAGTTATAGAGGCATCAATTTAGGTAGGGCGGCGTCGTTCAATTACCAGGGAATGGGAGCAGCGCAATGGATCTATGCATTGGTGGTGATGTTGCCCCCGTTCATTATCTATGGCCTGTTTACCCTGGTGGCTCCATCATGGGTGGGCGTTGCGGTACTTGGCTTCCTGGGGCTGGTGAGTTTCCTGTTGCAGGACTGGTGGATCGGCATAATTACCAAAGAATTTTTAAAACGTAAATACCTTATCCTGGAAGGATTCAGGCAAAAATAAACTTATGATAACAGTCAACAACCTTAGCAAAGCGTACAATGGAGATGTGGTAGTACAAATTCCTGTACTGGACATAAAAGAAGGCGAACTCATTGGCCTGGTGGGTAATAACGGGGCAGGAAAGACGACGTTTTTCCGGCTGCTGCTGGACCTGGTGCGGGCCGACAAGGGCGAAGTGCTTTCCGATGGCAAAAACGTGGCTACCGGTGAGGACTGGAAGAAATACACGGGGTCTTACCTGGACGAAGGTTTTCTTATCAACTATCTCACGCCGGAGGAGTATTTTTATTTTATCGGCAAGCTGAACAACCAGTCGAAGGCGAATGTGGACGAGTTCCTGCAATCGTTTGACGCTTTTTTCGACGGCAGTATCCTCGGAAGCGGTAAGTATATCCGCGACCTTTCAAAAGGCAACCAGTTTAAGGTGGGTATCGCCGCCTGCCTGTTGCAAAACCCTTCCGTGCTGGTGCTCGACGAGCCTTTCGCCAATCTTGACCCCAGCTCGCAGATGCGGCTGGTGAAGATGCTGAAAGATATTCAGTCGCAACGCCGCGTGACGGTACTGGTGAGCAGCCATGATCTCAACCATATTACCGACCTGTGCAGCCGCATCCTGCTGATGGCAAAAGGCCGCATCATCAAAGACATCGACACTTCAGCCGATACGCTGCAAACGCTGGAATCATATTTCAACGTATAAAAACTATATTTATGACACACGAAAAAGCAAAAAGGGCCCTTTTCATTGTATTATTATTTATTGCCGTGGCAGGAGTTATTACGATCCTGTACCGGGAAGGATTAAAAGATGCAAAAGAATTCAGGACCGGTAACGAAACCGGGAAAATTAAATGAGTAAAATAGCCAGACGATATCCGTTTAAAAGAGTTTGCCTGGTGGTGACAAGCCTTATGATCGTCCTCGGCGGGTTGTCATTGCTTATACTGTACAATGTGAAGGTGCCGAACGCGCAGTATGACATGAAGTTGTTCAGCATACCGAAGTACCTTAGGTCGGCGGTCATATCGCTGGTCTTCAATATCATATTTTATTATTTCTCGCTGAACGGTCTTCACCGGCTGGTCATCACAAGGGCGGGGTTTAAGGGGTATGCTGTTTTTGTGGGCAAGCTGATTGGTATTTGTTTCGTTTATTTTGTCTTATATGATTACTATATACGCCGGACGGATGCATTTAACACGTGGATGAGCTTTAGCGGATACCTGTTTACCTATTTTATCAGCATGGTCTTGTACCTGGGTGTATCCCTGGCGATCGTACACATCAATATACTGCGTGATGAAAAACGACTGCGCGGTGTGCTCGAAGGCCAGAAGCGACAGCTTGAAATGGAAAAGGTGCAGACCAATTATCTTTTTCTGAAAGCACAGATCAACCCACATTTCCTGCACAATACGCTCAACTTTCTGTATGCCAAATCGCTTCCGTATTCCAGTGAATTGTCGGAGGGCATCCTGACGCTTTCGGAAATAATGCGTTATTCGCTGGACAAGGAAGAGGACCGGGGCGGCAAGGTATTGCTCACAAAAGAAATTGAACATGTCAACAACGTGATTAAGATACAACAGCTTCGTTTTGACCATAGCCTGCAGATCTCATTCGGGATAAACGGGGAGGTGGCGGGGTTACTCATCGTACCGTTTGTTTTGATTACGATTGTGGAAAATGCATTCAAACATGGGGAGTTGAAAAACCCGGACTATCCTATCAGCATACGATTGACGGTGAGCGGCGACGGCTCGCTGCTGTTCCGGTGCGTGAACAAAAAGAAAACCGGGCCCCGGGAACTGTCAACCGGTATCGGACTCGACAATACCCGGAAAAGACTGGACCTTGCGTATGGAGAAAATTACTCGCTCTATATCAAGGAACAG
>DASYCT010000452.1:0-5543 GCA_036500065.1 Chitinophagaceae bacterium | reverse complement strand
CTTCTATTACATTACATATACTGTTAAATGATACAGACCATTTATAAAGAAAAGCAACTGCTGGCCATTATCATAAGAG
Organism: Chitinophagaceae bacterium; assembly: GCA_036500065.1. GTDB lineage: Bacteria > Bacteroidota > Bacteroidia > Chitinophagales > Chitinophagaceae > JACMLD01. The sequence goes on along the minus strand of DASYCT010000452.1, from coordinate 5,464 downwards.
CAAGCTACAATGAGAGTGGGATTAAATTTTTTACTCCCGACGAGTTTTCGCAACAGCTGGCTTATATGAACAGGCCGGCGGGCTATGTAATTCCGCCGCATGTGCACAACCTGGTCGACCGCCAGGTGGCGCTTACACAGGAAGTGCTTTTTATCCGCCAGGGAAAGCTACGGGTGGATTTTTATGACGATCATAAAATCTATCTCGAAAGTACTGTACTCACTACCGGCGATGTGATACTACTGGCTGCCGGGGGACATGGATTTGAAATGCTGGAACCGACAGAAATGATTGAAGTAAAACAAGGTCCCTATTGCGGTGAAGCCGATAAAGTACGGTTTGACCCTATCCACCCTAATAAAGCCAATATTAAATGATACCTGTCAACACGCCCCTGCTTGATGGCAGGGAAAAGGAATATCTTATCAAAGCCATTGAAGATGGCTGGATATCTTCCGAAGGCCCCGCTGTAAAGGAATTTGAAAATAAGTTTGCCGCGCAATGCGACAGGCAGCACGGTATTGCCGTGTGCAATGGGTCGGTGGCGCTCGACCTGGCCGTATATGCGTTGGGTATTGCCGCTGGTGACGAGGTGATAATGCCCAGCTTTACGATCATATCGCCGGCGGCGGCCATCGTACGATGCGGGGCAAAACCGGTGTTAATTGACAGCGATATCGAAACCTGGAATATGGACGTATCGCAAATCGAAAAGAAGATTACGCCGCGCACCAGGGCCATCATGATCGTTCATATATACGGCCTGCCTGCCGATATGCAACCGGTGCTTGAGCTGGCAAAAAAATACAAGCTGAAAGTAATTGAAGACGCTGCCGAAATGCACGGTCAGACGTATAATGGCGCGCCCTGCGGCAGCTTCGGCGATATCAGCACCTTCAGCTTCTATCCCAATAAGCATGTCACTACCGGCGAAGGGGGTATGATTGTGTGCAACGATACGGCCCTGGCGGATCGCTGCCGCATGCTGCGCAATCTTGCCTTTATTCCCGAAAAACGTTTCGTGCACCACGAATTGGGATGGAACTACCGCTTTACCAATTTGCAGGCGGTGCTGGGGTTGGCGCAGCTGGAACGCCTGGATGAATTTGTGACGCGCAAACGCGAAATGGGCCGCACCTACACGGCACTGCTCAGCGACCTGGCCGATTACATACAACTGCCGCCCCAACGTACCGCTTACGCGGATAGTATCTATTGGGTATATGGCATCCTGCTCAAAAAGAAAGCCGGTATGAATGCCGTTACGGCTATGAAGAAACTGGCAGACGAGGGAATAGGCTGCCGTCCGTTTTTCTACCCGATGCACCAGCAGCCGGTATTCAACAACATGGGCTGGTACAAGGATGAACACTATCCCGTGGCAGAACAAATGGCCGAATATGGGTTCTACATACCCAGCGGGCTGGCGCTTACCAAAGAAGAAATGACCACGGTGTCGCAAAAAGTACACAAATTATTCTCATGAGTGTTTTCAAGGATTATTCCGACTATTACGATCTGCTTTATAAAGACAAGGATTATCGCGGCGAAGCGGCCCGTATTCACGAGGTGGTACAACGCCATGCACCCGGGGCTAAAACAATGCTTAATCTCGGCTGCGGTACCGGCAATCACGACTTTTACCTGCATGAACTGGGATACGATATAACCGGTGTCGATCTTTCCGACGAGATGATCGCACAGGCCAACAGCAAGCTGAAAAGCGGGAGCAAGGGGTTACATTTTGTAAAGGGTGATGTACGCGATGTGCGTTTGTCGAAGACATTCGATGTAGTGATATCGTTGTTTCATGTCATGAGCTACCAGGCCACCAACGATGATGTATTGAACATGTTTAAAACCGCCGCGGCCCACCTCAATGTAAATGGCACGTTTGTATACGATTGCTGGTATGGCCCCGGCGTATTGTCCGAGCCGCCCGCTACCCGGTACAAAGTGCTTGAAAACGCGCGGGTAAAAATACATCGCGTGGCCGAACCCGTGATGTATTTCGATAAGAACCTTACGGATGTGCAATACAGGATACTGGTGGAAAATAAACAGGAGAAGAGTTTTTATTCGATTGAAGAAGTGCACACCATGCGTTATCTTTTTCAGCCCGAGCTGAAGCTGTTTGCCGGGCTAAGCGGGATGGACACTATCTACGCGGGCGATTGGTACCACGACGGCAAGCCGCTTACCAATGAACAATGGCAGGCATTATTCATTACCAAAAAAACAGCGGGGTAAAGGGAGGGAAATGGCGAAGTCAATATTGGTCGTAAAATACGGGTGTTGCGACAACTATGTGTTTGATTTATGTACCGAACTGAATGAAAAAGGTTTTAAGGTAAGCTTGTTGCTGGTACACGACAAGCCTCATTTCAGGAAACCCGTTTTTGACGAGAACTACCGTAAGTTGCTGGTGTTTGTAGATTGCATCTATGTACATCTCGACAAGGATATACTGGCTTTCCCCCTGCAAAAAATGTGCGGGCTGCTGCACCGGCTGAATACGAATTACCATTGGTTTACCGTCAGTCCCCTGCTGGTGGCAAAGGTGAAAAAGGCAATCCGTCATCGCGTTAAGGATTTTTCCAGCATCATCATATTCGATCAGCAGGGACTCTACCTGGCAGGAAGGGCGATTACCAAATCGTTTGAAAAAGTACTTTATTTCAGCCTTGAAATATATACTCCCGAAAACCCCCACATGCGATCCGGAGGGCTCCGTGGGCTTGTTGCTTACGAGCTGGCCGCCATCGCCCGTTGCAAAGCGCTTATCATACAGGATGAATTGCGGGCAAGGGCGCTGCTGTCGGCTGATTTTGAAAAACTAAAAGACAGGATCATTTACCTGCCTGTGTCGGTCAGGGAGCAGCAGCATCCGGAGAAATCCGGTTATCTCTTTGAGAAATATGGTATTCCGAAAGATAAAAAGCTGTTGCTGTATTATGGTTCGCTGTACAAAGGAAGGGGGGTGGAACTGCTGCTGGAAGCATTTCGCGACTACAACGATCCCGGGAGCGTTCTTTTTTTTCACGGGTATAAAAAGGATGCCGCATTGCCCGAAGGGGACAATATCAGGGTATCTTCGGAGCTGGTGAATTTCGACGAGATTTATAAGATCATCACCTCCTGCCATATAGGTTTTGCCATCTATCCCAATGACGACCTGAACAACCGGCTCACCGGCTTTTCTTCCGAAAAGGTGGCCCGCTACACTCAATGCGGAGTTCCGTTTATCGCGCTGCGGAATGAAAGCTATGAGAAACTGCAACGGGAATTCCTGTGTTGCGAGCTGATGGACGACTTCTCGCAACTGGCAGCAGCCGTGCAAAAGATAAATGCTGCTTACGATACTTACAGGACCAATGCTTTCATGGCTTTTAATACTTATTTCGATTTTAACGTTGCCAGCCGGCCGCTGATGAATTTCCTGGCTGCCAACTGATTGCTACCAGGAATTAGCTATATGGCCACCTCCAAACCCCGTATACTTTTATATGCCCCCCAGCTGGTGAATATAAGCGAGACGTTTATTTATGACCAGTTCAACAACGTAAAGCAATTTAATACAACGATTTGCTGCGGCGAAAGGATCAATGCGGATTTGTTTCCATTTCAGCAACCGGTACATGCCACGGGCAGCTTTCCCAAAACCCCCGGCGACCGCCTGGTGAGCAAAGTAAGAAGAGTACTGAACGGCGAAAAAAAATACAGCCTTCCCTATTCGTCGGTAAAGACGTTGCGCGGACTGTTGGGCGGCGATACGCGGCTGGTGCATTGTCAATACGGTCCCACCGCTCTTTCGATGCTGCCGGTAATCAAAAAATACGATATTCCCCTGCTGGTCACCTTTCACGGTTATGATGCTTCAAGGATGCTGGCCGACCCTTATTATACGAAAAAGCTAAGGGAATTATTCAGTTACAATACGTACAGCATTACGGTGTCGGAAGATATGCAACAACGTCTTTCGGCATACGGCCTGGATAAATCGAGAAACAGGGTCATCCGTTGCGGTATCGATACGACGTTTTTCAATAATGATCACAGGGCGGGCCAAACGGCTGCGGGCAAGATAAGCCTGCTGCACAGCGGTCGCATCACCCCCAAAAAAGGAGTGCCGGATCTCGTGAAGGTGCTGGAGCAAATCAGGCAATTACCCGTACACCTCCATATTGTCGGCGATGGGGGAACTCATAATGAAGGCGAATACCTGGAGATAAAAAACTATATAAAAGACCACCATCTTGAAGATGTGATCACCTTGCATGGCGCACAACCCCGGAATGTAGTGAAAGCATTTATGGACCGGTCGGACATCTTTGTATTGAACAGCCGCAAAAGCGACGACGGCGATATGGAAGGCACACCGGTAGGAATTTTAGAGGCGATGTCATCCGGTATGGCAGTGGTTTCCACCCGGCATTCAGGTATTTCAGAAGTGATAAGGAGCGGCTTCGATGGTTTGCTGGCGGAAGAAAGAGATAATGAAGGGCTAAAAAACGCCATTGTGGCGCTGGTCAATGACGGGCAGTTACGGGCACAAATGGGTATAAACGCAAGGGCGACCGCTGTGGCGAATTTCTCGAGGGAAACAATGATGGAGAAAATAGAAGCGTTTTACATGGAATTGTGTGCATAAGCGTTTATTAACCCAGGCCGTGATATGTCGCGTGTATCTGTATTAATACCTTGTTTCCAGGCAGCGGGCTGGCTTCGGCGTACGATTGAGTCCTGTGTCAGCCAGCAGGGGCTACTGGAAATTATCATAGTAGATGATGGTTCTACCGATGGGAGCCTGGCGATATTGCAGGAACTGGCGACAGAACACCCCGGTATCGTTAAAGTATACAACAACCCGGCAAAAGGCGGTAATAATGCGCGTAACTATGCGTTTTCGCTGTCGGAAGGCGACTATATCCAGTGGCTGGATGCCGATGATCAGCTTGGCAAGGGAAAGCTTGAAAACCAGCTGAAGCTTTTTGACAGCGATGCCTCGGCAGACATTGTGTATTCCGACTGGGAACTGGATATTTACGATGAAGTGGATCTGCTTAAAAAAGAAATTAAGGTAAACGGCCCGAAGGAAGACTTCCTGCTGGCATTGCTGAAAGACCAATGGTCCTCACCGAATACTTATCTGTTGAAACGCGCTTTTGCGCAGCAGTTGCATGATGCCCGGGCGTGGAACCCGGACACGGTGGTAAAACAAGACAGGGAATATTTTACCATTGCAGCTATACTGGGTGCGCGGTTCCGGTATGTTCCGGGTGTGTATGCCATCTATAACCGGTGGAACAAATCATCGGTATCGGCAGCGTCCGGCCAATTGCAATTCCAGGCGCAGGAAATCCTGCTCCGGCGGTTTGAAACAATGATCGGGCAGGCAGCATTTACAGAAGGTCAAAAACGCAGCTACTATAATAGTATCGATACGGAACGGGTGCTGCTGAAT
>DASYCT010000451.1:0-35063 GCA_036500065.1 Chitinophagaceae bacterium | reverse complement strand
CGCAAATTCTTGCTCTAAAATCAGCACTGTACTTGTGCTTACTTCCTCTTTTTAACTTCTTGGGTATCATAAATTGACCTTTTTGGTGTCAACCTATTTCAGGACAAGACACCGCAACAAAATACCCTCCCTTACCCGGTTTAACTGTGTGCAATCGGGAAGAAAGGAGGGAAAATGGCCGCTGGTAGCGGGTTTGGGAGCCAACCCTTGCTTCATCCTTGCTTTATCCTTGCAGGGTGCTCCCTGCCGGCGCGGGTTTCAGCGACCTTGAAGCAAGGATAACACAAGGATGAAGCATAGGTAAGACAGGGATTGGCACAACCCTTTCCTGGAACCGGTCTACTCCGCCCAGCTCATTGTATAGTCCTGGTTTTCAATGGCCAGTGCGGCAACTGTCAGTTGAAGGGGATGAAAAGTGTCCACCATCACGGCCAGTTCTTTGGTTTCTTTGGCCCCGAGGCTTTTTTGCACGGCGCCGGGATGCGGGCCGTGGGGTATGCCGCCGGGATGGAGGGTAATCATGCCGCGGGTCACGTTTTTACGGCTCATGAAATCGCCGTCGACATAATAGAGCAGTTCGTCACTGTCGATATTGCTGTGGTTATAGGGAGCCGGAATGGCCTCGGGATGGTAGTCAAACAGGCGGGGACAAAACGAGCAGACCACGAAATTATGGCCCTCGAAGGTCTGGTGAACGGGCGGCGGCTGGTGGACCCGCCCGGTAATGGGCTCAAAATCGTGGATGCTGAACGCAAAGGGATAGCAGCAGCCGTCCCAACCCACCACGTCAAACGGTTGGTGGGCATAATGAATGCCGTACATCCGGCCCTTCTTTTTGGTTTTGATCAGAAAATCGCCTTTTTCGTTAACGGTCACCAATGCCGAAGGCGGCCGGATATCGCGTTCGCAGTAAGGCGAATGTTCCAGCAACTGCCCGTTTTTGCTCAGGTATTTTTTGGGAAAGCGGATAGGGCTGAACGACTCCACGATAAACAGGCGGTTGTTGGCGTCGTTGAACTGAACCTGGTAAATCGTACCCCGGGGAATAACAAGGTAATCGCCGTAGCCAAAGCTCAACTCACCGTACATGGTGATAAGACGGCCGCTGCCTTCGTGCACAAAGATCATTTCATCGGCATCGGCATTTTTATAGAAATATGCGGTCATGCTTTCCTGTGGGGCGGCCAGTACTACATGACAATCGCTGTTGACCAGCACTGCCTTGCGGCTATCGAGAAAATCCTTTGCGGGTTTTATACGAAACCCTTCGAGGCTGCGGTGTTTTAACATGCGGTCCTCGGCAATCGCGGGCATCACATCGTAGGGCTCGTCTGTTTTTATAATTTCTGTGGGAGGGTGACAATGATAGAGCAGGGAATAATCGTTGGAAAACCCTTCGGTGGAAAACAATTGTTCGGCGTACAGGGATCCGTCCGGCTGGCGAAACTGGGTATGACGCTTGTGCGGAATGGTTCCGAGCGTATGGTAGTAAGGCATAATGTTAGAATTAAGTTGAAAGATGATGGTTGACAGCAGATAGTTATCTATCAACTATCCAATTCCAGCGACACCACGAGAAAATAATATTTCCAGTTGCGCTTATCAATCCAGTAGGTGAAATTTCTGTGGAATGGCATGATTTCAATCGTTGAGGGTGAAGGTAAGAAAATTGCTCATATAAGCGGCTAACTGTACATTTGAAAAAGCATGACACGCATCGGGCTTATATCGGACACGCATCATTACCTCGACCCGGCTGTATTTACTCATTTTTCAGCCTGTGACGAGATCTGGCATGCGGGCGATTTTGGCACCATTGCTCTTGCACAGCAATTATCCTCGTTTAAACCGCTGAAAGGCGTGTATGGCAATATCGATGGCAACGATATACGAACCGTATACCCCGAAAAGCTGCGCTGGCAATGCGAAGGAGTGGAAGTATTTATGACGCATATCGGCGGCTACCCGCCCCGCTATAACCCGGAAGTAAAAAAAGAGCTGGTCGCCCGGCCACCGCAATTGTTTATTTGCGGACACTCGCATATCCTCAAAATCATGTTCGACGACAAGCTGCAATGCCTGCACATGAACCCCGGTGCGGCAGGCAACCAGGGATGGCATAAGGTGAGAACGCTGATACGCTTCAGCATCGATGGGAAGGATATGAAGGACTGCCAGGTGATAGAACTCGGCAAACGCGGATAATATATAGTCATCAGGTATAATTACGGAAAGCAGGTATATCCGGGGCATCATTGTATTCCGGCGGGCAAATCGTACTGTTCAATGCCCTTGCCAGGATCTGCTGAACGGTACTTATTATGGCCGGGTATTCTGCCTGTGTTCCCCCGGGCACGTGAAGGTGTCCCATGGGAATGCGGGTATGTTGGTTGAGCTGTAATAAGCTGACGCGGTAAAAAATTTCATTGGAAAGATAGTTGCCGCCCGAACCGTTGTCCGAACGCACATTGGCCCCGGGCACGGGGCTCGTTGTTTGATCCACCGCCGTGCCGTCGGGCAAATGACCGCTGTAGGAATCATCCATTACCACTTTGGGCGGCGCACTCATATTCGCCCTCGGCAGCGTGCTTTGTGTAAATTCATCCGTTCGCGCATGTGGCCCATGAATACGGGCAAGCGAACGGTCGAGAGCAGCCTGGTTGGAACCCGCCCCTTCGTTGTCCGGAAATCCGCTCCTCGCCCTGCCGGCAAACCGTTCCAGTTCGAAAATACCGTCATCACGGTTACGGCTGATGGTCATAATCATATCTACCGGGTTAGCACCACCGGTAAAATGACGGACATACTGTTCCACAGCACCCTCGTCGAAATCTCTGTACCGCACCGGGAAAACAACCCCCTGTATAAGCGCGGAGCAACGCGGGCCGGAAATGGTCTGCCCGTCGAGCGCCAGCACAATCGCCCCGGAGGGATTGCCCACCGACATGCCGCTCATGGCGCCCGGGCGACCGAAACTGTCGTCCATACCAAAGGGATCAAAGCCGGTGATAAGGATTCTTTTGGTGCCGGCCTCCACTGGCGCAAATGCGGTCACATCCAAACCCCGGGAAGCCATTTCAAAGGTTTTAATAATACCGGCGCGCTGGGCGGGACTAACCGAAAATACCGGGTGCCACTCCTGCAATTCGCGTATAATGAAATTGCGTGTCCAGTACAGCGGCCTGTCGTCTACCGAAGCTGCCGGGCCATGAGCATTCTTCCACAAGTCCGTTCCGGACTGGCGTGCTGCGGTGCTGGCGGCAGCAACGCTGGTAGCAAGGCCCAGGCTATTCCTGAACGCCTTTGTTGCAGCATCGTCATGCTGGTCGGGACGGGTACGTTGCAATCTTTCCACTTCCTTGCCAAGCCCCGATACACCGGTACACCTCGGAATGGCCGCCGCTCCTTTTACGGGGTCTATGAATTGCCGGCCGGGAATATCGGGGTCAGGCTTTTTAAGTGACTCTATCTTATCGTCGAGCGCCTTCTGGCCTGCTTCGCCCTGCCCTAAATTAAAGTGGTGAATCAGTTCATGTCTCAGCTCCACCGTATCTTTATCGCCATCATCGCGGGGACTGGCGTTTCTGAAATCACTTAACCATTCCGTTATCAACGCCGGGTGACTGCAACGGGGTCTTGCGAAACCTCTTACCTCTACGCGGGTCACGTTGGCAATGGCTCCGCAATGAATCTTTTTGGCCATCCCGGTGTGCAGGCGCACGCAGCCGTGCGACAGCGGGGTGCCATCCACCGGCGTATATTCGTGTAAGGCCTCACTTCTTCCATCTAAAAATTGTGTCCAGAAATTAATTCCACCATTGTTTTCCCGCACCTGGGTAACCGTAAATGTTCCTATCTCCGTAGAATTACTTCCATTGATTTTCGACTGGGCTTCCGTGGCGCCAACGGCATTGTCGGGCGCGCCATCGGGCACACAGCAGGGGCCTTTACCGGTTGAACATTCATCCGTTTCCACCTTGCCGGAACTGTTCCAGAAAATGGATACCGACTGCGGCGTTTCCTGGTTCACCACCACCAGCCGGATAAAATCATCGGGACGAACAGTGCAGGCCGGTCGCAAAGGAGGGCGTAACGGCGCACGCTGAACTTTCATCCTTATGCCGGTTCCCTGCTGAATGGTGTGCACCAATTCATGCGCCAGCAACCGCTTTCCATCATCCGACCCGGGTGAAAATTTGCCGGAGTTAAAATAAATATCATTGCCTACCGTAAATGCCTGTGCGTTGAGCTGCTGCGACAGTTCGGCGGCATAGTCGCCGGTATGGATACGCACCGCGGAAAGATCGGTTTCCATCCTGCTTTCCATGAACTGGCGCGTCGTATCCGGCAACGCCCCTCCCCCGCCTCTTGTAGCTCCTATGCCGTTGCTTACGGCACTGCTGGCCTCCGTTGTCGTCTCCTCTCCTTTCTTTTGAATGAATGAAGCAAGCGGTTTGCGCTGCGCCTTTTCCTCTTCTTCGCAATGAGCGCATTTTCGCTGTATGAAAGATGTTTCCGGCATACGCATTACCCGGTCGGCCATTGCATCGGCTTCGTGCTCCAGTGGATCATCAACGGCGCCAACGGCCAGCTTACGTTGTACCGGCAGCCGCTGCAGGCATTCTTTATAGATAGTATCTTTTACCGGTTCCGGCGAGGGCAAAACATCCCTGGCGGCAGCTGCCACCGGCGCTTGTACCTGGTTGGTTATGGAACTAAGTTCCGGCATGGTTCAATTTATTACAGGTCAAAAAATGTTTTTATCTCGTCTGCCGTAGGTTGTCTTTTTTGTTTTTTTACCAGCGTAAGCCATTTTTTCACGACCGGGGCTGTTTCATCGGTACGCATCATCCTGTTCTTTTCACTTTGAAACGCCGAAAAAATCGTCACCAGGGTAGCGGTATTAACTGCATCGGGCACTTTCCCGGTCTGCGCGGTGAAAGCGTTCCATAGCGAATAAATAATCATCGCCGTGCGTACGCCGCTATCGGGTTGGGCGGCCTTTTGCTGCTCCCATACTGCTATCAATGACATTACCTTGGCAGTTGCCGGAGCATTACCCGTTTGCTGCAGCAATAAAAACCAGCAATAGCTTTGATGTTGGTTGCTGAGCAACCATTCAGGATCGTTTTCAAAAATCATAAATGCTTCGGGGAAATATTCCGATTCGGGTGAATGAACTGTTGCATTGGAGGTATCCCTTGAATAAGCCGTCACAGGCACCAGGCCCAGCCCTTTGTAAAATATATTAAACTCCGACTGGATAGTAGGGTTTTTGTGCTTTCCACCGATAATAAAATCTCCTATGGCGTGGCCTGTTTCGTGCGTAGCCGATCCGGTATCACGTGGATTTACACCCTCCGTCCCGCCGAAAAAATCATCTTTTTTGGTAAATGAATTGTCGTACAGTGTAATTGTGATACTGAAAGGAACGATAATATTATTCGTCGCCTTATTGTATTGATAGCCGGATGTCTGGGTAAAGCCGCTATCACCCGTAAAAGCCGGTATCAATATCTTTTCCTGGCGTGCAAAGGCAACATGCTGCAAATGTTTGAGCAGCGGAAGGGTCATTCGCTGCAGAGAAAGTTCCAGCGCGTTTAATTCATCGGCCGAAAATTCCTTTATACCGGCAAGTTCAGCGGCCTTTAAATGGAGTACCCCTCCAAGCCGGGCAGTGGCTGCTTTGGTATTGAGGATAGTAATCTGGTAATTTTTATCAAACCAATCTGGCTTCGTTGCTCCTGCCGCTATAATCGCATTCGCCTTATCCGCTATTTCTTTTACCGTGCCGGCTTTTATGTCAGCCTCTTTCATGGCCTTATACCGCGCAAGCAGCCATTTAATCAGTTTAGCGGGCGTTTCGGCATTATTGGCGTCAAACGCGTTTTCGGCAAACCCCGGTATCCTGTCTATCAGTGGCAGAGAAGGGTTTCCCACAACGGCATCTCCCTTTTTACCAATTCGCTTCACATCAATGTTTACAACGCCCGCAATTGCTTTATGAACAATAAATGTATAATAATAGGATTCCGTTTTAGCCGGGTCTTTCCCGTCGGTGGTGATAGGAATTACCTGGTCAACTTCCGTATCACGAAAACTTCTTGTTTTCACTCCCGCTTTGTCCGTCGATTCACTTGCATAAACGGAGAGGGCGACACTTTTAATGATCCTTCTTTCATTTACGTCGCTAATCTTTTCGAGCCCGTTAATGGTGCCAAGTTTATCCGGTGAGTCCGGGTGCTTCAACTGGTCGGCTTCAGCTTCAAAGTCAGCATAGTCTTTATCATTATAACCTGGGCTGACCACGTTGTTTTTTTCTGATGAATACGTAAGCGCAACACTGTACACTCCTTCAATACCATTTGAGCGCATGGTCAGCATCAGTAAAACCGGGTTTTCAACGCCACCCGCCGTTTCTTTTGCTTTTATTAATTGCTGCTCCGATCGGTCTCCATTGGCCTGGTTTTTCTTAATCTCTCTCGATTTCCATTCGATATAACCAGCCAATACATCTTTTACTTCCGGGTGACCGGCAAGGTATTGTTTCAGATCGTTGCCGGGGAAACCGACAGCTTTAGCTGCCAGGAGCAGGTCGGTCGTGCTGTCAGGCACCTTTTTTCCAATGACCCGGGGAGCTTTATCAATATCGATCACACGGGCAGGTTCGGGAGTAAAATCCCCGACAACCAGCTTAAAAGCGGGCTTCCCGGAAGCAGCATCATAAAAAAACGAATACAGGCAATTAACCCGGTAGGATTTTCCCGGCGGCGTTTTAACGGCGCCAAGTACAACCGGGAGGAGGACGGATTGAGTCATTGCTGCTTTATTGGCGGCAGAAGGTGTTACAGCAGGGCGAAGCTCCCATGCTTTCGACAGGATGACATTCCACGCATCCCGTTCCAATTGCTGCGGGGGTGTAACGGTCACTTCGTATGGCAGAAACTCATAGACAGATGCAATTTTCCGGAACCAATAGTTATACCCGCCTATGGAATCTTTATCGCCTGTAGTATCCAGGGCATAATCCGTTGCGTATGGATTTTGAAAATGGATAGTTCCAATGCTATAATCTCCCACCAATTCATCCCGTAGGATCAGGCTTTTATTGTAAATGCCCGCATTCTGCTGTGTAACATGGGTAAGCTCATGGGCCAGCAAATGTTTTCCGGCTGAGGTAGCGGGCGAGTAATACCCATCATTAAAATAAATATCGCTGCCCACCGTAAAAGCCTTTGCGTTCAGTTCGCGGGACAATTGTACCGACTCCGCGCCGGCATGAATATGAACAGATGAAAAGTCCGTCCCGAAACGGCTTTCCATAAAGTTTTTGGTATCGCCGGTGAGTGAGCTCCCGGTACCCTGCAGGGAGGTTATCCTGGCGGAGAGAGCCGGGCTTACATAACTGCTTTCACCTCCTTTCCTTTGAATAAACGATGTCAGCGGCTTGCGGTGCAATCTTTCTTCTTCTTTGCAATGGCCGCATTTTTTCTGAATGAACGGCATTTCCGGCATGCACATCACCCTGTCGGCCATTTCATCGGCTTCCTGTTCCAGGGGATCGTCGGTGGCTCCCACAGCGAGCTTTCGCTGCAATGGCATCCGCAGGAAGAAATCGTTGATATTGATTTCCTGTGCGGATTCGTATACCGGCGGCGGCTCTTTGCCCGCACCGGGTATCACGGCCGCCTGTGGAGATATGGAACTTTGTTCATGCATCCGGTTCGTGTTTAATGATCCTGGGCGGCCCTTAGCCATTCAAGCAGGAAAACCAGCTTTTCCGTGGTGATATACAAGGAACCTTCCTTGTATACCAGTGCATTGTATTTTCGGGCGCCGGGGTCAAAAACCAGCCCGAGCTTTAACTGCCGCCCGGATTCCAATTCAATATTCAACTCGCCGATCGAGGTAGTGCTATAGGAGTGCGCCACTTTATGAGCATCGAGCAGACTGCCTTTCATTTGCTGTAACACTTCTGCTGTCCTGCTGGTTCCGTATATATAAACAGGATTCCCCCCCGTATCAAACGATTTGAAGAGTTTGTACGCTATCCCTGCGATCATGTCATTTTCGTTAATGAGACCCGTTCCGGCTTTCATTTCACTTAATTTTTATCGATTTACCGTCGGGGGTTACCACTTTCACCTTACCGGCTGTTTTGACATCCATATCCAGGTCGGCCGCCGTATTGTCCGAGCCCCTGGTATACTCCACGCCATCCCTGGTAGTAAAATACCATCTTACATTGAGTGATTTCAGAAAAGGAGTTCCCTTATCGGTATCCACCGAATGGCCACCTTTTTTTACATCCGCTTCATCCCGGACTACCTGTTTGCCATCCATACCGGTGCCAAACGTAAAATGTTCCGCACCGCCGATAAGAATACCGGGAAGAGCATTAGATATTCTTTTTTCCAGGGTCCTCCCCAGGCCCTTTCCTACATGACATCCAAGCAGCATGAGCATGCCTTTGTCGCAAAATTTAATGTTTTTAAGTTTGTCAAGCTGCGCCTGCGTCGAATCATGCACCAGGGCCTTATCATCGTTCACATAATTGGCGCCGTTGCCTACGCTTTGATAACCGTCGGTGCCATGACCGTTTATTTCGAGACTGGAAACACATTGACAGTCGTTGTTTTTATCGTTGATATAGGCATTGGTCTTCGTCACCATATCGTCAACGCTGCTTACCCCGATAATGGAAGGGTCATAGTTGCCCCAGAACTTATCCCATCCGCTTCTTTCAGCAATAACGGCTTTATCCTTCGGGTCCGAATTGTCATACGCATGCACCCTACAGTGTTTATCTTTGGTAGATCGCTGTACGCCGGCATCGCCGGAACCCTGTTGCAGGGTATGCGTAAGTTCATGCGCCAGCAGGTGTTTCCCTTCGGTTGACCCGGGCGAATAATACCCTTCATTAAAATAAATATCGTTGCCGACAGTGAATGCCCGGGCATTCAGCGTATGCGATAGTTGCCCGGCGTTGCCATCATTGTGAATACGCACCGATGAGAAATCGGCACCAAAACCGTTTTCCATAAATCTTCTCACGGGTTCCTGCATTGGCTGGCCACCGCCCCGGGTGGACTGTATCTGCTGTGTTACGGCATCGGAAGCAGTACCTTCTCCATTTCCCTTTGCCTGTATAAAGGGGGTTGTGCCGCCCGTTGCCGGTTTGCGTTGCAGGGTTTGATTTTCCTTGTCCTGGCAGTCTTTACATTTGCGCTGCACAAACGGCGATTCGGGCATGCGCATAACCCGGCGGTCGGCCTTTTCATCTACTTCGTCTTCCAGCGGGTTGGTTTCCGATGAAATGGCTGCTTTTCGCTGAATGCCCATTGCAGTACCCGCCGTTGCCGCGGGAGCAGCGGTAGGGCCGGGTGTTTCGGAAAATTTTCTTTTTATATTCATACGCTGCCTGGTTTATAATGTTTTTCCCTCTTTTTTAAATTCCTTCTTTATGCCCTGCACCAAATCATCCACCGTAATCTTTTTTTCATTCCTGCTGAGGGTTCTCAGCGAGGCAAACTGCACCACGTTCATGATGGAGCCGCCCGACAGCTCGTATTGCTGCGCTATGCGTTCCAGCTCATCGCGCACCGGGGGCTGGCATTCGGTACTGAACGCGTTGCTCCAGATGCGCAGGCGTTCTTTGGATTGCGGTTTCTGGAAATGAATGATCGATTGCAGGCGGCGCGTAAACGCTTCGTCAACATTGTTACGCATATTGGACGCCAGGATGACCAGCCCGGGATACTCTTCCAGCCGCTGCAGGAGGTAAGCGATTTCCTGGTTGGCATATTTATCGTGCGAGTCGGAGATGGACGTGCGCTTGCCAAACAGGGCGTCCGCCTCATCGAAAAAGAGTATCCAGTTTTTATTCTCCGCTTTCTTAAACACCTTTTCCAGGTTCTTCTCGGTTTCGCCGATGTACTTGGAAATGACCATGGAAAGATCCACGCGGTACACGTCCAGCTGGTAGAGTTTTCCGAGCAGGGCAGCGGTAAGCGTCTTGCCGGTACCGGGAGGGCCGTGAAACAGGGCCTTGTACCCGGGCTTCAGCTTTTTGCCCATGCCCCAGTCGTCGTACAGCGTCTGCCCGTGCTGCAGCCATATCCGCAATTCATCCAGCTGCTGCGCTGTAAATTCATCGACCACCAGGTCCGTCCAGTCCATTTTGGTGCTGAGGCGTTTGGCGGGAAACTCCATGCTGAATTGCGGCTTGCGGAAATTGCCGGTGGTGAAAAAATCAACATATTCTTCTGAAACACCGATGGCTCCCGCCGTCCAGGGTTCGGAGCCGGGCGACTGGTCGATATAAATGACATTGTGCGCCTGGAAGATATGATCCGGTGCAAAAAGAGCATGTAGCCTGAACCGTTGTACCAGGTCATTACCCGCCAGCAGGAAAAGAACGGTTTCGATGGTAGGAATAAAACCGCTGTGGCGGTTGGCCTTGATGCCTCCAAATTCAGTATATCCCCGCCCGAGCGCCCGGTTCACGGAAAAGAATACATCCAGCAGGTGGGGTTGTACATGGGGCACCAGCGCCATGATGAGCAGGAGCCGTTCGTCGGCCCCGAGTTTGTAATAATTGACAAACTCGGCGTACACGGAATGATCGTTGGAAAGATCGGGAGCAGTAATAACAGTATCGGCAGACACGGGCTTTTCTACCTGCACACTTGTTATAATGGCGGGGCTGATGCTTTTGCGGCGAAACAGGTTTCGCACACGGGCAGGATCTTTCTCCGGCTTTATTTCTATTTCCTTGCCGGGAAAATATTCGTTCAGCCGGGCGTTGACCAGTTTGGCAAACCAGCTTATTTCCGCGGCCAGGCTTGCGGCATTCTGGGTAAGCCTGTCCGTGCCGGGGGCCGCAGCCACAATAAGTGTTTCTTCGTTTTGCATACCAATAGTTTTACCATTCCACCGTAATAAGATAGTCATTCCAGGGCAGGCGCACGGGATTGTAGACCCAGGGAATGCGATCCACCAGCACATCCAGTGTTTTCCGTTCCACCTGCAAAAGCCAGCCATTGCCCTTTCGCGTTAGAATACCGTCTCTTTTGAAGAAGCTATCCCGCAGGCCGTCGATGGACGTATTTTTAAGCGCCGCCCAATGTGTGATAACGGCGGTGAGCAGGCGGCCTGCTTCAGCTATTTCTTTTTCTTCCAGTTCTGTTTCCATGGGAACAGGCTCGTCGGGCGGCAGCGAGCAACATATTTTTTCCAGTATTAACCCATATTCGGGTTGATTTGGCAGACCGGTACTAAGCATTTTCAACAGGTGCACGGCCCGGTAAGAAGCCGCTTTGTTAATCCATTGATTGCCTTGCAGCAAACCCAACTCCGTAAAAAAGGGCAGGAAGAAAGGGGCCAGCAATACAATGCCCGCTGTTTTAATAAATGACTTTTCCGGCTCATCTTCCTGCGATTGACCGGCGGCGGCTTCCATGCCCTGGGTATCATTTGCCGCAGACAACGGAATGATGGCAGCCGCATCGGCCGGTATGGTCAATGATTTTAATAAACTGGTTTCCGCTGCGGGCAGGCTATCGGCTTCCAGCCTTGCTATAGCCTGTATTATATCGAGCGGTTCTTTATTTTGAAACAGCCGGGGTGCATTTTGCAGGACTATTTTTTGTACGATGGAACGGAGGGCTGCTGATGCGGGCAACGCGTTGCTTTGCGATACTGTTTTTTGCGACATTGAACTAAGCTCCGCAGGCGACCGACCCGTCAACGGGTTATTTTGTAATTGGTCCAACCATGTTTGTATATAAGCAGCGGCAGCGGATAGCGCGGGCAGCAGCCCGATAATTTGCCGCTGGCTTTCTGCATTCAGTTGGTAGCTAATTCTTTTCCACAGAGATGGGTTAAACCGATACTGCCGTAAGAACCGGGTAAAGCTACCGGCGTCATGGCTGATCGTTTCAGCACATAATGTATTGGCATCGGGTTCCAGCGCGGTACCCCACCAGGGCAATACCCCGTGCAGCAGGAGGTATTGCAGCAATTCCATTTCCGACACCCGGCGCGAATCCGGGGGGAGAGCCGAAACCAGCTTTGCCAGTTTTGCCGACAGCTCATCTTCCAGTTTTTGAAAGAAGCTGCCGGAAAAAGAACCGGAGAAAGAGGGCGCATTGAACAGGCCCAGGTCTACTTCCAGTTGATCGATGTTTATCCATCTTTCTTCGCCTGCATACCGGGAGCATACCCGGTCGATGACTTCCTGCACCTGTTCCTGCACTACCATCGACGATACCTGCCGGCGCATATCAAACGCCTGTTCTTCGCCGGGGCAGAGCAAGTCAAATGTCAATCTGTTTACCAGGTGCGTCATATCATCGCTTATATGAGTTATCAATCACATTCATCGTTACAGCAGCCGCAGGGTTGCAGCGTGTTCAGCACATCGACCAGTGGGTTTACCTTTTCATAAGCCGGCATTTCCGTCGCCGCCATTTCCTGCAGCCAGGGGCTGTAAGCGCTTTCAAAGCGCTGCATCTCTGGAATGTCCAGCCATACCACACGCACATCCACATGCGCAGGCGATTCGGTCTGGATGGTTTTTTCCACGAGGTTGCGGAAACCGGGATCTCTAAGCCGTTTGGGCCAGCAGGGCAATACCACCGTGGCGCGGAATGAATAAGGGTCTTCGTTGTTGTCGCAGGGATCGGCCTGGCAATACAGATCCAGCTCGAAGGAGAAATATTCCATCAGCATGGTTATCGCCTGTTCTATATCATTAGCGGCAGTTGTTTTTGACTGCGGGTCTTTTTTACTGTACTGGTAAAGGCTTTGCGCCAGCACTACGCCGGTATCGCCTTCTCGGATGATAAAGCCATAGGCAATGTCGGCAGGAGTGGCGGCATCGTTGCTTATTATTTCATAATTGATTCTTTCCGATCCAAACTCGCGCAGGTTCTGTATCCGCTGGGTCAGTTGCGGGTATTTCCTGAACTTCATTGGCACCGGGGGGGTAGTATCGGTATACACCTGCTGGAAAAGAAAGGGATAATTGATTGCCGTAGATCCTGCCTGGGCTTCGAGATAGCTGAGCACCCAGGGCATGTTGTCATAACATTTATCGGCCGGCACACGGGTTGTCTTTATGCGGTAAGGCGGGTATTGCACGCCTTCGCCCAACCCTATGCCCCTGTCGCAATTATCGAGGCAGATGTCGAGGAATTCAACTTTTATTGGGTTGCCCAACTCGTCATATTCAATGTCCAGTTTGGGACGCAACAGGATGTGCTCCACGAGGTGCAGCCCTTCGTTATTATTGATAAGCAGCATTGCAGCCAGGACGCGCTGGAATGCCTGCTGCGCTTTGTCGTTGCTGTCGAACAGCGGGCTGGTGGCCAATAATACCGCTGTGTCGGGATTGGTATCGTCGTACAGTTCAAACCAGAAAGAACCGATGGTGCCGCTGGTTTTGCGTGTCTTTCTTTTAAGATCCTGCTGGAAGATATAATACTGCTGGTCGTCGGCATGTTCCATCATATCATTCATCAGTTCCGAGAGGCAGCAGCCGTCCTTTACGTCCACGCTTGTAAGCAATACGGTTTGGGGGTTATCGGGATCCAGCAGTTGTATGTTGTACAGGAGATCGCCTTGGACGTTTTTCTTCTGTACCGGTTGCTTTGTCTTTTCGTCGGTTTCCATGGAAGGCTCGGTCGCAATGAAAGAGGGCACAAGGCTACGGCAGCCCACATCGGCAAAACCCAGCAGCCTGCTTATTCTTCTTTCAGCTCCCGACACATTGGGGCTATCCCAGCTATCGTTCAATGCATAATTATACCCGAGCCCGCGTTCGCTGCTGATATGAACGTATTCACCATTCTTTAGCAGGCGTATTTTGTCGGCCAGCAGGCGCTGTTCCACATTGTTGGGTATCAGCCAGCGGCAAAGCGCCTCGTATTCGCTCATGTCTTCGCTAAAACGCGCCAGCAGGTGATCGAGCAGGCGGTTACGACGGTTAAGAAAAAGATCCGGCGTCTCCGTGAGTCCCTGCAATAACAACGTAAAATCATTTATTACCTGGTCAAAATGACCGGCCCCGCGGTTTTGCTGATCGATAAGCAGGTCTTTAAGCCCATCAAGCTCGGTCAGCACGCGGGTAAAATAAGTGTGCGATACCGTATCGTCGAAGCTAAACAGGTCGGCCAAGTGATTGAGCTGCACCAGCTGGCCTGCCAGCAATTGCTCAAAGAAAAGCATATACCCTTTTAGTTGCAGCGCCTGCACCTGTCTTTCCTGGCTGGCGCCGGACGACAGACCGGCGCGGTCGCTTACACCATAGCATTCGGGCAACGAGTAAGTAACAGGATAATAATCTTCCAGGTTCATGTACTCTCCCACCGGCACCGGGAAATCGATTATTACACCTGTCAGCTTGTACTTGCGCTCCAGTATTTTTAAATCGCCAAAGAGCTTGAGCATGCGGTCGGGCCGGCGGTCGGCGCTGCCCCCCGTATAATAAGTAATGATCTCGCGTTGCTTGCAGAATATCGCCTGCGAAAGGGTGGGCTGTATACGTGCAATCTTACGTTCCCCCTGCAGAGAATCGATCCATTTGGTAAAATACGAATGGCTGGTATCTTTTTTAAACCCGCTGAAAGGCAGGTGCAGGTATGTAATGGCCTGTATGCCGGGTATGCCTGATATGATGTTGATAAGATCGGAGAGGTGGAGGTCGCGGTAAAAATCGGTTTGCTCCAGTTCGGTATTATCGATAAAACCATGGTCCAGCGCAGGCCCTTCAAATATTTCATCGACCTGGTATCCTTTTGCGATCATCTGGTCAATGGTATAAAAGGGCACCGAGGGCGTAAAGTATTTATATATTTCAAAAAACACCTGGGCGAGGATGGCATCGGTATCTGCATTTTCATCTACCACGAAAGAAGCGCCGAGACCAAAATCCTCGTATTCGGCGGCATCGACGGAAAGCGTGTCTTCGCAAAGATTGCGGTTGGCGGAAAGGCGTTCAACCACCTGCTGGCGGATGGCTTCGCGATCGGCAGTGTCTGTAACATTATCCTCGTATTCCACCATGATATTGTACAGGCCTTCCAGTTCCACGATTTTGGAGGGAAGGACGGTACGCGATACCAGCTTCAGTTCGTCAATCAACTGCTGCTTGCTGGCGCCAACCTGTTTTTCATACGCCGCTTTTGTTTTCTGTACGGCGGCGATTTCATTTGTTGCCGCCTCCTTCTGCGCGGGGGAAGCAGTGGGATTTTTGAGGATATGCTCTGCTGCTTTTACCTGGCTGTCGTAGCCCTGTATCACGGTGAGCTGTCCCGGGCTGGAGGGATTCTTTGTACCTAATATTGCGGCCACCCTGCCGGCCCAGTTGGTGGTATACACCGAAGTATCCACCGGGTCGAGGCCCAGTTGCCCGAGACAAAGTTTTTGAGCAGGTGTTGTACACCCGCAATCCTGGTCCTGGCGGTATTCATACGCGTTATAATCAATCCATATAGGCACCTCGTAATCTTTACCGGGTGTCACCCATGCATTGCGAACACCTTTTATATCGATGATCAGTTTCCGATAATCGTCGATGGTCAGGGGGGCATTGTGCAATATCTGCCGGGCGGTATAGAAAACCTGGTTCCAGGTATCGGCGGTAAGGTTTTCCGGGGCCAGCAAATCCTTTACATCAAAGCCGGTGCGATAGGCCAGGTCGGTGATGGCATACGTGACCGCTTCAAGTATGGTAATGCCGGGGTCGGAAAAATTATAGTCCGTCCATATATCGCTGCCAAGCGCTGCAAGCTGGTCGATTCCCTGTGACCGAAGGGCATTGTAATCTTCGGCGGGAAGCAGCGGGTTGGCTTTTATCAAGGTAATCGACTCTGACATGGCTTGATTGTTTTATATTATTTGTTCGTTTTCGGGGTTGCTGTCTTTTTCTTTTTAGGGGCGACCGCAGGTGCCGGCGCAGGCGTTGGTGCGGGCGCTGGAGTAGGTTCAGGTGTTGGTGCAGGTGCTGGTGTTGGCGTTGGCTCCGGCGAGGGCGACGGTGCAGGTGCCGGTTTCGGAGGTACAGGCGGCGGAGGTACGGGTTGCGGTTGCTGGCCTCCTGTTTGCCTGCGCTTGTCGCAGGGCGATAATTCCACAGGCGCTTCATAGGGAATAATGATATGCTGCGGAACCGATACCAGGATGGAGCGCGACCCGGAAGGTTTGGCAACTATCTTCCCTTTAAACCGGCTGATGCCGGTTACCAGGTGCAGCACGTCTTCGCAATTGCAGGCATTTGCAATGGCGGCCGACAGATCGGTGGATGATGTCGTGGCCGGCTGCTCTTCATGGTCGTGTTCACCCGAGCAACATTCCTCGCGGCAAACGGTCATAAAGAAATCCGTTATAAAATCCACGTATACCCGCTGTTCGATAAAAGTAACGATAGAAGATGCGTATACTTCCTGCCCGAATTTTACTTCAACGCTGTCATCGAAAGCCCACGGCGTCAGGAAATGAACGATTTCATCGTTGAGCTTTTTGAGGTAATAACCAATATCATAGCCCGGCAGAAACTGCACGCGGAAAGCCACGATGATTTCTTCATACACGGGGTTTTTGGCATGTACGTGTACAAAGGGAGAGGTTTTTGTTTGCAGGTACGCTTCAATTTCCAGCAGGGTACGACGGCTTGTCTTCGGTTGCAGGGGGTTGACGGCATTCCGGTTGGCCAGGTTGGCAATGGGCACCAGCAATACATGGCCCGGGGCTACCTGCGGCCCGCAGCAATTATCGGAAGCGCGTTCTTCCTCACGGCCACCTGCAAGTCTTTTAAAGGCATTTTCAAGTAAATTTTCCGCTTTGGCAGGGGTTACTGGTTTAGGCTGCCTGCCGACAGTTTGTGTATGACGGCAAAGACAATTGGGATCCGTATGAGGTATGCATTTTACTTTGTAAATAGAGGGAAACTGGTCGAGCACCAGGTGTTCGTAATCCCAGGCGGTGATGGCCCTGCCCTTATGCCGCAGCCGTTCGCTGACCCGCGTATAATATTGAGCGCCCTGCTCCGCACGCTTGCCATCAAAGGAAGCAAAGGGTTGCGTAACGGTGGTTACCTGGTCCACCGGGCTTACCAGTTTGCTGATGCTGCCGGCTGCCAGCGCCTGGTCGAAATGCGATGGATCGTTTCCATTATCGACAAACGCTACTTCGGTTGCCTGTGCTGCAATATCGATTAACTGCGGAATGCGATTGGCATATTCCGTAACGCTGGCGCAAAACCAGTACAGGCCATCCGTGACAACAGTATGCTGGTCATTGGCGTCCTCCGGAACAGATATTTTAATGATGCCGGTGGCCTGGAACCCAAAGGTGCCATCGGAAACAAGATACTCTCCTTTTAGTGGCTTCCATTCATTGTAACTCAGGTAGGACCAGTGAATGGGAGGCGGATCATCATCTTCATCATCGGCGCTGCCCTCTGCAAACTGGAACAGCAGCGAAAGCATTTCCAGGGGGTTGGTGTTTTCTATCCCGATATAAAGGGACCCCTGCTCCTGAATGCTGCCCGAATACTGGTTGATTGTTTGTTGATCATCCTGCAAGCCGGCCCCGTAAGCCAGCAGCCGCGGATAATCGAGGGCCGCAGGGCTTGTAATGGTTTGCATGCCTGTAACGAGTTCTTTTCTTTTCACTACAACGGCAGTGGGGGGTGGCTGGTTAAAAACAGTATAGGGGCTTGTATAGGTAAACTGTGGCAGCAACTGGTTACCGGCATCCACCAGCAAACCGTTTTTCAGCCCGCGAAGTCTTGTATATTCTTTCGGTTCCTTTTGCAGCAGGCCGCCTGTCGATGCGGCACGCCCTGTAGTGCGTACATAGGTTTCGAGCACGCCAAAGGGATAAACATGAAAGATTTGATCGATGCCCGATTCGGGTTGGGCAAGCGTGGAATGATAGCTGACGGAAATATCATTGATGCGCAGGGTCGGGGCCAGTTCCTGGCTGCTTTGAAGAAAGGTGCTTCCCTGCCCAACTGCCACTTCCCGTTGCCAGGTGAGGCGGAGAAACCCTTTTTCCGTTTGTGCATCCCATTCAGTGACGGGCAGAATGGGTTTTCTTACAAGGTTGTCAGGGGCCACTATGAAATTGCCCTCGTTATCGGTGCCCGACAGCACCTGCAATGTGTTCTCTTCAAGCGTTTCGGCATTAAAATCCAGCCCATCCTGCGTTTTCAGCCTTGTCCATTGCCTGCTTTCCAGCACACTCACGGCCAGCGGGAGTATTTCAACTGCATCTTTCTCCACCAGCTTTCTTTTCTTAAGGGTTTCCAGTTCTCCATGCGCAGACCTGTTGCGGGCGGTATCGATGTGTACCGATAACTGATCCAGCGGCTTATTAAATACTTCGTCGCTGCCGATATAAAACGACTTTCCATAATCGGGGTAAGCCGTGAAAGGATCGAATGGTTTGCCTGCGGGGAGAAGCCCGTTCTCATTTTGTAGCACCAATTGATGCAGGCCGTCAAAAAAAGGAGCCGTTGGCAATGAAGCGAGCAGCCCGGGGTCGTTTGCCTTGAGATTACTCAGTACTGCATCGGAAGGCGTTAACGAACCCACCCTTATGTCCAGGCTAATCCGGCTGGCCGGCAAAAATCCGCCGCCGCTTTCCGTCAGTGGCGCCTGCGGGGTAAGCATCACCTGCATAACGGGGTAGCTTGTCCTGTAATCAAGACCTGTATGAATGCCGGGGTCGAAGTTCACAATGGCATCTTCTGCTATGGGCAGGTAGATGAATACAAAACCGGTCGCTTCTATATAATAGGAACTGCCGATGGTTGCTGTAGCGGGGTCGGGGTTGATGATCCCGGCAACAAGGTACATGTTGAGCAGGTCGTACTCGGCAGTGCTCATCTGTTTGGCTATTTTCAACCAGCCTTTTTCGCCGGAGAATATAATATTGAAAGGGCTTTGTGACGCCCTGGATTTATCGGAGAATAATTGCACCCGCACAATCCGTTTGCCGCCCTGCAACAGCAATTGCGGGGAAGCAATGGCAAAGCCGATCTGCGACTGGTCATCGCGTGACAGTTCTTCTTTCAGTTGTTCAGCCAGCTCGCAGGGATTGTTGGATAGTTGGCTGTAAGGGTTTCCCATCCCGAAGGTGGGCCACATGCCGCTGGCGTTAGTAATAGCTGCGCCAAGACCATCCTGTGACTTCGCTACCGGGCGGGCATAAAAGCCCTGCAGGGTGGTAATACCCGAAACAGCCGAAGCCGATTTATCGATAAACAGGTTTTTTAGTTCCTTTACTGCCGCGTGGCTAATCACAAAATCGTCTTCCGTCTCGTATATAAGAGCTTTGCCCGAAGCATCCTTCCCGGCACCCAGGGGAGTATTAGTAGCAAGATCATACTCCAACACATCCTTCGCCAGTTGGAATACCACAAAAGCGCGGTCGGGAACAGAAGGCTTGGCAGGCAGTTGCAATACTTGCTGGTAATAAAAGTCCAGCATCCTGGCCGTTAGCCCGTTTATTTGCTGACGGGCGATATCGAAAATCTGAAGAAAAGAGATAAACAGGGCCATGTGCGGCTGGTGGCCGGGGTACTGTTCCAGTGCGAACTGTATGTATTTATCGGAGCCGTTCACGAGCGTGCCGATAACCCCGTAAAACGACAGCCAGGTATCGTCGATGAACAAGGCGGCGTAGCGTATCTTGTCGCCTTCCGTTGTGCCTTCATAGATACTGGTATCGGCATCGATGGCATCGTGTATACCCCAGCGATCGGGGTTTTCTATCGTGGAGAAATCGAGGTTCAGGATGGCTTTGGGGTCTACTATCTTAAAACCCATTTCATAGGCAATCATCTGCTTTGCCTGGTCGTGCAGGCTCGAATCGATGGCCAGCTGTAAATCCAGTTGCAGGGGATTTTGCGGGATGGCAAGGGTGTACCAGTGATCCAGCAGACCCATGACCGTGAGAATGGGATTGAAAAGGGCGGCAAAGTTAACCGGCGTGGGGTTAAGCTCCAGTGCGGCCCTTGCTGTATCATACGTATCTTTTATTTGCAGCGGGTCGGTAACTGCAATGGAAGAGGCGACAACGGACATATCGCGGCGGAAGAATTCCTGCCAGCTGACTTTTTGCGGGTCGGTGGGATCATTGATCTGGCTGGCAGGAATATCATAAAAGCGAATCTGCGCGGCATAGCCCCTGGCAAATACCAGCCAGTCTTCTATGCTTCGTTCGTCAACAGGTATATATCCCGGGTCCAGCGCCTGCAGGTAGCGGGACAACTGGCCGGATCCATCGCGGTTGACGCCTGTATTGCAATGACAGTTACACATGGGAGAATCGGTTTAATTCGTTTGGTCACTGATCCACGTTGGTGGCTTCGGTGATATAAAAAGGGTATACATAGTTATAGCGGGTATTGGTGGCTATAACGGTATATTGAATGTTTACGTTGAGAATGCCGTTGTTTTGATCCGGCGTACCGGTAACATCGCCCACGATGATGCGGGGTTCATTAAATACCAGTGCGTCGTGTACAATTTTTTCAATCAGCGTGGTATTGGCAGGGTTCATCGTGTCGAACACGTATGGTTGCAGGTTGCAGCCGAACTGCGGCAGCATGACCCGTTCGCCGGGAAGGGTGGCCAGGATGATCCCGATACTGCTTTGAATATCGTCCACCCCCGAAAGCATCTGCACTCCATACCATTCTCTTCTGAAAGTGGGTGGAAAGCTCCAGCCGGTGCCTAAAAAGGATCTGTCGATTGTTTCCATGTTAGTTTTTTATTATTGTCATAAAATTTAGCCGCCGATGATGACGGTCGTGCATCCGCTTGTTATACTGCCGCCGTGTGCCGTTAAATCGCCCTGCCGCGCCGCCGGCTTATTCATAATGTACACGCTGCCCGAACCTGCGCTGATACTGTCGGGTGGCCCGGCACAGGTACACATACTTCCTACCGTAGCGGCCGGCTGGCCGCCAATCATGACCGTAGGAATACCCGGCGGCAGTATAGGGCCGCCGGTATGGGGGTTGCCGTTTGGATTGACCAGCGGGCAGGTATGGTTGTCGGTTACTCTTGCTGCTGCGCCCATAAGGTTGTATTAATTGATACTGACTTTTTTTCCTTTGATAATCACATTGCCGCCGGCCTGTATGCTGATGCCGCTGGCATCCATCTTAATGCTGTTGCTGTTTTCGTCGCTTATTTCCAGTCCGCCGGCAGCACTGTTCAGTATAATTGTTTTTTCGCCGGAACCCGAAGGCACACGTAAAGTCATGCGCTTGTTGGTATCGTCGAAAATCAGCTTTAACTTCTGTTGCGTCACAAACCCGTATTGAAGCGTATTAGCTATCTCGGGCAGCGGCGATTGCTTATTGCTTTTACTGTGCAGGTAACCGAGTATGATGGCTTCACGGGGGTCGTTGTCGAGAAAACCGAGCACCACTTCATCGCCTTGCTGCGGGCGGAAATAAACGCCCCGTTGATCACCTGCATCCAGTGTCGCCACCCGTGCCCAGATGCCTACATTGCCCGTCGAAATGGTAGGCACATGCACTTTTACTCGGTACTGCCCGCCATTATCGGTATCGTTCACATCTTTTACTATGCCTATTTGCAGGCCGTTGATACCGGGCAGCAATCCGCCTGCGGGTTTATCGATCACATCTTCCTTCTTATAAAACCATTCTTCGCGCCAGCCGAACTGGATATCGGTATGCCACCATCCTTCGTAGTGATGAAGTACGCCGGTTACGAACACATTGCCATTGAAGCGGTCGCCTACGCCAACAAGCGTAATCATATTGCCAGGCTTTACTGTGGCATTACCTTCTATCCGTACACGCCCTGCCGCTTTGGAAAGATGGTTCCGCAGCGCATAGGAATCCGCCCAGCCCTGTAATTGCTGTGAAGCCAGATGGCCGGGATGGTTGAGCACAACGTCGGCCGCCAATACAGCGCCCAACTGGTCGGATGACAGGTTACCGTTTTCGGTGTACACAGCGCTGCCATTGTTCGATTGTTCCGTGGCCTGTTGTGTAAAATCCCAGGAAAGGCTTTTCACGCTTTTCGATTGCCTGCGTGCATCCATCTCTGCTTCAAACTCCCATATATTCTGTCCGTAAGTGGCCGTCAATACGGGGGAACCGGTGGTAGAGGGCTTCTTTACCTGGAGCTTGCCGTCATCGGTCAGCACCAGCATGCCATTGGCTTCGGCCCGGGTAACGATAAAATCCCAACTGGTAGAATCAAATTGCACCAGCTGACTTTGCGTGACTGTTGTAGCATCAATATCCGTGGTAAGCCCGGTGGCCAGCGAGGTAATGACATCGCTGTCCAGCGAATTGATATAATAAGCGCTGGTACGCGGCGCCGTTAATGTAATGGCCTTGTCCTTGGCCTCAATCATCAATAGCGATGTTCCGTCCCTTTGTATCTTGATGGCATGTTTTACGATAATGCCTTCAAAAACGGTATCCGCATTTCCGCTATAGCCCAACTGCACTTTAATGGTACTGCCGGGTTTGAACTTATCGTCGTTGCTCAGCGGGAAATCCCTGTCGGAGGCGGAACCATCGAAGAACACCAGTTTTGCCCACGATATTTTATTGAACGTTTTATTGACCGTTACCTGGGCAAGTGAAATTTCATTGCTCAATACCGTACCGTTTATATATACTTTGCCTGTTACTGTATCGGTAGGTGCAGAGGTGCCGGGTGGTAAGCTGTCGAGCATGTTGATGGCATTGTTTACAATGAATGATGGCTGAATTTACTGGTCTGCTATCGGCGGGAACAGCAGGGTGCTGCCCGCGACGAGCTTTCGGAAATTCTTCAGCTTGTTTACTTTGGCAACCTGCAGGTAATAATCCTGGTTATTGTATGTATTGTACGTCAGCAGGGGTAGCAGGTCGCCCTCCTGTACCGTAACCTGGTGCGTAAGGTCAGGCGAAGAAAGCATGCCCAGGATATCGTTCAGCGCACCGATGACCCGTTCGGTAAAGCTGGCTGATACGGTTGCCCGTATCGGCAGTCCGAACATATCGAACATGGTATAGGTGACTGTGGACGATTTAAGAATACAGGTATTGATAAACGTACCATACTGCACCATCAGGTAAGGTGGACGGTGAATATCGCCGCGTACATTGGTGGTCACTGCCCGGAACAGGGCTACCTGCGCGGTAACCGGTATTTTTACCCCATTGGTATTTACCCCGGTACCGTCGAGCGTGAACTCGATGGTAAAGCTGCGGGGGCTTATCCGCACGTATTTCGGATCGGTACCCACTTTGGCCACGGCGCAATCGGGCGACCATTCGACCTCTTCGGAAATGGCAAGGGTTTCGGGATTGAACATTACAATGAATGGCACGCCGAAAGGGATTCCCTGCTGTGTGGTGGGGATGATCTTCAGGTTAAATGGCAGCATTGCCGCGCTTTGAGCATCCATTATCTTTCGTGTTTTTCTTTAATAATTTCCAATACTTTCTCCAGCAGCTCCGCATCGCTGCCGCTATTGCCCGCGGGCGGGCATTCTATTTTAGGCGATTTCCCCTTTGCGGGATCGGGAGCCACTACGGCGCGAACCACCACTTCGTTGATTTGTACGGGCATGGCCTGATTACATTTTACGTTCAAAATACTGGTACGCCAGTTCCATGGTTTCAACCACCACGGTATTTTCCGATGCATTGAGATCCGAGCAGGACCATTTCAGCGGGTAAGCCTGTACGATATTCCAGATGGCCACCGGGTTATCCGCCTGGTCCATCAGGGTTATCATTAAGTCCGCCGGCTTGAACTCGTAGAGGACCACCGTAAAATAGGTGCTCATGGCCGATTTGAACCAGTCCAGGAACGCGGAACCGGTGAGCATGCCTCTTTTAAGCACCAGGTTGGGGTATTTGGCTCTTTTGGGGAGCTTGTACACGAAGCGGTTTTCACCTCCTTCGCGAAGCTCGTCGGTTTCTACTTCGACCGACAGGCCGCTCACTTCCTGGAAGCGCTGCTCATTATCGATGTCCATTCCTGAAACACCGGAGAACACCACTTTAAAATGAAACCCCGTGGGTGGATAATAACTGGCCATTGTTAATTGGCTTTTACAGAAAGACTTTCATGTACCAGCTCGATGGACTCGATGGCAATTTCATTACCGGTGGCTTTCAGCCCCGGGCCTTCCACTTTTATCGGCCAGGCCGCTAAAACCGTCCAGGTCATAACGGGGTCGCCGCCGTCATTGAGCAGGCTGATAACAAGGTCGCGGCGTTCAACACCCGGCGAACCGCCGTTATTGAACCAGTCGTAGAAAGCGCTGTCCTTTGCCACGATGCCCCGCTTGAGCGTAATGTTGGAATACTTCTTGAAGCCGGGCATTTTTGCCGAACCCTGTGAGGGCTTTGTGCCGCCGTCCCGGTATTCGATGACCTGTATTTCCTGTGTAAGGCCCGATACATCCGAAAAGCCGACTTCCACGTTGTTCCATGTTACTTTATAATGGAAAACAGGTAATGGATATGTTGACATTAGATACTGTTTTATTGGTTCTTAAATAATTTTTACAAAAAGGTTTTATGATTGCTGCATCATCTGGGTGAACTTCAGTATGACAAATTCGGCGGGGCGTGCCACGGCCATGCCTATTTCTATATTCATACGTCCTTCGAGTATGTCCACTGCGTTCATGGTGGTGCCGAGGCCAATATTCACATAGTAAGCCTGTTCGGGTTTTACACCGGCCAGCGCGCCATCACTCCATTTCTGGTACAGGTAGTTTTCAATCATGGCCTGTACCCTTACCCAGGTGGCGATGGTGTTGGGCTCGAATACCACCCATTGCGATGAATTCTTTATCGATTGTTCCACCATGTTAAAAAACCGGCGTACACTGATGTATCTCCATTCATTGTCATTGCCGTTCAGCGTGCGTGCGCCCCATACCAGCGTGCCGTAACCGGGAAAAGTGCGGATAACGTTGATGGACTTGCCCGAAGCAGGATCTATGTTGAGGTCTTCCTGTTCGCGGCTGGACACCGGAATACTGGGGCTTACAACAGACAGCACGGGTTCGTTGGCAGGCGCTTTCCAGACACCCTTGGT
This sequence comes from Chitinophagaceae bacterium, assembly GCA_036500065.1. Lineage (GTDB taxonomy): Bacteria > Bacteroidota > Bacteroidia > Chitinophagales > Chitinophagaceae > JACMLD01. Next base: position 9,960 of record DASYCT010000451.1, on the reverse strand, counting down.
ATTATCGACGCGGGTATAAAGACCGGCCATGGCAGGAGACGGGGGCAATACCACATTCACCCCGGTTATTGCGATTTGAATTTTGGCGTACAACACCGAACCGGAACCCACATCACTCAGCTTCTTGCCGGTATAGTCGGGAACGGGCGGTGCGGGAATGCCCACCGGCGTATGTGAGGCAATGGTCAGGTTGTCGAAATCGAAGTTGTAAGCGTACGTGGTGGTAAGGTTGGGATAGTAGGCAGCCGAATACCGGTTTTGTTCTACTGCGAGGGTGGCGTTTCGTATCAGCAATACATCTCCTTCGATGTCCCCCAGCGGGTTGGTCGCGATTTTAGGTGTTACTTTCATGGGGTCTATCAGTGCAAAACGGTCTTCGAGATTGGAAGCCTGCGTGATCATGGCTTGTACCAGCGACGCATAGTTGTCCGATACGGGCGCTTCGGGAATGCACAGCAGAGTTACATCGCCGATGTCCTGCGCCAGCGTAAGCCCGCTGTTGAGATCGGCCTGTTTGACGGTACCGGGCGCCGCGCCATAGACACCCACCGATATGATATAGCAGGTGCCGCCGCCATTGTCATAAAAATGCTGGAGGGCATAGTACATATTGTAATTCGACTTCTTCGCGGGATCCTGCGTAATCGTAACGTCGTAGTTATTGGATCCGTAGTCTTTGACGGCAATCGAAACACTGTCGTTCGACTCGAGCGGCGGCCCGCCGAAATAAAGCTGGTAGTCGGACATACCCTCAATCTTGAGGGGAATCATTTTCAGGTCGCCAACAGCAAAGCGATTCGCCTGCGCGGTATAACCGATAAAGGCGGGAATCGCGGTTGCTACTTCGGCAACGGAAGGTGGCAGTGAAGGAATTTCCTGCACGTATACACCTGGTGTGGAGAGTTTTAAAACAGCCATTTTTTTACAATTAAAGTGTTAGGAAAATATCAGAATAGATTTGCGGTGATTGTGTGGCATCGATGACGTTGGTGGACGGGAAAGGCAAATCCGTTTTTACAACGGCTTCTTTTGCCGCATCACCGATATACTTTTTAAGGGTAAGGCTAAGCGCATCGTGGGTAAGGCTGGAGGAAGAAAGATACTTCTCCCGTAGCGCCACGGTAGCCTGTGATACGAACACAATAGCCGTATCGGTGACCGAATCCCGGTTGAATGCAATGCTGCTGTCATTGGTTACAATATTTAATTCGTTGATAAAAGTGGTTTTGTCGGCCGGGCTCAGCGCCGCCATCTCCAGGTAGAGGGGGCTCCGGGGCGTGAGCGACACGGTATAACGCCAGGTGGTGGAACGGTTGTTGAACAGGAGTGAATAAAAAGGTCGGGCAGGTGTAAGCGACCGGTCTGCCTCTACCACCCGGTAGTTGGCCGCAAGCGCAGCATTGAGCGAAAGCTCGATAACACCGAAAAGCAACCGCGGGGGAAGGGTGCCGGCATAATAAAACTGTTCGACAGCCATATTGCTGATAAGCAGCTGGCATTTGCCCGAAGGCAGGGATGTCAGATCAAAAATAAGATCCGTCTGTCCGCCAAGTACGATGAGTGATGCGGGATCGATGCTGATACCGGTTAGCAGGTGCATTACTTTAGCTGTATTGACTGCCACCGGCGTCGCGGAATGATAACGATAAATCTCCGCCGTGCTTTTAATAGTATCATTGGCCCCTTTTACGCCGAGGGGATCGACTGAAAGATGGAGGTTGGTACGCAGGGCCGCAGCATCGGCCAGCTGGTTGGAAAAATAATAAACCTGGCCGCCGGCCGGCTGTACCGGCAAATCATCGAAATTGAGCAGGTGGGCATTATTCAGCTGCATCCAGAAACTGAGCTTATCACCGGCCCTGGCCGGAAAACGCAGCAGATCATTTCCCGCTCCGTTGGTACCCAATACCCGGGCAAAAACGATGAACCCCCCGGTATTGTCCGTATTGCGGAAAAGAAGATCCATCCTTTGCATCACCGACTGGCAATCGTCGGTGGGCGTGAGGGTAATATCGAGGCGTGGTATTGCCTGGTATCTCCTGCAAACCTGGTTCTGGTAGAACAATTGCGTTACCGACAGGCGCAGCAATTCAGCATATTTTACTTGTAAGCCACTCATACCGGTTATTAATTTTCAATAAAATTGATTTCAGTGATAGCAGCCGTTTTATCGTTGCTTTTTGTTTCAAAGGCGGTCAGCATCTGCATCTTGTACACCGCGCTGGGAATGTATTTGCCTCCCAGCATCGCCCAGAGATTGTTTTGTTGTTCGAAAGAAAAATTGCAGAGGTGGAAAAAAAGTTTTTGAATCAATTGCCAGGGCTTGTTGACGGGGTCCGTTACCGAAGCATTAAGGCCGGGATATTTCTGTTCATCAAAAAATGGATTCGACTGGAAGAAGCCGATAACATCGGACAAATCACGCAGGGCCGTTTCATAATGACTGTTGTGCGCAGCAAACATGATGAGCAAATCGATGTCCACGGGCGGGTTCAGTCGCAGGAATTGTTTATCGGGAGTGGGAATATAATAAGGTCGTTTCCCTTCGCGGCGTTCTTCTTCCAGTCCCACCAGCATCATGGTAATATGTGTGGTATCGGTAATGTTGAGATTGCCGTTGGGCAGCACAATTGGTTTCAGATCCACCACATTGCCCAGGCTGTAATTGGCGGGGTCCTGTTCCCGCTCTACCATATAAGCATCGAGCTCTTTTTGTATAAATTCCAGCGCAGTGCGTATCATAACAACAGAAGGTTTAATAGTTAATGCTTTCGGCGCAGGCAAACAGTTACCTTTCCGGCAGTAAGACGTTTTATGTCATGCCGGTTATATTCTTTTTACTTGCTTCGTAAAGAATGTGCTACTGATAGTTTCCTTGAATGGCGGGTATGGAAAAACGGTTGTCAGAAAAACCGTGCGAACTAATCATTGAGATGAATACATTGTAAAACTCATATTATTTTTCATCGCTGACAATACCACAAAGCGGTAATAGTTGCTTTTTTTATTTTAAGTACACGTTTGCCACGCGTTAATCATGCATATTTTAAGTCTATAAAAAATAATACTGCACCCAACCCGGTATCGTATATTTGCGTATTACATTAACAAAGCACCGTTCACCGAAACAATTTAGACGCTTCAATTGCGTTATACGTGAACCCGCTAACCTACTCTTAACTACGGCTGCCGGCAGCATTGCCGGTCATCACCTGTTTTTGATTGACCTAAGAGGCTGATTATCAGCCTGTCCGGCAGGGATCAAGCCGACAGTTTAACCGATAATTTTATTTTATAATAATAACCAGGACATTACCATGAAAAAACTGTTTTTTGTACTCACCGTAGCAGCAGTAGGCGTTTCTTCCGTAACCAGTTGCAGTAAGAAAAGCGACACTCCTGTCGACTATACTTCCGCTATTGTCGGCAGCTGGGCCTATGCCGGCAGCACGGCCGATACGATGATCAACGGTCAATGGCAGCAGCAGGAAGTGGGCTATGATTCATCAATCGGACCCAATTTTGCCGACAGCCTGAGATTTACCGCAACCGATACCTTGTACTACATCTACAACGGCGTGACCACCTGGAGCAATTATAAGGTCAGCGGCAGCAACCTGATCCTGATAGGCAATGGCAACAGCGATACGCTGGCGATCCATAGCATCACGGACAATGTGTTGTGGGTAGGCGACCAGACCAGCACCTATTACTATTGGGCAGGATTTGGTAAATACCAGTAGACCTGTCTCATCGATCATTATATGAACCGCCTGTTACTCTTTATTGTACTGTCCGCATTTTGCAGCCTGCCGGCGGCAGCTGCCGATTTGGATAAAACAATACGGCTTGACGGTCTTCAGCGGCAATACATCATTCATTTACCACCGGATTTCAACACTACCGGCAAATGGCCGGTGATCTTTGCACTGCATGGCGGCGGCGGCACGTACAAAAACACCGTATCGTTTTATAACCTCAACGGGCTGGGCGATGAGCACGGGTATATTATTGTCTACCCGAATGCCGTCAACAAAAGCTGGAGCATGAAAGGCGTCAGCAGCAAGGTGAGGGGTAATAGCCAGGACATCGACGATGTAAAGTTTATCAGCGTACTGATGGACACGCTCATAGCCGGTTATCATGCCGACTCCCGGCGTTTCTTTTGCACCGGCATCTCCCGTGGCGGGATTTTCTCCTTATTTCTTGCCGGTAAATTATCCGAACGCATCAGGGCCATCGCGCCGGTATGCGCGAGTCTTCCCCAATCCGTTATCGGTGATTATCATTTTCAGCATCCCACTCCCGTATTGCTTATCAATGGTACGGCCGATCCGCTGATAAGTTATACCGGCGGAAAAGGAAGATTTAATACTTCCAGGGGGACGCCCGATGAATATGACATGCTTCCGACAGAGGACCTTGTGCGGAAGATCAACGAGCTAAACAACTGTACCGCAAAACCCGTCATGACCGATATGCCCAATGCCGACCGCAATGACGGCTGCACTGCAGTAAAATATACCTATGCCTGCGATGCTGTGACCGTTGAATTTATAAAGATCAGCAATGGCGGCCACACCTGGCCCGGCGGCAGTCAATACCTTCCCAAAATGATCGTCGGCAAGGTTTGCAAAGACTTTAAGGCGGAAGAAGAAGTGTTTCGCTTTTTTGAAACGATGCGGTGAAAAATGTGATAAATGTGGAAATCCCGCCTGAGCGGGATTTCCACATTATCATATTTGCATAACCTGTCCCGCCTGGGCGGGATTCTTAATTCTTACCAGATTCTTATGCGGGCGCTGTCGGGCTTATACATTTTATCTCCCGGTTTTACATCGAAGGCTTTGTAAAAAGGATCAAAGTTTTCCAATGGCCCGTTCACACGGTACATGGCCGGTGAATGGGGGTCCATGGTAGCGTACAGGCGCTGTGTTTCGGGCTTGAGCTTTTCACGCCATACCAGGGCCAACGCAATGAAAAAGCGCTGGTCGGGCGTGAGACCATTTATTTTTGCAGTGTCCTTGCCTTCGGCAGTCATTTTGAAGGCATCGTAAGCAAGCGCAATACCACCCATATCGGCCATATTTTCACCTGTGGTCAATGCTCCCTTCAGGTGAACGGTATCCAGTACCGTGAATGCGTCGTACTGATCATTTACCTTTTTGGATTTTGCGACAAACTTTTCGTTGTCACTTTTGTTCCACCAGTTTTTCAGGTTGCCGTCCTTGTCGTATTGTGCACCCTGGTCATCAAAACCGTGGGTCATTTCATGACCAATCACCATGCCAATCGCGCCGTAGTTAACGGCATCGTCGGCATTGGGATCAAAGAAAGGCGGCTGCAGGATACCAGCCGGGAAAACGATCTCGTTGAACGTGGGATTGTAGTAAGCATTAATAGTAGGCGGCGTCATTCCCCATTCTGTCCTGTCGACCGGCTTGCCGACCTTACTGATCTGGAATTGATATTCATTTTTGGATGCAGATACTATGTTGTCGAAATAAGTGGCCCTGTTAATGGTCACTTTGCTGTAATCTCTCCACTTGTCGGGATAACCTATTTTCTTCAGGAAGACATGCAGCTTTGCCTTTGCTATTTGTTTGGTGCTGTCACTCATCCAGTCCAGGTTACCAATCCGGGCTTCAAAAGCAGTTTGAAGATTGTTTACCAGGTCGAGTACACGTTTCTTGTCGTCTTCGGTAAAATACTTCTTTACGTACAACTGGCCCAACGCTTCCCCGAGATTGGCATCCGTGGCACGATAGCTACGCTCCCATCTTGGTTTCATTTTCTGCTGGCCGGTAATGGCTTTAACATAATTAAACCGTGCATCCACAAAAGGGCTGCTTAACGCGCTGGCGGCGGTGGCCAGTATGTTGAACTTCAGGTAGGCCTTCCAGGTGTCGATGGGGGTCGTCTTCAGTAATTCATCTATCTTTTTATAAAATGCCGGCTGCTGTACGTTTACGGAATCCGTGTTGATGCCAATGGCCGGCAACAGTTTACTCCATCCAAAAGTGGGTTCCTGTTTGTTGAGGTCGGCTACGGCGAATTTATTGTAATTGCTTTGGGGGTCTCTCAGCTCCACCGGCGTACGATGACTGCCGGCAATTTGCTTCTCAAGAGCATATACGGCGGTTACCTGTTTGGTCGCGGTAGCGGAATCAGTGCCTGTAAGTGTAAACAGGTCATGCATGTATTGCTGGTAGGCTTTGATGATCGCCAGCGAAGCAGGGTCGTTTTTAAAATAATAATCCCTGCCCGGCAGGCCCAGGCCGCCTTGTGAATAGATGGCAATGTTCCGGGCGCTGTTTTTTTCATCGGCACCTACACCCTCGCTAAAGAGCACGTTGTCGTTGTGCGTTTGCAGTTCGGCCACCAGTTGCATTACATCCTTTGCGTCTTTGACATCGTCTGCTTTTTTCAACCAGGGTTTTACGGGATCATACCCCAGTTTTTCAATAGTCGCCGAGTCCATGGCCGAGGCATAAAAATCACCTACTTTCTGTTCGATGCTGCCATCGGGGTTGTTGGCTTTGGAAACTGAGTCCAGTATTATTTTAAGATGATCTTTGGTACGATTGTACACATCCAGGAAGGCGCCCACACCGGTTTCCGTTCCGGGGATATTGGTCGTATCCAGCCATTTCTTGTTTACATAATAGTAAAAGTTATCGCCGGGCTTTAAAGACGAATCCATTCCGGTCAGTTCAACGTACCTGGAATTCTCCGTAGCCGTATCCTTACAGGCGGTAAAAAAGCAGGGCGCCAGTACGAGCAGGAGAGCGGGCAGCCGTTTTATCATGATATAATAGTTTTAGTTGAATGAGAAAAGTAATTAAAACTTCCATTACAAAAAAATAATATTACACGACCGGGAAACCAGCGGGTTAAGGCCGGAAGCAGGAAATAATACGGGAATACTGTTAATCGTTTGAAAAAAAACTATTTCAAGGTTGTTTTGCTATCCATCCCCTGTAAATTTATGCCGCTAACTATTTGAGCCTTTTCCAACAGCTTTAACCATGAAAAAAATCATTTACTCCTTTGCGGTATTACTGGCCGCGGCATTTATTTTAGCTATATCTCCCTCCTGTACCAAAACCGTTACCAACACTGTCACCGATTCCCTGAAGCATGCCTGGCAACAGGTACAGGAGTTTAACCTGACCACCACCCAGGCACTTACCAGCGTCAATATCGGCGACAGCATTTTGGAAGTAGGCAGCGGCGACCTTTTTGCCCAGGCTCCCGTGAACCGGGGCAGCTTTAATTATTTTTACTGGGTACTCATGCAGGGCACTTCTTTTTATAGCCCCAGCAACGGGACACCCTTTCTAAACGGCAAATTTTGCTCCTACGCAACGGCTACCACCCTGTATGTGATGAAGGCATCTCCAGGCGATCAGCACCTTATCGTCGCCTATACGCCCGTATTCTCGGACAGTATCTATAATAGCTTCAATCAACCCTATCTTGCATATCCAACGTCGAGCAGTCCTTCACCGGCTTATCCCATTGTACACAACAAATATGTGCTAACCCCTGTAGAAACATATAAAAACAACCAGGGAAGAGTGCGGTTCGATTTGCTCAATTTTGACTCTATCGCCCCGTATGCTTCCTTCGGCGTCCTGGACACTCCTACGGTAAAGAAAATCTATCTTACCCCGGCCCCGGGTACGATCGGTTTCTTCAACGGCGGTTATTATTGCGCCAGTTATTATAATAAATTCTTCGTTTATTTTGAAAGCCAGTTTTACCGGATAGACACGGCAGGTAATGTAAAATCGTTTGGCTACACGCCTGCTTCCTACACAAAAAATTACGGCATCAGTAATATGTTTACTTACGGCAATACCCTGTTTGTAAATTCCGGGGGCATTTTCTTTTCTTCTACCGACCAGGGCGAAACGTGGAGCGTACTCAATGATTTTTCCAACACAGGTGTGGGAAGCCTGCTTTTCAGAAACGTGGGTAATGATCTGTATGCCACCGCAAACGACGCAGACAGCCAGCTATGGAAAGTGGCTATCAGCGGGAATAACCTAAACTTCAGCGAGCTGAACAACGACGGCCTGCAAACCAACCCTATCACTTCCATTACCCCCTGTGGCAAATATATTTTCATAACCACCCTGTCCGGTGTTTTTTACCGTGACAGAACCCTGTTCGACCAGCTAAAAACACCCATTCGCTAACCTGTTATAAAAACAACTGAATGCTATGAAAAAAAATTACCTGGCGGCCATCGGCGCAATTGCATTCTTAGCCATTGCCTGTAAAAAAAGCGGGGATTATAAATTTGCCTCTATTACCGGTCGCTGGTATTATACCAACAGCATCACGGATACTGCGCGGGGCGGCCAGTGGGGAACCCCGGTTACGGCTTATGACGCCAACTATGCCGCCAACCTGGCCGACAGCCTGCAGTTTACCGCTACCGATACGGTCTATTATACGTACGCCGGCGTTACTACCTGGAGTAATTATTTTATCGGGGGCAATCACCTGGTATTGGTCGGCGGCGGCGCCAGCGATACGCTTAGCATACGCGACCTTACCAGCACCAGCCTGCAGATAGGCACTCAAAATGCCAGCATTTCCTATTGGGCCAACTTTACAAGATATTAATGCATCCCGGGGAACAAAGGACGACCAATGCCCACCCTGAAAGGCCAGGGAACACACGCAAGGATGAAAATCAGCGCCAGCAGGAAAAGCCAGGCTGCCTTATTATGCGCAGATGTATTGGAACCTCTTTTTATGGCGCCCCTGCCTATCGTGATAAAGATGATGGCCAGTAACATCCCGGTGGTATGTTCTACCGCCCAAAAACGCAGGGAAGCGTTTTCCATCACTGTTTTAATGCCGTTGTTTTGAATGCTCTTCAGACCAAAACCGCCCACTATCCACTGGTAAATGCCAATGAGCAGCGTAATATGCGCGGAAACCATCAGGAAAAGGTCGATTTTACGGTCAGTTGCATTCACCAGGCGCTTACTGCGCAGGGCGGAGAAATGCCGGATAATGGCAATCAGCAGCAGCAATAATATCACCCAACGTAATACGCTGTGTAAATCAAGGAGGCCTTTGTACATAAACAGGATTTTCGGCAAAACTAACGGCTAAACCCGGGAATATGAAATTTGGTTGATTCTCCTAAGCCCCGATTACTAAAAACGGGTTAGTTTTGTTTTATGAAGCAATTTTTCAGCTATGCCTGTTTATGCTCGTTGGTCGTCCTCACCGGCTGCGGACTATTTGGCGATAAAACAGTCAACGGGTTTAATGAAGTCTTATACAAACCGCCCTACAAGGTGCTTAGCGACAGCATCGACCAGTTTCCCAACAACGCTGACCTGCTGCTGCGCCGTGCAGAACTGCTTACGCAAAACAACCAGCAGGATGTGGCTTATTACGATTATAAAAAAAGCTGGCAATTGAAGCCTGCGGAACAAACCGCTATTATGTTTGCCGCCAATCTTTTTGTAACCGGCCGCACTAAAGACGTCATTGACCTGCTGGATAGTTGCGTAAAGAAATATCCCGGCAATCCCGGGTTCAAGCGCCGGCTGGCGGAGGCCTATACACATGAGGGAGATGACAGCGCCGCTATCGCGCTGTACGACAACATGCTGAAAAACGACTCCGCCAATTTTGACGCACTCTACGAAAAAGGCATTCTGCTCACGCAGTTAAAAGACACTGTACACGCCATCGGTGAGCTTGAAAAAGCCTGGCGCCTGCAACCCATTATGCAAACAGGACTGGCCCTGGCTAATTTATACGCGGAAACAAAAAATGAAAAAGCCATCGGGCTTTGCGATGCCCTCCAAAAAAGGGATTCCACCAAAGAATTCGTGGACCCGGTTTTCCTGGAAGGCGTTTATTACTCCAATATAGAGGATTACCCCAAAGCGATTGCCCTGTTCGAAGAATGTATCCATATCGACT
>DASYCT010000450.1:0-3663 GCA_036500065.1 Chitinophagaceae bacterium | reverse complement strand
CACAAGTACGGGTCGAATACAACGGCGAAGTATGGGTAGTCAGCGGCGATTATAAAACAGAAGACGATGGCATCAGCGGTGCGTTTGAACCGGTCCCCTGTAACAGCTTTGTCACCGAATCCACTTTTGGCCTGCCTATCTACGATTGGGTTCCCCAGGAAACACTCTTCGATCGCATGCGCACCTGGGTGCAGCAGAACATCGCCGATGGGAAAACCAGCGTATTACTGGCGTATAGTTTTGGTAAAGCACAGCGGGTGATAAAAGCCTTACAGGATTGCGCGGATCAAATCCTGGTCCATGGCGCTGTTTATAATGCACAACAGGCATTGAAAGAAGCGGGATGGCAGTTTCCCGAAGTCATGAAAGTTACCCCTGAAATGCCCAAAGAATTATTCCATAGAAGCGTGGTCGTAGCTCCGGGCACTGCAGCCGATAGCCCCTGGCTGAAAAAGATGCAACCCCTGTCCATCGGCAATTGTAGCGGCTGGATGCAGGTGCGCGGCAATGTGCGCCGCCAGAACGTAGACGCCGGCTTTGCATTAAGTGATCATGCCAGTTGGAAAGGCCTGCTGCAGGCCGTCAAAGCCACCGGCGCCCAAAAAGTATATGTAACACATGGCTTTCAATCCGCCTTTAGCCGCTACCTCAACGAAAATGGCCTGGAAGCGGCTGAAGTAAAAACAGAATACAGCAACAGCGAAGAAGAAATTGTGGAAACAACGGTAGAATCATGAAACAATTTGCAGCACTGGTAAACATACTGGGCACGTCCACCAAAACAAATGACAAGCTGGATGCGCTGGCCGCCTATTTTGCTACGGCCAATGATAAAGACAAGGTCTGGGTAATCGCGATCTTCAGCGGGCGAAGACCCAAACGCGTTGTCAACAGCACCCAATTGCAAACCTGGTGCACGGAACTGGCGGGACTGCCTCAATGGCTGTTTGAAGAATGCTATCATACCGTAGGCGACCTCGCTGAAACCATCGCCCTTTTACTCCCGGTCAACGAAGTCGTACAAGCCGCTGAGCCCCTGCATTATTATATCGAAAAGCTGATTGCCTTTGAAAAAGAAAGTGAGCCCGTCAAACGGCAATTCATCATCGATAGCTGGAAGCCGATGAGCCGGGAAGAATGTTTTGTTTTCAACAAGCTCATCACCGGCGGTTTCCGCATCGGCGTATCGCAAAAAACAATGGTAAACGCCCTGGCGAAAACGGTAAAGCTTAATTCCAGTGTCATTGCCCATCGCATCAGCGGCAACTGGGACCCTGCTACTATTGATTTTTCCGAATTGCTCAGTGAAGACGCCGCCAATGCCGATCATTCAAGACCTTATCCCTTTTACCTGGCTTATGCACTGGAAGAAGATCCTTCAACACTCGGCGAACCGGGCGATTGGCAGGCGGAATGGAAATGGGACGGCATCCGCGGTCAAATCATTAAACGCAATGACCAGCTTTTTGTATGGAGCCGGGGCGAAGAACTGATGACCGATAAGTTTCCCGAATACCATGCCCTGCTGCCGCTCCTGCCCAACGGCACGGTCCTCGATGGCGAGATCATCCCGAGCATGGATGGCAATCCTCTTCCCTTTGCCTTGCTGCAAACACGTATCGGCAGGAAGAACGTCACCAAAAAGCAATTGCAGGAAACACCCATCACTTTTTTTGCTTACGACCTGCTGGAATGGAACGGCGAGGACTGGAGGGGAAAACCGCTCGCCGAAAGACGCGCAAAGCTGGAAACAATCGTAGAACAGGCCAATCACCCGGTATTACGCCTTTCACCGGTCATCGACTTTCACTCCTGGGATGAATTGATCGCGCTCCGCCGCCGTTCGCGCGAAATGGGCAGCGAAGGTATTATGCTAAAGAAAAAGGATTCCCTTTACCAGGTGGGCCGCAAACGCGGCGACTGGTGGAAGTGGAAGATAGATCCCCTCGTCATCGATTGCGTGTTAATCTATGCACAAAAAGGTCATGGCCGCAGAAGCAACCTCTATACTGATTATACCTTTGCCGTCCGGGACGGCGACAAACTGGTGTCGTTTACCAAAGCGTATTCAGGGCTTACCGACAAGGAATTTGAAGAGGTAGACGCTTTTGTAAAAAGAAACTCGCTGGAGAAGTTTGGTCCCGTACGCACCGTAAAGCCCGAACTCGTATTTGAAATCGCCTTTGAAGGCATTGCCGCGAGCAATCGCCATAAATCCGGCGTCGCCCTTCGCTTTCCCCGCATGAACCGCTGGCGGAAAGACAAACCCGTAAGTGAAATCAATACGCTGGATGACCTGAAAAAGATGCTGGAAATGTATGGTAATTTTACCCTATAATTGAGACCCATGAGAAGAATGCAGGTTATAATACTGATCGCGCTTGTTTGCTCCGCCTTTATCGGGGTAAAAGAAATAAAACGATACGAACCGGAACCGGTTTATATCCCCGAAAGTACCCAGCGCACAGGAGACGCAGCTGCCGGGTATACCTACTTAACCACCGGCGATTATGTAAAAGGCGGCATTCCCTATGATCTCTTTGTTCTCGCCGCTGGTAAAAGCAAAACCAATTACCTCAACCGCGAAGGCGTCAATGCAACTTTAAGCCACGAATACACGGCCGTAAAATCCCGCAACGGCCAAACGCTCGTAGCCCCCAATTGCCTGCAATGCCATGCGCAGGTCTTCGAAGGCAAACTGGTCATGGGCATGGGCAACAGCTTCGCCGATTTTACTATGGGCCAGAAACTGAACCCACAGGCCTACAACATGCTGGAAAACTTCCTGAAAAAAGGTCCCCCGCAAAGATACCAGGCAGCCAAACCCTTTCTGCAGGTGGCACGGACCATCGGTCCGTGGATTACCACGCAGGTGAGGGGCGTCAATGCCGCCGACCGGCTGGCCGCCGTACTGGCCGCTCACCGCGATCCTGTCACTTTTAAATGGAGCGATACCACCCTGATAGACATCCCCGCTGAAGTAATACCGAGCGACGTGCCCGCCTGGTGGTTGCTGAAAAAGAAACATGCCATGTTTTACAACGGCTTTGGCCGGGGCGATTTCGGCCGGTTCTTAATGGCGTCCAACCTGCTAACGGTCAACGACACGGCCGAATCGCGGGAAGTCGATGGAAACATCAGCAACGTATTGGCTTATATTTATTCACTCACGCCTCCCAAATACCCGAAGCCCATCAATAAAGTATTGGCCAGGCAGGGAGAAATGATTTTCATTACCAATTGTTCCAAATGCCACGGCAAATACCATAGCAGCGATGAATACCCCAACCTGCTGATACCCGAAGCGGTTATAAAAACCGATTCGTTCCTGTTTAAAAACAACTACCAGAACCCGCAGTTTGTCAACTGGTTCAACAACAGTTGGTTTGCACAGGGCGACCACCCGGCCCGTCTTGAACCATTCGATGGATACATCGCCCCGCCGCTGGACGGTGTCTGGGCTACCGCGCCTTACCTGCACAACGGTTCCGTGCCAACGCTCGAACAGGTGCTTAACAGCCGTGACCGTCCCCGCTATTGGGAACGTGATTTCAACGACCCCGATTACGATTATGAACACGCTGCCTGGAAATACACAGCCCGGGACGCGCCCAACGGCACCATCGTCTACAACACCGATTTGCCGGGCTATGGCAATTACGG
>DASYCT010000449.1:0-3945 GCA_036500065.1 Chitinophagaceae bacterium | reverse complement strand
GATGCACTGGTTCAATTTCCGGATTTTCCGCGGGCAGACTACCGGGCTGAACAATTCTTTTATCCCAAAATATACAAGCAGTATACACTTACCCTTCACTCCAAAACAGCACGCGGCCATGCAGGCCTTCTTGCCACTGCATTCAGCGCTTTGGTCGCGGAGATGCAATTTGACTGGCTCGTGTTCCTGGGCGACGGTACGACCGCCTGGCTTTACCAGCAGAACGATTACCCGGCGGCAGTAAAAGCGCGTCAATACCTGGTCGAAAATAAAACCGGGGCCCGATTCAATGGGGCTTTCAAAGTAAGCGTTGAGCAGCTTCCGGAGTTTGCAAGGCACCTGTTCTGGCTGACGCGCTGCAATGCCAGTCTTCCGTGGATTCATTTCAGCGACGGGCAGCAGCAGGTGTTAGGAAGTATTTGTCAATACGGCAACCTGCATTTTAATACAAGGAGCGAAGCTGCCGATACGCTTTTTAAACGTGCGCTGGCTAAAAGTTCGTTTATACCACTCGGGGAAGGTGCGCAATGCGGCGAATCGTTTTCAAAAAAGGGCGCTATCAAAGGAAGACAAACTACGCGGTAGCTCACTACGCACCAGGCGCCCCCTATGGGACGATGGATGGGTTATTCGGTTGCTATCCACCAGGCGCCCCTACGGGGACGGGAGAGGGCATAAAAAAACCGCTTCAAACGTTGGTTCAAAGCGGCGTGTAATTTCTTGTCAGGGTAGAGTGGTTTTTCAAAACTGACAATTGGACACTATTGGTTTTTCGAAAGGATGTTGTTGGATTCGGTCTTTCTTAGGAATTGGTGGTTAGTCGGATTTTCTGGATTTGGATATTGCTTCTCTTAGGTATTGGATATTGTTCTTCAGGATATTGGCGGTCTTTTTCGGGATATTGGATACTGCGTTCTTGCTGATACAAAGATGCGAAGCCCTACCCCCGGAAACGATCTTTTTCGACGAGGGGCTGTTTCTGCCCGACGAACGTCGGTTTTGGCCCACGACGGAACAAGACGGTACATGACAGTTGGCCGAAAGCAGGCAGGAGAGGGCCTTCCAGGGCCCTGATAGTATAATTTTTCGTACCTTTTAAACCAATAGCATACAGTAAAAAATGCCCGGTCGGGCGTTTACATCCTGCTAAAACAGCTTTTTATGACAGTCAAAGAAATCATGTCCGAACTGCAATCGCATGGCAGCGAGGTCATTAAAAAGATACTGGTAAAACACGGGGTGAAAGAACCTTTTTTCGGGGTAAAAATAGAATACCTGAAGCCTATTCAAAAGAGAATCAAGATGGATTACCAGTTGGCAAAGGACTTGTATGCTACCGGTAATGCCGATGCCATGTATCTCGCAGGCCTGATTGCCGACGATGCAAAGATGACCAAAGCCGATTTGCAGGGTTGGGCAAAACAGGCGGTTTCACAAAACATCAGTGAGTACACCGTGCCCTGGGTAAGCGCCGGGAGCCGTTATGGTTTTGAGCTGGCGAAAGAATGGATCGATAGCACCAAAGAGCATATCGCAGCCACAGGCTGGGCCACGCTCAGTGACCTGGCGGCATTAAAGCCCGACAGCGAACTGGATATTCCGGGTTATAAAACGCTGCTGGCGAGAGTGGCTAAAACCATTCATGACTCTCCCAACCGGGTGCGCTGTGTCATGAACCGCTTTGTCACCGTCTGCGGCAGTTATGTGCCTGCACTGACGAATGAGGCCGTCGCCACCGCAAAAAAGGTTGGCGCCGTGTCGGTCGATATGAATGGGACCTCTTGTAAGATACCGGACCCGGTGGAATACATTATGAAAGCAAAGGACAAAGGAACGCTCGGCAGGAAGAAAAAGACGGTGAAGTGTTAGCCGGAAGCGGGATGTCGCTTATATAACTAACTATTGAAACAGAAGAACAACACAAAAGCGACTAAAAAAAACAGGTGTATAAATGCCGATCCTTTATTTCTCTTTCCATCGGGGCCTTTTCCAATAATATTCCACATAAATAAGATAAAACTGACTACCGGCAGGGTAAGAATGGCAAAGATACCGAAGCCGGCCGTGCAGGGACCGCTGGGACTCAAACAGTACAGGATACTTATCACTATAATATAGAGGCTATAAAACAATATCGTCATCAAAATGCTATTCCGGTGACGGCGAAGGGGTTTATCACTCATGGATATAATGGGCATTGTTTGAAACAAGATAGATCATCTATGGTTAAAAACGCGTTAAGCCTGCCTCTCCCGCCAGTCATGTAATTTTTTTAACATGGCCTGTTTTTATCATTAATTTCCTTTAACGCCCGGGTAAACACGGCACTACCGCTTATGATAAAAAGTTATCTCCAATCCGCTTACAGGAACCTGCTTAAACACAAAGGGGCTACCCTCATAAAGCTCGCCGGCCTGGGCATCGGCATGGCCTGCTGCATGCTGATACTGGTGTACCTGGTGGATGAGCTGAGCTATAATAAATTCAATGTGCATTACCGTGATATTTACCGGGTCAATTTCAATAAAGCGGGCGAGGGACAGGAAAACATCAATGCCACCACGCCTTTTCCCGTCGGGCCGGCCATTGCGCAGAATATTCCGCAGGCTGCCGCCGTGGCCCGCCTGTACAACCGCAGCGGCATAATGGAAGCAGCCGGCAACGGGCAGGAACAAAAGTTCCAGGAACAGGGTGTGTGGTTCAGCGATAGCAGCCTGTTGGATATTTTCTCCCTGCAGTTTGCCGAAGGGGGACCCGGGGCGCTGGCTGCTCCCAATTCGGTGGTCATCACTACGGAGATGGCGAAAAAATATTTTGGAGCTATTTCCGCGCGGGGGAAATCGCTGCTGTATGAGAATAAAACCCTGCTGCAGGTGACCGCGGTGGTGGAGAAACTGCCCGCTGCCTCGGATCTTCAATTCGATTTTCTTATTTCTTTCCCCACCGTGTATTCGGTGGAGAATAAGGCAAACGGCGATTTTATGCGCAGCAACTGGCTTTATAATCCTGCTGAAACATACGTGTTGCTGCAACCGGGCCAGCAGGCGGAGGCGCTTCAGCCGGCATTGCGGCAGCTTACCAAAAAATACGGCGATGAACGGGTGGCAAAATCGTATTTCCTTTCGCTGCAACCCTTATCGGAGATACATTTACATGCTGCCGCGGTGCAGGGCAATCCCAGTACCAACAGCATCACCTATATCTATATTTTCGCGGCCATCGCCCTTCTTATTTTACTAATCGCCAATATCAATTTTATCAACCTCTCCAATGCGCAGTCGCTTACACGCATTAGTGAGATTGGCATCCGCAAGGTTTCGGGGGCCGGCAGCCGGCAACTGCTGATGCAGTTCCTGGGGGAAGGCCTGCTGCTGAGCTTTGCCGCTTTTTTACTGGCCCTGCTGATCACCCTGCCCGGGCTGTCATTGTTGAACAATATCACCGGCAAAACATTAAATACGGCTGCGCTGTACAATGCAAAAACACTGGTTGTTTTTACCGGGTTGTTCCTGTGCACCGGGCTGCTCGGCGGATTGTATCCCGCGGTTTTTATTACGCGTTTCCGGCTTACCGCGCTGCTGAAAGGAAAGACGGGTTACCGGGCAGGCGGAAGACCGGTGCGGCAGTTGCTGGTCATTACACAGTTTGCGGTGGCGCTTGCGCTTATCATCGGCGCGGTGGTGATCAACCGGCAGTTGCAGTTCCTGCGCAATAAGCCATTGGGGTTTCAAAAGGACCAGTTGCTGGTGATACCCCTGTTTGGCAAGAGCCCCTCCCTGCTCGGCAGTGGCGTGGACGGGCCGTTGCGGGCGCGGATGAATGCTTTTGAAGATGAACTGCGCAGGTATAGCCGTGTAGATGCCGTTACGCTGGCTTCTGTTTTGCCGGGGTCTTCTTATGTGAGGGGGCTGGTGATACCCGAAGGGCACAAGGAACAGGACAATA
>DASYCT010000448.1:0-10215 GCA_036500065.1 Chitinophagaceae bacterium | reverse complement strand
TCACGGGGTGACGGATGAATTGCACCGGCTGAACCCGGGTGATGAACTCATACTGCACGATGTTTGGGGAGCCATCTCCTATAAAGGTCCGGGTTATTTTATTGCCGGGGGCGCGGGTATTACTCCCTTTATGGCCATACTTCGGCAATTGCACCGGGATAAGCAATTGCAGGACAATCATCTTTTCTTTTCCAATAAAACCGCGGACGATATTATTTATGAACACGAGTTGGAAGGCATGCTCGGCGCCAACGCTCATTTTATCTTAACGCGGGAACCCAAAGAAGGATACCTTACAGGACCGATCAACGAGGCATTCCTGCGAAAACATATCAGCGATTTCAAACGTCATTTCTATCTATGCGGCCCCGACGCGATGGTTGCGGCGCTGGCCGGCACACTGACAAAGCTCGGCGCTACGGCCGATGCGGTCGTGTTTGAAAAATAATCCTTGTTTATACGACGCGCAGGGCGGGGCGCTTTTTAAGGGCGCTGACGGCGATTGCCAGCGCCATCAATCCCCATAGCAGCAATTGCCAGGTGACGGACTGCCATCCGCCGAAGCGCCAGCACTGGACGCCCGCAAGCGTGCCGATCGAGCCCCCGATAAAATAAGTAGTCATATACACCGTGTTGATACGGCTATGGGCCGTTGCGTCCAGCGTATAGATGGTGGCGATATTGGCTACCTGTGTGGCCTGTACGCCGATGTCGAGCATCAGCACCGCCAGCACCAGGAAGGGAATGGAGGTGGGAAACAGTTTGATCAACAACACACCGGCAATCAGCAGGCCGACCGAGAACACCTGTGAGCGGGCCGCATTGCCTTTATCGGACAGTTTACCGACCGCGGGCGCCGCGAGGGCGCCACCGATGGCCAATATGCCAAAGAGACCAATGGTATCGGCATGGTAATGAAACGGCGCACCACTTAAATGAAATGTCAGCGTGGTCCAGAACGAACAAAACGCGCCGAAGATCAGGGCTCCCAGCAGGGCCGTGCGGCGAAGCACGGCAAAGCGTTTTACCTGCTGAAACGTCGAGCGGAGTAACTGTACATAGCTGCCGCTGAAACCGGATTTGGCATCGGGCAGGGAATATTGCACCAGCAGCGCAGCCACCAATACCAGTGCCGCCGCCATACGATATACATATCTCCAGGTGAACCAGGCGGCAATATAACCACTCACCACGCGGGCCGCGAGAATGCCGGCGAGGATACCGGTGAATATGATGCCAACGGTTTTGCCGCGGTTTTTCGTGTCGAGGCTGGCGGCCATGGGCAGGATGACCTGCGCGGCACAGGAAAAAATCCCGATAAGCAGGCTTACTACGCACACTACCAGCAGGCTGCTTACAAAGGTCATCAGCAGCAGCGATACGGTAAGGAATGCCAGGAGCCAAAGGATTAATTTCTTACGGTTCATCTTATCGCCCAGCGGCGTGATAAAAAACAAGCCGAGGCCATAACCGGCCTGTGAAAGCACCGATACGATGCCTGCGTTGCTTTCGCTGACACCGCAGGACAGGGCTATTTCTTTTAAGATGGGTTGGTTGTAATAAATATTGGCGACGCTTATACCGGCGACGACCGACATGATGATGATTTGCGATTTGCTCAAGCTCTTTTCCTGCATGGTCATGGTGTTAAATTCCTGGCGTTGGGGAATGTCCTTTTGGGGGGCAAAATTAAGGGATTAAAATGTAGGTATATGACCCACGAGACGTCCCTACGGGACGAGAGGCGGGATGTTTGGTTTCTTTCTACCTACCAGACGTCCCGATGGGACGAGAGGCGGGGTGTTTGGTTTCTTTCTACCTGCCAGACGTCCCGATGGGACGAGAGGCGGGGTGTTCGGTTTCTTTCTACCTACCAGACGTCCCGATGGGACGAGGCCACGCAGAAAGTGAGGCGGCTTTTAGCGGGGATGTTGGGACCAATGGGTGAGTTTTTCGACGAGGGCTTCGAGCATGATGGGTTTGCTGAGATAGTCGTCCATACCGGCTTTGCGGCATTCTTCTTCATCGCTGGTCATGGCGTTGGCGGTAAGGGCGATGATGACGGGTTGCCGGGAAGATTGCGTACGCACGAGGCGGGTGGCTTCGAGACCGTCCATCTCGGGCATCTGCACGTCCATGAGGATAAGATTAAAAAACTGCGCGTTGCAGGCTTCCAGCACCAGTTCGCCGTTGTCGACACAATGAGGTTCATAGCCGAGGCGGTTCAATATGTGGAGTATCAATTGCTGGTTGATCAGGTTGTCTTCCGCCACGAGGATATTGAGCGGGTGCAGCAGGGCAAAGCCGGTATTGAGTATTGCCGGCTGCAACTGCTCCTCTCCTATTCCGACCTGTTGTTCCTGCAGGCCATTGAGCACATGCCTGCCCAATACGTATTGTTTGATGGGCTTGGTAAGAATGGAATGAAAAAGATGGGCATGTGATTTACTGTATTCATCGCCCAGCGAACTGAGCAGTATCACCGGCAGGGCGGGGAAACGCCGGTGGATTTGTTCCGCCAGTTGCACGCCGTCCATGCCGGGCATCTTCATATCGGTCAGCACCAGTTGAAAAGACGGATCGGCCGATAATATATCCAGCGCTCTCCGTCCCGAAGGGGCGAGGAAGGGCACCAGCTTCCAGTGTTTGAGCTGTCCTTCGAGAATGTGCAGGTTAGTAGGGTTATCGTCCACTACCAGCACTTTCTTGCCGGCATGATGCGACATATTGTAATCGGCATATACCGGCAATTGCTCATGACCTTCGGAGGTCTGGATGGTAAAGGAAAAAACCGAGCCTTTCCCGGGTTTGCTTTCTACCCATATACCCCCGTGCATCAGTTCGATCAACCGTTCGGAGATGGCAAGTCCCAGTCCCGTGCCCCCGTATTTACGGGTGGTGGAAGAATCCACCTGGGAAAAGGCTTTAAACAAACGTCCTACTTTATCGGCGGGAATGCCAATGCCGGTGTCACGAACATTGAATTCAATTTCAAGCTGGTCATCGGGGAGAAGAGAACGGAGCTGCACGCCTACGAATACCTCCCCGTTGTGGGTAAACTTCAGCGCATTGCCCACGAGGTTCGTGAGCACCTGCCGCAGGCGCAGGCTGTCGCCGACTACCTGGGCGGGCACATCGTCGTCGATATGATACACCAGGTCGAGACCCGCGGCGGCGGCTTTGGGGCCAAATACATCGAGGGTGTCCTCGATGCAGATACGGAGGTCGAAGCCTTTTCGTTCCAGTTCCATATTGCCGGATTCGATCTTGGAAAAATCGAGTATATCGTTGATCACATTGAGCAGGGTATGGCCGCTGTTGGTGATGGTGTCGGTGTATTCACGCTGGCGGGTCGTCAGCGCAGTTTCCGACAGCAGGGAAGCCATACCGATGACACCGTTCATGGGTGTACGTATTTCATGGCTCATGGTGGCGAGGAAAATGCTCTTGGCCTTATTGGCCTGTTCCGCTTCGTGGCGGGCTTTGCGTTCTTCCTGCGTCGATTGTGCGAGGCGGGCGGTGCGTTCACGCACCTGCAGTTCAAGGGCTTTTTTCTGGGCGCGGATGACTTTCAGCCGGAAATGAAAAAACAGGGCGATGCAACCGGCTATCAGGAGTAACAGCAGCAACCTGAACCACCATGTCATCCAGAACGGCGGCAGGATAATGAGCCGTACTGATACGATATGATCCGACCATTGCCGGTCATTCCTGAAGCCGTGCACCCTGAAAACGTAGTTGCCGGGATCAAGATTGGTATAGGTAGCGGTACGCCGGATACCTATCTTGTTCCAACCGGTATCGAAGCCTTCCAGCCGGTAAGCATATTGTTTACGATCGCTGCTGGTATAATTGAGGGAAGCGAATTCGAAGGTAATGACCGAGCTTTTATAGGAAAGGGTTATTTGTTTTGCCTGGGAAATCTCCGTTTTAAGGGGTGATGGGTCTTCATCATTCTGCGCTACCGGCACTTCCTGGTTGAAAACCTGGAACTGTGTCATTACCAGCGGGGGATCAAAAGAAGATATATGGATAAGCTCTGGAACGAATTCATTAAAACCATTTACACCGCCGAAGTACATGGTCCCCGAGCGGGTGGTTATAGCAGCGTGGGGCTTAAACTCGTCGGATTGCAGGCCATCGGACGTTGAGAAGTTGGTGAAAATGCCCTTAGCGGGATTAAACCTGGAGAGGCCTTCATTGGTGCCGACCCATATACAGCCCTGCCTGTCTTCGAGGATGCTGAAAATAAAATTATTGGGCAGGCCATCCTTCATAAAATAATTAGTGAACCTGTTGGTGGCCCGGTCGAGCCGGCTTAAGCCGAAGCCGGTACCAATCCATATATATCCCCGGCGGTCTTCATAAATGGCATTAATGGTATTGTTGCTCAGGCTGTTTTTTTGATTGTCATCGTGCACGAAATGTGTAAATACGCCGGTTTTTTTCTCGAATACGTCCAGTCCCTTACTCTGGCTGCCTATCCAAAGAAAGCCTTTGCTGTCGCAGAGGATGGTTTGCAGGCGGTTGCCACAGATGCCGCCGGGATGGGCGCTGTCATACCTGAAGTGGGTGAAGCGATTGGTTTCGGAGTGGTACCATTCCAGGCCGTCGTCGGTAGTAGTGATCCACATCTCCCGATCCTTGTCCATTGTCATACCGCACACGGTATTACCGCTTATTCCGAAGGTATCGCCTGCATGGTGCGTAAAGTGTTTTATTATTCTTCCCGATGGATTGAGAACAGATATGCCGTTGCCATAAGTGCCTATCCATAAATTCCGATCCTTGTCCCCCGCAGCGCACATCACGTACTTACCGATGGCGTCGGCATTGCTGCCGGCCGGCGAAAAACGGCCAATGCTGTTATTATGTGTATCCAGCAGGTTAAGGCCTCCGCCATCGGTACCAATCCAGATATTATTAACAGCGTCTTCATAAAAACAAAGTACGCTGTTATTGCTAAGGCTGTTGACCGTGTTATTGCGCCGGTGATAAATAAACGTATTGGCATCCCTGTTGTAATAATTGATACCGCCGCTATAGGTGCCCACCCACATATTGCCCTGCCTGTCGCGGCAAAGAGAATAAATGGAGTTATTGTTGAGGCTGTGCTCGTCCATATCATCCTGGCGGTGCGTAATAAACCTGCCGGACGCCACATTGAAGATGCTCAGGCCGCCATTTTCGGTACCCACCCACAGATCGCCGTTGTTGTCGGTGGCGAGGGCCGACACCGTGTTATGGGCGAGGCTATTGGGTTGGCGGGGATCGTTTTTGAAATGACGAAAGGTGCCTTTGACCGGGTCAAACAAATCCAGTCCACCGCCCCAGGTAGCCAGCCACAGACGGCCTGCCTGGTCTTCCATGATCCGGCGAATATGGTTACAGGCGAGTGAAGCGGTATCGTGATCATCGTGGAAATAATGGGTAAACCTGCCGGTGGAACGATCCAACAGGTTGAGACCGCCCTGGAAAGTACAGACCCAGGTGCGATGATGACTGTCCTCCAATGCATCGGTCACATTGTTGTCGGAGATGGAACCGGGGCCATTCTCTGAATGGTACCTTACGGTTTTACCTGTTCCGGGGTCCAGTTGAAACAGGCCACCTGTTTCGGTGCATACCCAGATATATCCTTCAGTGTCTTTTATGACGTTGGTGGCAAAATCGTAGGGGATGCCATTGGCCTTGTTGTTATAGTGAATGAATTTCTGGGCGCCCCAGTCGAATTTATTCAGACCGCCGCCCCAGGTACTCACCCATAGATTTCCGGCCTTGTCTTCCACGATACCGGTAATAAAATTATTGCTGATGGTGGTGCTATCATCATGGACGTTCTTATATACCGTAAAATTATACCTGTTGTATTTGTTCAACCCATCCTGTGTGCCGAACCACATGAGGCCGCGGCTATCCTGTAAAATGCAGGTCACGTTGCTTTGGGAAAGACCGGCGGCCCTGTTGAGGTGTTCAAACCGGATAAATTGCTTTTGAGGAAAAGCGGTAAGGCAGGCGGCCTGGAGCAATACAATAAAAAGCAAGCGTGAATTGATCATAAGGCTTACTACCTTGTTTAAGGATACCGGGTTATTCGGGTAGGGTTACTAAGGTTTAACGAACATATTATCATAAAATTAATATCTTATCTACTTAAACAGGGGGCTAGTACAATATTTTAGTGGTTATTAAGTGTTTTCAGCTAGTCGGTTTTGTTGCCGGTATAACCCACCAGACGTCCCGATGGGACGAGGGAGGGGTATTCGTTTTTTCTACCGACCAGACGTCCCTATGGGACGAGAGGTATAATTGCTTCGATTTTTTCTACCCACCAAGCGTCCCGATGGGACGAGGGGTATAATTGCTTCGATTTTTTCTACCGACCAGGCGTCCCCATGGGACGAGGGGTATAATTGCTTCGATTTTTTTCTACCCACCAGACGTCCCGATGGGACGAGGGGTATGAATTGCTTTGATTTTCTACCGATCCGGTGGCCCCAGGGGGCGGAAACCGGGATTAAAGGGGGATTATTTTGCCGGAATAGCTTAACCGTTATACAAATTTTTCCGGTATTTTAGTAGCCGGGGCTGTTATAATACCTCCTTCATTATCCATTTAAAAAATAATTGCCAATATGAGAAATTCACGCCGCAAGTTCCTGAAACAATCGGCCCTGGCGGGCGCCGGGGTACTCGCTTCGAAAATAGTATGGTCTGCACAGAGTTATAACCGGATCATCGGTTCCAATGACCGGGTGCGGGTGGGAGTAGTAGGCTTCTCCGACCGGCACAGGGCTACGCATGTGCCCTGCTTTATGAATCATTACAAAGAATTGAATTTCGACCTGGTGGCCGTGTCGGATATCTGGAAAACCCGGAGAGAGGATGGCTCCGCGCTGTGGAAGGAAAAGATGCAGCACGATGTGGTGGCCTGCCGCAACAACGAAGAGATGTACGACAAGAAGCTGGTGGATGCGGTATTTGTGAGCACGGCCGACTTCCAGCACGCAAGGCACGCCATGGAAGCGGTGAAAGCGGGTTGCGATGTGTATTGCGAAAAACCATTTGCCGAAACGATGGAGGACAACCGCGAGGCATTGAAATTTATCAAGGCCTCCGACCGGATCGTACAGATAGGTTCGCAGCGCAGAAGCGGGTACAATTACCAGGCGGCGGCTGATTTTATCAAATCGGGCAAGTTCGGTCCCATCACGATGGTGGAGCTTACCTGGAACGTGAACCAGCCGGGGCGCTGGCGCAGGCCGGAACTGCTGGGCAAACTAAAAGAAGAGGATACCGACTGGAAACGTTTTTTACTCAACCGCCCCGCCGATACGTTCGACCCGAGAAAGTACCTGGAGTTCCGTTTGTTCTGGCCCTATTCTTCCGGGCTGCCCGGCCAGTGGATGAGCCACCAGATCGATACGGTGCATTGGTTCAGCGGCCTGCAACACCCGCGCAGCGTGGTGGCCAATGGCGGCATTTATATGTGGAAAGACGGGCGAAAGAACTGGGATACCATCACCGCTGTTTTTGATTATGGCCCGGTGGAAGATCCCGGTAACGGCTTCCAGGTAACCTTTGGCTCGCGTATGCACAATGGCGACGAGCACCCGGCCGAAATATATTATTCCAATGGAGGTACGCTCGATCTCAATACCAACAAGGTGTCGTCCCAGGGCGGGCTCACCCAAAAGATGGCCGCAGCCATGGGCATGCAGGCCAACCTGCTTCCCGAAACGAGCCTGTCGGCCGCCGAGCCGGTGATTGCTTCGGCTAATACCGGCGGCGATAAGCTCACGTCCAACCACGTGCGCAACTGGATGGAATGTATCCGCAGCCGGCAACAGCCGCATGCACCGGTGGAAGCGGGCTATAGTCATTCCATCGCCACCATCATGACCAATGCAGCGGTACATACGGGGCAGCGGGCAACCTTTGATGAAAAGACGCAGGAGGTAATGGTGGGTGGAAAGGCCTTCAAGTATTAAACGCTAATTAAGAACTCATTACAATGAATATCATGAAACGTATAGGCGCGTGCGCGCTTGGAATAGTTACCTGTATGGCATCTTTTGCACAACGAAAGGAGGCTGTAAAGCTGGTCCGGGACGATGCGAATAAAAAAGTGGACATCTATATCGGGGGTCAGTTGTTTACCCGCTTCCTCTATCCCGATACGCTGGAAAAGCCGGTATTGTATCCTGTCATTGCCGCCGACGGGGCGGTGGTTACGCGGGGGTACCCGCTGAAGCCGCTGGCAGGCGACCCGACCGACCACCCGCATCATATCGGTATCTGGTTTAATTATGAAAATGTGAACGGGCTGGATTTCTGGAACAATTCGTTTGCCATCCCGGCATCGAAAAAAAGCCAGTACGGCTGGATAAAAACACACACGCTGGTCGGTACCGGCAATAGCAGCACCTCCGATGGCGCACAGGTCGGCTCTCTCAGCTATCGCGCCAACTGGACCAACCAACAGGGCGAAGTGCTGCTGGAAGAAAACACGACACTGGAATTCAGTGGCAGTCCCAGCCTTCGCGTTATCGACCGGGTCACGACCCTGAAGGCGGTCACCGATGTACTTTTTAAAGACGCCAAAGACGGGTTGCTCGGCATGCGGATAGCGCATGCGTTACAACTGCCGACCAGGCAGGACCAGAAGTTCACCGACGACAAAGGGAATGTGACTATCGTGAAAGGGGGCTCGGATAATATCCCTACCGGCAATTATCTTACGAGCGAAGGCAAGGAAGGCGACAGCGCCTGGAGCACGCGGGGAAGCTGGTGCAAACTATATGGGAAGATGGGGGCTGATTCGATCGCCATTGTTATGATTGATCATCCTTCGAATCCCAATTATCCTACCTACTGGCATGCGCGGGGATATGGATTGTTTGCCGCCAACCCGCTTGGGGAAGCGATTTTCAGTAATGGGAAGCGCACGAAAAATCTTCATTTGGCGAAGGGGGAATCGGTGGTGTTCCGGTACCGGATTGTGATCGATAATGGTAAGCGGACGATACGGCCGGAGCAGATTGAGATGTTGGCGGGTGAGTTTGCGAAAAAGCATTGAGGAGATATTCTTATAGATGAAAAACGGTGAGCCGCCCCTGAAGGGCGACCCACCGTTTTTCGTTTGTGAGGCGGCTCACTGTTTTTCATTGGATAGGGTGGGTCGCCCTTTAGGGGCGGCTCACCCTATCCAAACGGTTACCAAAAGCGTACGTAGATGACTGATAAGAGCAAGAGGGTTACTACGATAAATATGATCGATGAGGGCGGGAGGCGGAACATCTTTGGTTCGAGGACGAAGGCTTTGGCGCTTATTTTCGGACCGGCGAGGCTGATGGATACCATGACCAGTATGGTCGTTAAAAACGACCAGCCCAAACAGATAAAGAACGGGATTTCATATATGCCCCTGGCATTGCGGAAGGCGGTGTACAGGATCGTTTCGTGACCGAGTACGGACACGGCGAACTGGTTGAAGAAAATAGAAGCGGCGAAGCCGGTGATAATACCGGCGATGGCGGCCGTGCCGCTGGTTCGTTTCCAGAACATGCCGAGCAGGAAGGTGGCAAAGACACCCGGGCTTATAAAGCTGCTGTATTTCTGTACAAAGGTGTAGCCGCCTTCCCCGCTGATGCCAAGCAAATCATTCCAGGTAAATGCAACGGCCAATATCATTGCCACTAAAATGGCAATGCGTCCCATCCACACCATTTTTTGTTCGCTGGCTTCCTTGTCAAAGTATTTCTTATAGACGTCGAGGATGAATATCGTGGAAATGCTGTTCGATTTACCGGCAAGAGAGGCGACGATAGCGGCGGTGAGAGCCGCTACGGCAAGGCCTTTAAGCCCCGCGGGCAAAAGGGTCAATATGGCGGAATAAGCGCCATCTTTTAATCCTCCCTGCAACTGGGGCAGGTGGCCGCTTTTATACAACACATAGGCAATGATGCCGGGCAGCATGACGATAACGGGCATGAGTATCTTTAATAAACCGGCAAAGAGAGTGCCCGTGCGGGCGGTTTTGAGATCGGCTCCAAGGGCACGCTGGGTAATATACTGGTTGCAGCCCCAGTAATTGAGGTTGCTGATCCACTGGCCCGCGGCGTACATGCCGAGGCCGGGCAGGATAAGGTATTTGTTGACGTATTCCTGGGGAGCGCCTTCGGTGGGTTTTTTCAGCATCAGGTGAAAATGGTC
>DASYCT010000447.1:0-7968 GCA_036500065.1 Chitinophagaceae bacterium | reverse complement strand
AATACACCACATCAACGCGGCTTCATTGACGCATTTCGACGCACAGATGTACACCCAGGCCATTGCCAAAGCCGTGGAAGCCAGCGGCGCCACGGTAGTGGTCTTCTCCAATAATACCGATGGCAAGGCCATCGCTCCCCGTCTCTCGGCCCGGCTCAAAGCGGGACTGGTAGCCGGCGCCATCGCCCTGCCGGATACTTCCAGTGGTTTCGTGGTGAAGAAAAGCGTATTCAGCGGTAAGGCATTTGCCAATATCGCCGTCAATACGCCCATAAAAATCATTTCCCTTAATCCCAATTCCTACCCCGTAAAAGCCGGGGAAGGAAGCGCCGAAGTAGTGGCCCTCGATGCCGCTATCGACACACCCAAAATAAAAATAACCGCTGTAAATAAAGTGACCGGTGAAATACCCCTTAGCGAAGCGGAAATTGTCGTGAGCGGCGGACGCGGCTTGAAAGGACCGGAAAACTGGGGCCTGGTAGAAGACCTGGCTCATGCCTTGCACGCCGCTACGGCCTGCAGCCGCCCGGTAGCCGATGCAGGCTGGCGCCCACATCATGAACACGTCGGGCAAACCGGTCTCGCCATCGCTCCCAACCTCTACATCGCGATCGGTATCTCCGGCGCCATCCAGCACCTGGCGGGGGTAAACCGGAGCAAGGTGATCGTGGTGATCAACAAAGACCCCGAAGCGCCTTTCTTCAAAGCCGCCGATTACGGTATCGTAGGCGATGCGTTTGAAGTAGTACCCAAAATAACCGCGGCGGTAAAGAAGCTGAAAGGAATGTAAATTGCATTGCTTTCCAGCAGCAGCAGATAAACCAATACACATGTTTCCAAAGATCAATCCCACCGGCACCGGCGCATGGGCTTCGCTACAGGAGCACTACAACAATGAAATGAAACAAACCCGGCTCCGGGAGTTGTTTGCCGCAGACGCCGGCCGGTTTAAGAAATATTCCATTCAATACGGTGATATTTTATTCGATTATTCCAAGAACATCATCACGGACAAAACATTGCAATTGCTTCAGCAACTGGCTGCCCAGTGCAAACTGCCCGAAGCTATCAAAGCTATGTTTGCCGGGGAAAAAATAAACGAAACGGAAAACAGGAGCGTATTGCACATCGCGCTTCGCAACCTGTCCGGCACGCCCGTGTACAGCGAAGGGAAGGACGTAATGCCCGATGTACTGCGCGTATTGCAGCAGATGAAACAGTTCGCTGCCAGGATACACAGCGGCGAATGGAAAGGCTATAGCGGTAAAAAGATCCGTTATATCGTCAATATCGGCATCGGCGGAAGCGATCTCGGGCCGGTGATGGTCACCGAAGCGCTGAAGCCCTACTGGGTGGCAGGCATGCAGCCTTATTTCGTGAGCAATGTAGACGGCACCCATATTGCCGAAACGCTCAAAAAAGTAACGCCCGAAGAAACGCTGTTCCTCGTGGCTTCCAAGACCTTTACCACGCAGGAAACCATGACCAATGCGCTTACGGCGCGTAAATGGCTGCTGGATACGGCAAAGGACGAATCGGCAGTGGCCAAACATTTTGTGGCCCTTTCGACCAATGAAAAAGACGTGGTGAAATTCGGTATCGACAAAGCCAATATGTTTGAGTTCTGGGATTGGGTGGGTGGCCGCTACTCCCTTTGGAGCGCCATCGGCTTGTCGATCGTTCTCACGATCGGTTATGACAATTTTGAACAACTGCTGCGGGGAGCGCATGAGACGGACAATCATTTTGCACAAACCCCTGCCGAAAAGAATATTCCCGTACTCATGGCGCTGGTCGGTCTTTGGTACACCAATTTCTTTGGCGCCCAAACTGAAGCCATCCTGCCCTACGATCAATACATGCATCGTTTCTCCGCCTATTTTCAACAGGGGAACATGGAAAGCAACGGCAAATACGTAAACCGCAGCGGCGATCGCGTCGGCTACCATACCGGCCCTGTCATCTGGGGGGAGCCCGGCACCAATGGCCAGCATGCGTTCTACCAGTTGATCCACCAGGGCACGCTGCTGATCCCCTGCGATTTTATCGCACCGGCCATCAGCCACAATCCCATTGGCGATCATCACCCCAAACTGCTGTCTAACTTCTTCGCACAAACGGAAGCCCTGATGAACGGCAAAACCCCGGCAGAAGCAAAAGCAGAACTCGAAAAAGCGGGCATGAAAGAAGACGCTATCGCAAAACTATTGCCTCATAAGGTATTCGAAGGCAACCGCCCGACCAATTCGTTTCTTGTCAAAAAGATCACCCCCTTCACGCTCGGCCAGCTGGTGGCGCTGTACGAACACAAGATATTCGTGCAGGGTATTGTATGGAATATCTTCAGCTTCGATCAGTGGGGCGTGGAACTCGGTAAACAACTGGCCGGGAAAATATTGCCGGAATTGGAAAATGAAACCACGATCACGAGCCATGATGCTTCTACCAACGGGTTGATCAATGCCTATAAGGCATGGCGGAAATAAGCCGCGGCCGGCCCTCTTACTTTAAGCTCCCATCACCCGGAAAATTGCTTTATAATGAATCGGGTTTTAATCCTGGCTGCTTATTTGATTTTACAACTGTCCTCTTCCTATTCACAGGTGACCGTGACCGGGAAGGTAGTCGATAAGGCGACCCGGGAACCGCTCGAGCTGGCGGTCGTGACCAATACCGTTACGCTAAGAAATACGCTCACTGATAAAGAGGGGCGGTTTGTACTGAAAAATGTCGGGACCCGCGATTCCATTGCTGTTTCGTTTATCGGCTATGCACCGAGAACCCTAAAGCCTCCTGCCAATCCAAAAAACATACTCATCGATCTTGAAAAGGGCAGGGTCGATCTGAAAGAAGTAGTCATCAGCAGCCATTCCAATAACCTGACCACCTCGCGAACGCTGAGCAGCATCGACCTGGACATGCAACCCGTCAAATCGGCACAGGACCTGCTCCGCCTCGTGCCGGGATTGTTTATCGCGCAACACCAGGGCGGCGGCAAAGCCGAACAGATCTTCCTCCGGGGTTTTGATGCCGATCACGGCACCGATGTAAACGTGTCGGTAGACGGCCTGCCTGTCAACCTCGTGTCGCAGGCCCACGGCCAGGGATATGCGGACCTGCATTTCATGATACCCGAAACGATTGCCGGTTATGATTTCGGCAAGGGGCCTTATTATTCCGGCAAAGGAGATTTCTGCACCGCCGGCTATGTGGCCTACAACACGATCAACGTATTGGATAAAAACATGGTGAAGATCGAGGCGGGACAGTTTAATACCATCCGCGGGGTAACTATGCTGAACCTGCTGAGCGATAAAGCAAAAAGCAGGGGGCAAAGCGCTTATATCGCCGGGGAGGCGCTGTATTCCAATGGCGGGCCTTTTGACGTGCCCGAACATTTTAACCGGTTCAACTTCTTTGGAAAATTCATTACCCCCCTGGGCATCAACAATAAACTGACCCTAAGCCTGTCCTCTATGACCTCCCGGTGGAGAGCCGCCGGCGAAATCCCCAACCGCGCCGAAGCAGAAGGATATATCAAAGATGCCTTCGGAAGTATCGACAGCGCACAGGGTGGCTATACCACAAGGGCAAACGCCAATATCCGGCTCACGACAACGCTCCCGCGCGATTTCACCGGGGCCAATCGATCATCTGTCCCAAAATAAATATCCAGTATACTTTCAATCCAAAAGTGCAGCTCTATGTGAAACTAGGCAAGGGTTTTCACAGCAACGATGCCCGCGTGGTGATTGCCAACCAGGGGTATGAAATACTGCCTGCTGCCTATGGGGCCGATTTCGGTGTCAACTGGAAGCCTGCGCCGAGACTGTTTATCAATACGGCCGTATGGTATTTATTCCTGAAGCAGGAATTTACCTATGGGGCCGATTTTGGCGATGAAAGCGTAGAACCGGGCGGAAGAACCATCCGTGACGGCATTGATTTTTCCGCGCGGTACCAGGTCAATGACTGGCTGTATGCGAATGCCAATATTGATCTTGCGCGACCGCGGGACCTGGATGCACCCAAAGGACAGGACTACCTGCCCCTGGCTCCCACGTTTACCAGCACCGCGGGCCTGTCCTACCGGTTCAAAAACGGTCTGAACGGGGGGATCAGCTACCGCTATCTTCACAACAGGGCTGCCAACGAGGATTATTCCCTTACCGCCTTCGGCTATTTTATTACCGACCTGACGGCCAATTATACGCGGTCGAAATATGAAATAGGGCTGGGTATTGAAAACCTGCTCAACCAGAAGTGGAACGAGGCGCAATTTGAATACGTGTCACGGCTGAAATATGAAGCCGCGCCGGTGGACGAGGTAAGCAATACCCCCGGCGTTCCTTTTTTTGCAAGGCTGAAGCTGACGGTATTTTTTTGACGGGTTATAACCCATACCCCCCCTATTCGCTATGATTTTTGTTCGGGTCTTGTTTTGCTCTCTTCTCCTATTGGGTCGCTACAGCTTCGCTCTTCCTTCGCTCTATAGAGCGAAGGAAGAGCGAAGGAGGAGCGAAGGAGTAGCGAAGCTGGTCAAAAGAAGACCCGAACAAAACCGTGGCCGGGCAAGGCCAAAAGTGGTGATATGGCATGCCTGTCCGGCCACAGTGGGTGTGGTGAGCCGATAAACGATCTTTTTCGTATCTTCAGGGAACAAACAACCGCCATGAAAAAGCCCGCTCTCTTTGCAATGCTGTTGTCGGCATCGCTTTTTGCCGCTGCGCAGGAAACACCGCTGGTCGTCCATCATAAGAATTATATCGATTCGATTTCAACACGTAAAAGCAATCCGCAGTCGCCGCTGGAAGGTGTGTATACCATTCCCAACGGGATTGTAATTCACGTTCGCCCCGGCGAAACAAACCAGTTCCGTATAGAATCGTTCGACCCTTCGGCTTCCCTTGCCACCATCAGCACGCCTGGCCGGGTGTACCGGCTCGGCCCTGACAATATGCCCGTACTGGCGCCCCTGATGGCTCAATTGGAAAATATGCCGGGCAGCAGCCGTATCTACACCCCCGCCCCACCTTCCAAAATGCCCAACCCGCTTTACCGGCCCCGCCTCAAAAGCCCGGTTGAAATAAAATAATTGCCGGGCAATTAAACCGGGGGCCATCCCGTTTAGTCTATCTTATCATGAAGGCTAAAACCCCTTGTTATTCTATGAAACCAGCATTTCTCTGCGCAGTGGCGGCGCTTGTTTTGACTGCTTCCTGCAGCAAATCATCATCTACCCAGGGCAATACCGGTACTACCAACAGCGACAGCGCCCATGTAACCGTGATCAATGGCTATGGCAGCGGCACCTACAAAACCGGTGATACCGTCAATATATGGTCTGTCGCCCTGAATGCCAACAGCGTATTCAACAACTGGACAGGCAGCGTCACCCTGCTGCAAAACAGCGGCGAATGGCACAATAGCTTTGTGATGCCTTCGCAGGATGTGACCGTGACCGGCAGCCAGAAAACATTCAGCCCTTTTTCGCTGGCCTACGAAAAGATCAAGTGCGTCAATATTCTAAAAAACGTTTATTATTATTTCCCCGCCGGTCATAAAGGCGTGGTGTACCTGCTGCACGGCAGCGACGGCAGTGCACAGAATATCGCCACCGATTTTGAATGGTCGCAGATGATCAACGATCTCGTATCCGCAAACTATGCCATTATCGTCACCGAATCGGAAGAAGTATCGTTAAACACCGATTTCAATGCCGATGGTAAATTAAACTGGGATGCCACCCCGCTCGACAGCAGCAGCAACGTGGACTATGGTAATATCAAAGCGCTGCGTGATACATTCTATCACCGCGGCTATACCAATTCTTCCATACCCTTGTTTTCGATCGGCATGAGCAATGGCGGCGCTTTTTCCAATTCCCTGTCTTATCTCTATAAGTTCAAGACCGCGGTTGCCTACTGCGCACAGGGCTACCAGGTCATCTTTAATACCTCTACGATCCCCTTCCAGTTTTGCATGGCGAAATACGACGACAATTCCGAAGTGGGTGCGGCGGGCGCCGCCGCCGCCTTAACGTATTCGCAGCAGCTTACCGGCCGCGGCGTTTGCAGCAAATACTTCGCGCACGATAAATCGCCTGTGTACCCCGAGCGTTTTGCAAGATTGTCAACTATAAGTATTCCGACCTCTACCGCCTTTTTCAACGAACTGAAAAACAATCACTGGCTGGATAGTAAGAATTATGTGAAAGTCGTTTCCGATAGCCTCACCCCTATCTTCCTGGCCAATCCATCAGTCTATCCTACGTACAATAGCTTCAACCTTGCGCAGCGGCTTATGGTGACCGATGAAATCGACGGCATGTATGCCGCCCACCAGTTTTACACCGATCTCAACAAAAGCACTGTTAAGTTCCTGGATTCGCAATGCCAGTAGCGGAAAGCGGATCTTTTAATTATTCCAATACGTTTAATTCGTCGTACCAGCGATCGCTGGAAAAAAGACAGCGTAAACTCATACCGACGGGATACTTTCCAGTTCCGCGAGGCTATTAATATCCAGTAATATCTTCTTTCTGCCTTGTTTTCCTTCCAGTATGATTTGCCCCGGCTTTGCCCCTTTCGCGGGGGTTGATTTTCTTTCAGCAGGTGCAAGCACAAGCCTCCACCAGCCATAATCTTTCGCCGCTGTTAGCACAACTTTTTTCCGGCTGCCTTTCAGGGTGCCGGCTTCCAGCGGGGTTTCCATCAACTCAAACAATTGAAAGGAATAGCTGACTCCATTCATCCAGGCATTTTTCCATACCACGGCAGATGTATCGAAGGTCACCGGTATTTCAAGATACACCGTCAGCAATGTGTCCGGCCCGGCATGCACCGGCATGCCGTCGGGCCTTACCATGATACTGCCAGGCTGGTGCAGGCTGATAAAAGCATAGCTGCGCTTAATGCCCGCTGTCTGCGCGGCAACAGAGAAGCCACCAATCAGCAGGCAAAACAGGAGCATATAATTTATTCTACGCATAGCAATGACCATTCATGATTAAAGTATGGGCAAAAAGAAAGCCGATCAAAGATCGGCTTTCCTGTGCAAACAGAACGCTTATTGTTTAACCACTTTATTGATAAACCGTTTTCCATCCACGGTGGTTCTTAGTATATACGTGCCTGCACTCAGGTGGGCAAAGCCCAGGTCCACCCGCAGCTGCATGGCCCCGCCATACACCTGGCTAAACACGGTGGCGCCGGATACCGTCAGCAGTTCTGCTTTTACCTGCTGCGCGGGCAGTTTGGCGAATCGCAGGTCGATATAGCTGCTGAAAGGATTGTTGACCACCCATGCCTGTTGCTGCACGCCGGGGTTCCTGACCAGCACCACGTTGCTCAGCACGAACTTCCCGTCCATGTCGGTCATCGCCAGCCGGTAATAGTTCTGTTCACTCACCTGCCGGTCGGTGTACCCGTAATTGCGTTGCGTAGTGCTGGTGCCCGCGGCGCTTACCCTGCCGAGGGGATAGAAATTAGTGCCGTCGACCGATTTCTGCACTTCAAAATAATTCGAGTTCTGTTCCGAACTGGTGCTCCAGTTGAGCTGGATAACATTGTTATCCAGTTGACCGGTGAAGTTCAGCAGGGTGATTGGCAGCGCAGCGGCGGGTATGCCGGCCCCAAAGCCCGAGAACCCGTTGGCGAAGGTATAGGTCAGCGTATAGCCTGTTCCGTAAGTACCGACTGTTGGCGTCACGACCGTTACGGCGCCCGCCGCAGCAGGCGTTGCCGGTGTTACCTGGCTTATCTGCCCGGCCACCTTCACCAGTTGGATATTGCTGAACGACTGGCCCGTGGCCCCTTCCCATCCCAGTTTTTCAGCGGAGGAATAATAGAGTGTTACCTGGTAAGAACCCGATGCATTATTGGTCGTTGGTATTACATGGAAGGTTTTGCTCATGAGGTAATTGGCCGTGGTATTGTTCCAGAACTGCGCGCTCGTCGAGCCTGCCCT
>DASYCT010000446.1:0-3337 GCA_036500065.1 Chitinophagaceae bacterium | reverse complement strand
TCGAGCTGTTCCGTAAGCTTCGTGAAAAATATAGGGAATCTGACCTGGCCCCAAAGAAAAAAGCGGCCATCACTACCAGGCTACAAATTTTCGCCGAAGCTTCTTAGGCGGCTCTTTTTGCCCGTTTTCTTCTTGGCTTGGCTTGATAGCCTGCAATCTTTTTGAGTACGCGTGACAGCAGGATCTCGTAAATCACATAGGCCGCGAAGATATAGTAGCCGGGTTGCAGGGAGGTATAATTGACCGTAGCGGTCGTCAGGGCATCGCCATGAATATTCAGGTTGGCCAACTGGCTCTTTAAGATACCATTTAAGCCGATAAAGGTCATCAGCAATCCTACGATCATCACATCGGCCATATCCCATTTCGCAGCTTCAAAAGCT
Organism: Chitinophagaceae bacterium; assembly: GCA_036500065.1. Classification (GTDB taxonomy): domain Bacteria; phylum Bacteroidota; class Bacteroidia; order Chitinophagales; family Chitinophagaceae; genus JACMLD01. The sequence continues at coordinate 2,954 of DASYCT010000446.1, read as the reverse complement.
AAGTAATTGATCACCTTACTATTTGGCGTAAAAATCCGGGCCCCTTTTGCAACCAGCCTGGTAAAGGGCAATATCAATATAAAGAGCAGGATCAGGATACCGACCACGATCGCGTCAGGTTTGGGCTGGCCGAGTAACGTGGTGATGATCCCCCAAATGCTTTTGCTTTGGAAGAACAGGACCTGGTTCTCGAAACTGACCTGTTGGCCGAGAATGGAAAGGTGCAGGGATTGGATCCTCGCGTCTACTTCAATCACGGTTGAGGTCAGGCCCACGGCGAGTAAAACCAGCGCGAACAGCAACGATAAAACAAAAAGCGGGGTTTGCAAATGCACCTGTTTACGGAGCAGCAGCCAGAGCAACATCGCTGCCAGGACGCATCCCAGCATTGCACATACAGCAGTTAATGTTTGGTGTCGGATGCTGCGCAGGCGGTTATTGACCGTTTTTTCGAAAGCGGGCTTGTCGGGAACATGGTATTTTGTAAAAATTGACTTGGACACTTTTTCATTCGCTTCACTGGTCGCATCATAGATCTGGTTCTCCAGTTGGCTGATCTTGCCGGTAGCGATACGTTTCAAGCGAGACTGGCTAGCCGGGCTGCTGACTTTTTGCACAATGGTCTGGGCAAAAGGAGGGACCTGTTTTTGTAAAGCCTCCGAGTCGACGAGCGCATGGAAAGCCAATTTCTTGAGTTTGCCGCCAATAGAATGCTGCGGCTTATCGATCTCTTTGACCGTTTTAGCGATCAGGCCGTGCAATTCCTTTTCGACGGCCCGCCGGATCTCCGTTTTCTGTTCCGGTGTGATATGATAACCGTTCACCTGCTCATCGATCACTTCGGATATTTTATCCCGCCAGGCATCTACCGAAAACAAGCCAAAACTGATGCTATTATAAAAGCTGTAATCTTGTTTCACTTCCTGGCGCTCTTTGGCCAGCGTATGCACCTGCCAGCCAAAATAAGTGGCCCCCGCCAGCAAAATGCTAAGCGCCAAAATGATCGATATGCTGGCTGCTTTAGTGCGCATCATAGGGCGTTATGGCTTTTAAAATGGTCGACAGGATGAGCCCGTATAAAACGAAGCTGATAAATATAATATAGCCCGGTTGAAGGGCCGTATTGTTCGTCGTGATCAGTGTCAGGGTATTGCTCTTGATATTCAATTCTGCCAGTTGGCTGTCAAGCAGGCCATTCAGGCCAATATAGGTCATCAGCACCGCGATCACGATCACGTCCGCCATGCTCCACTTACCTGACTGGAACGCGAAAAACTTCACGATCCGGTTCTCAGCGATATTGCGGTTACTCAATAAATGAACGCCGGTCGAGATCAACTTCGTCACCGGGAACAATATGCTGAAACAAAGGATCAGCGCACCAACTGCCAGTGAATCGGCCACCGGCTGCGTGAACAAGACCTTCACCACGCCCAAAATACTCTTGCTCTCATAAAACAGCACCTGGTTCTGAAAGCGGACATGCTCGCCCAATAGCACAAAATCCAGCGACCGGATGCGGCAATCCACCTCGATCATCGAAGCCGTCAGCCCTACCGCCAGCAAAATGAAGGCAAAAAACAAGGACATGATGAACAGCACCGCGTGAAGATCCACCCGCTTGCGCAAAAACCACCAGCAGGCGAGGACCCCCAGGATGCAACCCAGCATGCCGAAAACATGCCGGTACATTTCCGTACGAATATGGTCCAACAAGGCCGTCTGCTTTTTACCCAGCTCATCCAATGAGCTCACGCTATATTTATGGAACATTTTTCCCGTTAGTGACTCGTTGGCACGACGCGTGCTGTCCATACTGCCGCTGTGACTTGCCTCTTTGAACTGGCTCATCGCCATCGTGCTTAGCCGGGCCTTTTGTTTCGGGTTGTCGACTTTGGCAATGATCGACCGGGCGAATTCCGGCACCTGCGCGCGGATCTTGTCCGTTTTGACAAAGCTTTTAACTGCCAGCTTTTTGATCTTGCCGCCCAGCGATCGCTGCGGCTTGTTCACCATCGCCTCGGCCTTATCGATCAAAGCGTAGATCACCTGCTCGACCTCCACCTGCAGTTCATGTTTCTCCTTCGGCGTCAGCTTGAAATGTTTAACCTGGTGATTCACAATGCCCGCAACCTGGTCCTTCCAATTGTCTACCGACAACAAGCCCAGCGTGATATTATTCACGTCTGTATAATCCGTTTTGATCTGCTCCTGCTCCGCGGACAAAATATGCAGCCGCCAGGCAAAAATGCTTTCCCCAACCAAAAGCAAGGCCAAGCCTATGATCAGGAACAATTTGGGAATAAAGGACGGTTTTGCGTTCAAAGGCCGAATAGATGAATTAGGAGAACAACCCATGACCGCAAAATATGTTTCAATATATCAAAGAACACCAGAACGCGGACACCGCTCGCGATCATGGTGTCAAAGGTGAAAAGTCCGGGAATCATTTTGCGAATTTTAAACGGATAGAAACGTTTTTAAAGGATTAAGATTTAAATGATCGGGTTATTCAGTATCAACGAAAAAGCCTGGAGTTAGGAGAATAATGTTACTGCAAACATATGCCCCGGGTCGACGTTGTAGTTTTAGGTCGCTGTGCCGCCCTTAACATATGCTTTTAAAATGTGCTCCTGTTCTTTGCCTTTTTCTTTTCATCATCCCTGGGGCCCTTAACGGACGGCAGGTATCTAACCGGGAAAAAATCTGCGGGAAATGGAAGTCGACAGATAACAGCCTGATCATCCAAGTCTATCTCCAGAATTCTCAATTCAGGGCGAAAATAATTTGGTACAGCAATACCGGAGGTAAGCCGCTGGATTATTGGAAAGATGTGCATAATCCCGACCCGGCACTGCGTAAGCGCAAAATCCTGGGGATGGAAATATTAAGGAACCTCATTTATAATGCCGGTTCCAATAGCTGGGAGAACGGGATGGTCTACGACTCCAGGC
>DASYCT010000445.1:0-6488 GCA_036500065.1 Chitinophagaceae bacterium | reverse complement strand
GCTACGATAAACAATTGCACCAGCGGATAATACTGTACTTCGTTGAGCAGGCTGGTATGGCCATAATAAAAATAATCGCGCTGCGAGGAATTGCGGGGGTTGATATATTCGATGGGGCGGTTGGCGGATTTGAATACTTTCAACTGGCGGCGGACATAATTGCTGTCGGAAGCCATCGCGGCCGAATCGAGGTTGACCTGCATGACCACCATGCCTTTTTCATTGGTCACGATAATGGGAATGGTCTTGTTTTCGGGCACGATCAGGGTCACCAGTCGGGTACTGATGCCGGTAGTGTCGTTTACCAGCAGTTTTTCTGCTTCCACCCATTGCTCCACACGCAAACGCTCTTCATCGGCAATCTTCCTGGCCAGGTAGCGGGAATAAAACACGGAGCCGCTTACAATGACAATGGCTATAAGCGCCAGCCCGTTTCGCCAGTTGAAGAGAGATGAAATCATTTGCAATTGTATATATTTTGTTATTAATCCGGTTATTTTTTTTCCATCCCTTATTTTTGGCACTTTATTCATCTATTAACCGCCGTTGACACCAAAAGTCGCTATAGTTATCTTAAACTGGAATGGTTCCCATTACCTCCGGCGCTTTCTGCCTTCCGTATCGCGGTCCACGTACGCCAATTTTGAAATCATTGTTGCCGATAATGCGTCCACCGATGATTCGGTCGCCTTCCTGCAGGAGCATTACCCACAGGTGCGCGTCATTGTGCTGCCGCAAAACTTTGGCTTTGCAAAAGGATACAATGAGGCATTAAAACAGGTGAAGTCCGATTATTATGTATTGCTCAATTCGGACGTAGAGGTAACGCCGGGCTGGATAGAGCCTATAATAGCGTTGATGGAATCCGACAAAAACATTGCCGCCTGCCAGCCCAAGATACGCATGGAGCGGCACCGTGAGCTGTTTGAATATGCCGGCGCCTGCGGCGGATGGCTGGATTGCCTCGGGTACCCCTTTGCGCGCGGGCGTATTTTTGATATTTGTGAAGAAGACAAAGGGCAATACGACAACGTGGAACCGATATTCTGGGCCAGCGGCGCTTCCATGTTTGTAAGAGCGGAGCTGTACCATACCTGCAAGGGGCTGGACGAATATTTCTTTGCGCACCAGGAAGAAATAGACCTCTGCTGGCGGATGCAACTGGCAGGCTACAAAATCATGGTTTGTCCCGCTTCCGTGGTGTACCATGTCGGCGGCGGCACCCTGCCAAAGGGAAACGAGCGGAAAGTGTACCTGAACTTCCGCAACAACCTTATCATGCTGGCGAAAAACCTCACGTTTACCCAGGCGCTTTGGAAAATGCCGTTTCGCATCCTGCTGGACATCGTTTCGGCATGGAAAAGCCTGTTGGCAGGGGAGGGCACCTATTTTATCGCGGTGGTGGAAGCACACCTTAGCTTCTACAAATGGCTGCTGCTGAAGCGCAAAAAAAGTACTTTTCCCATATCCCGCAAGGGTTTGCCCGGTGGCTGGTTACGGGGAAGTGTTATCTGGCGTCATTTTGTGCTCGGAAAAACAAAATTTTCAGAAATTGTGGGCGGCAAACGCTTGTAATTGAACCTGATACTATATTTTTGCACAGCAATTCAATCATTATATGGAGCAAATCGAACAAATAGAATATAAAGACCCCAGGGAAAAAGATTTTACTTACAGTTGGGTGAATTCATCCGTATTCCTGTTTTACCTGGAAGTGTTTTGTATGGTAGCCTTCCTGGTAGGCGCCAGCTATGGTTTATATACCCATAGTTACAAAGGCCGTCCTGAAGTAAATGTGCCGGGTAATACATTATACACGCCGCAGTATAAATAAATACAAAAAATATTTTGAGGGAACTGCATAATCCCTATTTTTGCAGTCCCAAAAAATAGTTCTTACATACGCGGAAGTAGCTCATTTGGTAGAGCGCGACCTTGCCAAGGTCGAGGTGGCCGGTTCGAGCCCGGTCTTCCGCTCAGAGGTTAAAAGCAGATAGCTCCCGTTATCTGCTTTTTTTTTCACAAGATGCTGTCACCGGGGTGGTGGAACTGGTAGACACGCAGGACTTAAAATCCTGTTCCCAGCAATGGGAGTGTGGGTTCAACTCCCATCCCCGGTACTTGTTTTGAAACCAGCTTATTTCTTTTTGGCTGCTCCGGGTGGGTGGCCTTTTTTCTATAAGGCTATGAATGAAAAAATAAAACAACAGTTTGCCGCAAAGTTTGCCTCGGCCCCCACGCTGATCGTCCGTTCTCCGGGACGTATTAACCTGATAGGCGAACATACCGATTACAATAACGGGTGGGTATTGCCCGCCAGCATCAACAAGGCTATCTTCTTTGCCGCCGCTCCGCGCACCGACGATACGATAGAATTGTTTGCCGCCGATCTCAATGATTCGGATACGATTTCATTGCAGCAGGCTCCTGAACGTTCCGCCACAAAGAGCTGGGTAAATTACCTGCGCGGGATCATTGTGCAACTGCGTTTATCGGGTAAAAAGATCAAAGGTTGCAATGTGCTCATGACAGGCGATATTCCATTGGGCGCGGGCTTATCGTCGTCCGCCGCAGTGGAATGCGGGTTTGCTTTTTTATTGAATGAACTGAACGGCCTGGATATACCGCGCCGGGAAATAGCCCTGATGGGGCAACGTTCGGAAAACCAGTTTGTGGGTATGAACTGCGGTATCATGGACCAGTTTGCCTGTGTGTTTGGAAAAGAAGGCAATGTGATCCGGCTCGATTGCCGCAACCTTGATTACCGTTATTTCCCTTTCCGTTTCAGTGATATCGATATCGTGCTCTGCGACACCGGTGTAAAACATTCTTTCGGGGAAGGTGATTCGGAATACAATAAAAGAAGAAGGGATTGCGAACAGGGCGTTGCTATCCTGAAAGAACAGCTGCCCGGCATCTCATCACTCAGGGATGTCAGCAGCAGTGATTTTGAAAAATACAAACAGCTCCTGCCGCCCGTCGTGGCACGGCGCTGCGATTTTATCATTCATGAAATCAGCCGGGTGGAAGCCGCCTGTGATGATTTGCTCAACAACGATCTGGCCGCCTTTGGCAGTAAGATGTATGCTACCCACCGTGGTTTGCAGCATGATTATGAAGTAAGCTGCGAAGAACTCGATTTCCTGGTTGATTTTGCTTCGAAGCGCAGTGAAGTGATCGGAAGCCGGATGATGGGAGGGGGCTTTGGCGGCTGTACGATCAACCTGGTAAAACGGGAAAGCACAGCCTCCTTTATAGAAGCCGCTGCAAAAGCATACAAAGAAGCATTAAATCTCCCTTTAAAATCATATATCACCCATATCGAGCAGGGATTGGACGTATTTGAGAGAGTGTAGAACCGATTATAATTCTTACTTATCAACTCCTGATTTGAATAAACGCGGCGCCCAGGTAACGCGTAATATCCGATGCAATCAACGCTTCTTCTGAAAGGGCTGCTGCCGCAAGATCGCCCGACAGCCCGTGAAGATATACGCCCAGCAGGGCGGCTTGTCCCGGCGCATAGCCCTGTGCCAATAGTCCTGTTAATATACCGGTGAGTACATCGCCGCTGCCCCCGGTGGCCATACCGGGATTGCCTGTACTGTTAAAATAACTCGTGCCCCCGGGCATGGCAATAAAGGTCCGGTGTCCCTTTAGTACGATCACGAGCCCAAGCTCCTTTGCTTTTTGCAATGCCAGCCGCATGCGGATGAAATCACTATCGGATTTGCCAAACAGGCGGTCGAACTCGGCGGGATGGGGTGTCAATATCGAGAAGGGAGGAATCTTTTTTAATAAAGCAGGCGCTTTCGCCAGCACGTTCAGTGCGTCGGCATCCAGCACTAATCGTTGTTCGTTGTTCGTTGGCCGTTGGCCGGCAGTAGTGAAAATAGCTTCCAGCCATTGTTCATGACTTTGTTGCATGCCAATACCGGGGCCGATGCCAATGGCATCGTATTTCGACGTATCGTCGATGGTTTCAAAATAATGGTCGCCTTTTTCTGTCTTGCTCATGGCTTCGGGACAGGACACCTGCATAATCGTGTAACCACAGGAAGGAAGATGACAGGTGAGCTTCCCTACGCCGCTGCGCAGGCAGGCATGGGCAGCGAGGACGGCCGCGCCCATAAAACCATAACTACCGGCTACCAGCGCCGCATGACCGAAATCACCTTTATGACTGTATTTGGGACGCGGACGGTAAAGCGCTTTTACCAGGTCTTCTTCCACCAGCAGGGATTCGTAGGTAATGGCAGGAAGAAATGTTTTCAACAGGCCGATGTCCAGTATTTTCACCTCACCGGCATGATCGGCATTTTCCGCCATCAGGAAGGCCAGCTTCAGGCATTGAAAGCTAAGGGTGATACCCGCTTTCAATACCGGGAATCCCTTCGAACTGTCGTCGGCCAGCATGCCGCTGGGCATATCGATGGAAATGATTTTATTGGGACATGCATTGATATGGGCCACCAGCCCCTCGGTAAGCCCTTCCAGCCGCCGGTTGAGCCCCGTGCCGAAAAGGGCGTCGATAATGATATTACCAGCTGGTACCGCGGGAAAATGCTCCGGCGATTGCATATAGTGAACGGGGATGCCGGCATCGTGCAGGCGGGTCAGGTTGGTTTGAAAATCGTCGGTGCCTTTTTGACCCAGTTCCAGTATATGTATTGACACATCGCAGCCGTGGCGGTTCAGCAGGCGGCCAATGGCCAGTCCATCGCCCCCGTTGTTGCCTTTGCCGCAAAAGATATGAAACCTGCTTGTGAGCAAACCGTGCTGCTGCATCCACTGGAAGCAACGATTGGCAGCCGATTCCATCAGGTCGATGGAGCTGACAGGTTTGTTGCGGATGGTAAACAAATCCCATTCGCGGATCTGTTTGGCAGATAAGATTACCATTGCCTGAAGGTAAGGAAATTACTTTTTCTTCTTCTTATGATGCAGCACCCGGTGATGCACAACGCCTACTTTCTGTACCCCGTGCTCGACGCCGCCGGTGCCTTCGTTTTCCTCGTAGAGATTGGAGTGTTGGTGGTAGTTGCCGAAAAGATCGCAGATTTGCTTGGTGGAATATATGGTCCGGTCGTAACGGTTGCCCAGTACGATAATGGTGACTTTTTCATCCAGCAGGCGGATAAACACGTTGTTATTGCCGTGCCACCAACCGTTGTGGTACAATATCTTTTTGCCATTGTCGATAAACGTCATCCGCCAGCCCAGCCCGTAATTGCGGCTGCCTGCTTTTTCAAAACTATAACCTGCAAATGCTGAATCGAGGGTGGATTGTTTGAACAACTGCCCGGAATAGAGCGCCTGGTCCCATTTGAGCATATCGCGCACGGTGCTGTAGACATTCTTATCGCCATAAACGGCATCGAGAAAATCAAAGCGGAAAGGACGGCCGTTTACCTGGTAGGATTGCATGGTGCGCGCGGAATCCTTTAATGAAAACACATAGGTGTCATTCATCTGCAGGGGCGTAAAAAAGGTTTCCTTCAGAAAATCAGGAAAGCTATGGCCGGTTACTTTTTCCACCACCAGCGCCAGCAGCGCAAAATTGGTATTGCAGTAACTGAAGTGTCTGCCCGAGGGGAATTCCAGGTGTGGATGCATCGTGTAGAGCGATAACAGCACATCGGTATTGGTGGCAATTTTCCGTTTGTCCCATCCATGCAGTTCCATGTAGTGCACGTAATTGGGCAAGCCGCTGCGATGGCTGAGCAACATTTTCAGGGTGATGCCGGGATAAGGGAATTTGGGGAAATATTTCGACAGATCATCTTCCAGGCTGAGCCTTCCCTGTTCCCATAATTTCAGCACCGCCATAGCGGTAAATGTTTTGGATACGGAAGCCAGGTGAGAAGAACTGTATGGAGTAAGAGAATCTTTTCTTGAAAGTGGATTGACAAAGCCGTTGTATTTTTCGTACACCACTTCACCATTCCTTGCTACGAGGATACTGCCGTTGAAATGACCTCTGCGAAGGAGCAGGGAATCAAAAAAACTGCTGCAGACTTTATTGTAATGCGCCAGTTCTTCGGGACTGAGCGCCTGGGAGGCAGGAGGGGTGGGGGCCAGCGTATCTTTTTTCAGGGTAGCGGCATCCGTCTGTTGTTTGCTAACAGGCTGGGTACACGAGGCAAAAAAGAATAATACTGCAATGGGATGCAGAAAGGTTTTTAACAGGAACATTTTTTAAACTATGGGTTAGTATAACCTTGCAAATATAATGCTGTCCAATATGATATAATGCTAACATCCGTTTTTTATTGTGTGATGTGAATAAGAGATATTTGCATTTTATTAAGAACGTATATACATGGCAACCGAGAAAAAAACGACGAGTTATCCCAAAGAAAAGATTAACATATTATTTCTTGAAAACATCAGCGATACGGCTGTAAAACAATTCAAGGAGGCCGGTTATTCTTCCGTCCGCAAACTGGGCGGCGCCCTTTCCGAAGAACAGCTGATCAAGGAAGTGA
>DASYCT010000444.1:0-20630 GCA_036500065.1 Chitinophagaceae bacterium | reverse complement strand
AATTTCGGCCGGCTTATAAAAAGGTCTCAGCAAGACTGCTTCTTATTCATCAAACCAAAACTGTTACAAAAGTATGCATTTTAACGCTCTTTGTGACCGGGCTGCCGTTGCCCCGCCCCTGTTGCAGGATCTGCCTGCCGGCGCGCCGCAAATAAGGTCCCGGTTACCCGTCAAAACACTGCGAGTAATGAGATTGACCGCATTTATTCTACTTGTTTCCGTATTGCATGTGAGCGCCAGCGGCGTTTCTCAGACCGTGACCTGGTCGGCGAGAAACAGCAGCCTGGAAAAGGCTTTTGCCGCGGTAAAACAACAGACCGGTTATTTTTTCTTCTACAAACCGAGCCAGCTCAGGAACGCGAAGCCGGTCACCATCCGGGCCGAACGGCTTTCGCTGGACGCCTTCCTGCAAGAGGTGTTCAAAGACCAGCCGCTGGAATACTTTATCGAAAATCAAACCATATTTATCCGCCCGAAACCGTCCCTGCCGTCCAACCCTGCCGGCCTGTCGCCGCTTGCTGCCCCTGTCAGTATCGGGGGTAGCCTGCGCGATAGCCTGGGCAACGCATTGGAGGGAGCCACGGTCCGGCTGATGCCGGGCAATATCCTGGTGCTGACCAATAAACAAGGAGAGTTTCTTATACCGGGGGTAGCGCCGGGAAAATATGTACTGGAGTTTTCCTTCGTGGGTTATGAAACGAAACGGCAGCTGCTCGTGGCCGAAGAAGGCAAGCCCGCACAGTTGTCCATCCTGCTGAAACGATCGGTAACGAATCTCGACGAGATAACGGTGGTGAACAATGGCTACCAGACCTTGTCGCGCGACCGCAGCGCGGGCAGCTTCAGCAAGGCCGATATGGGCATCGTCGACAACCGCAGCACCAGCATGAACATCGTGCAGCGGCTGGACGGGTTGATACCGGGACTGGTATTGAACAATGCACCCAGCGTGGTCGAAGCCGCCAAGACGGACCCCACCACCCGCAGCAGCATCCTGATCCGGGGACTGAGCTCGCTCCAGGCTGCGCGCGCCCCATTGTATGTAGTCGATGGCATTCCCCTGAGCGATGTTTCGGACATCAATCCCAATGACGTGCAGGATGTGACCGTGCTCAAAGATGCCATGGCCGCTTCTATCTGGGGCAGCCGCGCCTCCAACGGCGTTATAGTGATCACCACGAAGAAAGGCACCCGCAACGGGCCGGTAAAAATAGAATACGATGGCTTTGTGAACCTGCAGGGTAAACCCAACCTGGATTATCAACCGTATATGAACAGCCGGCAATTTATCCAGACGATGAAAGATCTTTTTGCCGACCCGGCCTACCTCGTAGCCAATCCCTATTCCAGTGCGCTGTCCGGTTTCAGCGGCCAGGTGGCCATCCCTCCACATGAAACGATATTATACAACCAGGCACGGGGGCTGATCAGCGCGGCTACGGCCAATGCGGAGCTGGACAGCCTTGCATCGCTGGACAACCGGCAACAGATAAAAGATCTCTGGTACCAGAATGCTTCGCTGATGAACCATACCGTCTCCGTGCGGGGCGGTACCAATGCGTATAGCATATATGGTTCGCTGGCGTACACCAACACGCTGGACAACACACCGGGCGACCGGAGCAATGCGTATAAAATAAATGTGCGGCAGGACATCGCGTTCAGTAAAAATATATCGGCTTATATCATCACCAATCTTGTCAATACTGTTACCTCGGCCGGCCGGTCGGCATCAGTGACCAACCGGTTTCTTCCTTATCAAATGTTCCGTGATGCCGGCGGCAACAATATTTCCATGCCCTGGCTGTACCGGACCGATTCGATGACCAGTCTTTATCAATCAAAAAGCGGGGTAAACCTGGATTATAACCCGCTGAACGAAATGAATTACGGCAACACAAAAGGCAATAATTTCCGGGCCAATATTACGTCGGGGGTTACCGTAAAATTGTTCCCGGGATTGCGTTTTGAAGGGGTGTACGGCATTATCAGGGGCGCCAACAAAACGACGGCCTACGATAGCCAGAACAGCTATCCTGTTCGCAGTGAACTGGTTTCGTTTACCGTGGCGCCGGCTATTGCGGGCGGGCTGCCCACCTATTACCTGCCTTCCACAGGCGGAAAGCTGGTTACGACCAATCTCAACCAGCAAAACTGGACGGTGCGCAACCAGTTGGTCTATGACTTTACTTCGAAGAACCGCCAGCACCAGGTAGTGCTCCTCGCCGGCCAGGAAGCCACCGAAGTATTTACCAACACCAATAGTTCAACGGTGCGGGGCTACAATCCCCAGCTGCTCACCTCGCAGCCGGTGGATTACAACACGCTCGGCACTACCGGCGTGGCAGGTACGATTTTTTCGAACAGCATTATCGGCAACAGCAAACTGGGCAATGATGCCTATGGCGAATCGGAGACCACCTCCCGCACCACGTCTTATTATGGCACGGCCGCTTATACCTGGCAGGGTAAGTACACCGTCAACGGCAGCCTGCGCAATGACCAGTCGAACCTGTTTGGCAAGGACAAATCCGCCCAGAATAAACCCATCTGGAGCGCCGGCCTGTCCTGGCAACTGGGTAAGGAGCGGTTTATGAATAATTTCAAATGGATCAACTACCTGGCCCTGCGTGCCACATACGGGCTGACGGGCAACCAGCCGCTGGCCACTTCGGCCACTTCCTCCTATGATATTCTTGGCGCCAGCAGCAATACCAGTTTTGCGGGTGGCACCGGTTATATATTGAGCGCCTACGGCGATAGCAAATTGAGCTGGGAAAGCACCCAGACCAGTAATTTCGGTTTTGATTTTGCCTTCCTCAACGGTCGGCTAAGCGGAAGCGCCGATGTATATTTTAAATACACGTCCAATCTTATCGGGACCATGCCGGCCAATGCATTTACCGGCACTGCCAGCATTACCGGCAACCTGGGCAATATGAGCAACACGGGGGTGGAAGCCCGGCTTGTATCCATGAATATTGTACAAAAGCATTTTAGCTGGAGCACCCTGTTCACGTTTGCCTACGATAAAAACAAGCTCACGAAGCTCTATACAGCCAGCACCAACACCTCGGCGTTGACACAGTTAAGCACTAAGTATATACAGGGCTATTCGTCGTTTGCCGAGTTTGCTTACCGGTTTAAAGGGCTTGATACCCTCGGCGACCCGCTGGTGCAACTGTCCGACAAAACTATCACCAAGAACCCGACTGCCGCGCTTGCCAAAGACCTGGTCTACATGGGCACGTATCAACCCCCCATTACGGGCGGTCTCAGCAATACGTTTCAATACCGCGGCTTCCAGCTTACGTTCAATATGGTGTACAATTTTGGTTCTGTATTGCAGCGGGATGCGCTGGGCCTGAACACCACTACCAGTACGCTGGCGGGAAGAACATCCCCCAACCCCGGGTTGTTTATCGGCAATATGTACGAAGATTTTGTAAACCGCTGGAAAGTACGGGGTGATGAAGCAAAAACCAATATTCCTTCGTATGTGGCCAACAGCACCACCAGCAGTACCCGCCGCAACCTCGGGTATTATGCTTATGGTGATATTAATTATTTCAGCGGATCGTATGTCAAGATGCGGGACATTAACCTGGGTTACAGCCTTCCGCGGTCGATCGTGACGCGCATCAAAGCGGACGCTATCACGCTGCGGTTCACCGTCTCCAATATTTTGCTGTGGACGGCCAATAAATATGGCATCGACCCCGAGTTCCATGATGCCATTTCCGCCCTGCGCGTGCCGCCCACTGCCCAGCACAGCATCACTATCGGGGCCAATATACGGTTTTGATTCACGGATTTAAAAAACAAGAAATGAAAAAAACAACGCGCTATATACAAGCAACTACCCTCGCCCTGGTGCTGGCGGTGCTGCTCGGCTCCTGTAAAAAGAGTTTTCTTGAACTGCAGCCCAAGGGCAAGATCATTGCACAGAACACCAGCGATTATGATCTCATGTTCAACAATCTTAATATCCTTTCCAATAGCCTCGACGTGGGCATACCGATGGGAGACGAAGTGATTGCCATGGACAATTATTATACCAGCGCACTGGCCCGTACGCAGCGCCTTTTTAGCTGGAGCGATGTGGTGTACGACCCCGGCGTACTGGCCAGTGAAATGAGTACGCTCATGACTACGCTCTATCTTTTCAATAAGATCGCCAATGAAGTGCCTGCGTCTACGGGTGGTACCGACCAGCAGCGAAAAGCCCTGCTGGCCGAAGCGAAGGCCAATCGTGCATTTAATAATTTCTGGCTGATCAACATGTACGGCAAGCCTTACAATGCGGCTACCGCCGCCACCGACCCGGGTTATCCCATTGTCACCGCGGCGGATGTAACGCAGACCAGTTTCACCCGCGCCTCCGTGCAGGCTGTGTATGATTTTATCGTACAGGACCTTACGGAAGCCATCCCCGACCTGCCGGTTGCCATCAGGGCGCGTGCGCGTATGGGCAAAACGGCGGCGGAAGCGCTGCTGGGGAAAGTATATATTTTTATGGGCAATTATGCCGCGGCCAAAACGCAATTGGACAATGCCGTTACCGACCTGGCCGCTACAGGCGGGGGGACCACGCTCACCACGATGTCAATGTATGATCTGAATGTGACGATGGTGCCCGGCGGCACCTGGGGATACACCACCGCTACGGCCACCACTTATTTTACCGGGGTGCCAAGCCAGGCAATCAATACCGAGTATATCTGCTGCCGCCAGCTGACGAGCAATCCCTGGAGCTTTACGGGCAACGAACTGGTGATGAGTCCCCAGGCCGCTGCGCTGTTTACCGCTTCCGATAAGCGGCTGAACTTTTTTACCAGCAAGCCCTACCAGGTCAGCACCGGTTATGCGCTGGCGGGAGCGCTGCGGCGCAACGGACCCATCATCGTTCAAAACGGCGAGACGATCCCTGAACTCTACCTGTTGCGTGCCGAATGCAAGGCAAGGCTGAATGATCTTACCGGTGCGAAGGCCGACCTTGAAACACTTCGGACAAAGCGCATGAGCGCCGCCGATGCCACCGTGCCCACGACCTTAACGCAGACACAAATGATACAGTTCGTGCTCAACGAACGTATCCGCGAATATGCCCTGCAGGGCTTCCGCTGGTTCGATATGCGCCGCCTGTCGGTTGATCCGCTGTTTTCGGGTACTACGTACTCGCATACGGAATATAGTGCTACCGGCACGGTGACGGCCACGTATTCCCTGCGCCCCGAACGTTACACGATGCGGTTTCCGCAGGCGATCATCGACCAGAACCCGGGCATGGAAAACAACCCTTAGACGCTAATGACGCTAATTGGGAACGCGGATTAACGCGAATGAATACGAATCAAAACGAATAATATTAATAGTAGTAAAATGAAAAGAAATTGGTTGATAGTTTGCCTTTGCAGCTTTGTATGCTGGCAAACGGGATTTTCACAAGAGGCTGTTGCGCCGGCCGTTCCGGCGGCAAAGCGGGTCATCGACACTTCGGTAAGACCCTTGTCCCGGTTGTATACGGCCGCCAGCTTTTTCAAGATAAAGACGGAGGCAAAAATAGTGGCGTTCGGGGGCTTTCTGAAACAGGTACCCGATACCGGTAATGGACAACTGGCCAATACGTATGACCTGTTGCGCTCGGATATTGCCGATGATTTTATAAAGGCGGGCGACAAGCCCAATGCATCGGTATGGCTCGCCAAACTACGCACGCCGGCCGGCATCTTTGCGGGCAGGAGCAGGGCTTGCGAACTTTTATTGGCAAAAGACGAAAAAGGAGAAGCAGGGGACGTGGAGCAACAGCTCCGGCCGATGGCAGACAGCGTGCGGCAACTGCTGCCTCATAAAGGACAGGTCGTGGCCGTGTACGGCGACCTTATGCGGGTATATGTAAAGGCTTTGCTGGCCCTGCAGCAACCCGATAAAATCGTTTATTACCTGCAGCCGCTTTATACGGTATGGGGCAATCGCATCCCGATCGACGCGCGCGCTATGGCGCTTGTCAAACCGGAAGATATCCGGCTGACCGACAACCTGGAATTCGATTATGGCATGGCCCTGTCGCAAACCGGCCATGCAAAAGAAGGGCTGGCGATACTGGCCAGGATATACCTGTCGGGCGATGAGGTATCGCATGAACTGGAAGCAATCCTGCTCCGCGAAAGCAAAAAGATGCCGGGCGGCGAAGCATACTACCAGCATATCACCGATTCGGTGCATCAATACTACCGGACCAAGCTAGCCGCTTTTGCGGCCGGCAAAAAAGATATGAACGGGCAACCGGTCGATTTCAATGCGCTGAAAGGGAAATACGTGCTTATCGATTTCTGGGGAAGCTGGTGCAATCCCTGCCGGGCCAGTCACCCCCACCTGAAAGAACTGTATGCCAAATACAAGGACAAAGGGTTTGAGATCATCGGTGTTGCCCAGGAAACGGCAAAGACACCCGAAGAACAACGCCGGCTATGGACGGCCGCCATCGCGAAGGACAGCCTGACCTGGCCGCAGATTATGAACAATGAGAACAGCGAAAAATTCGATGCCGTGAAAGAATACCTGGTGGGTGCATTCCCTACCAAGATACTGCTGGACCGCGATGGCAATATTATCGGCCGCTATGTGGGCAACGGGACCGGCGGAAATGCGTTTACGGCCCGGCTGGAGGAACTGTTGGGCAAATAGTCCGGTTAAAATTAAATGCTGTATTAGTAGTTAGTTGTTCAGGTTAAAAAAAAGGGAGCCGCGAGGCTCCCTTTACTTGTATAAAGCAGGTTAAAAGCTTACCACTTTTTGAAATTGCGATTGCCGCCACCGCCGCCGGAGAAGGAATTTCCGCTGCGTTCTTCTTTTTCGCGGGCTACCGCTACTGAAAGTGAGCGTCCTTCGATTTCACGACCTTCGAGCGCTTCCATTGCCTTGCGGGCGGCTGCATCGTCCGACATTTCCACAAAACCAAATCCGCGTGAGCGGCCGGACACTTTATCGTTAATAATCTTGGCAGAAGATACTTCGCCAAATTCTGCAAACAAACTCTTTAAGTCTTCGTTGGTTGTGTGAAAACTTAAATTCGAAACGTACATGTTCATAACTGGTTACTTTAAAATTGAATAATGAACCTTGATTGACAGCACAGGGAGAGAAGAATAAACAAATACAATGAAGATGTAAAAGAATAGACGTCTATACGACATGCTCTTTATTAAGGCGAAAGTGAAGATAGCCTTAATAAACGGGAAGTCCTAATTATTTCTTTTAATACCGGTAGCAGATGGCATTTATGTTCATGCCCGCGCCCACGGAGGCAAAAAGCACCACATCGCCCGCCCGGAGCGTATGTTCGGTGAAATAGCCCTTGCGCACGAGGTCGTAAAGGGTAGGGATGGTCGCCACGGAGCTATTGCCCAGCCAATGGATACTCATGGGGGTAATATACTCGGGCGGTTCAGCGATGTCGTAGAGCTTGTAAAAGGCTTTTACGATGGCCTCATCCATTTTCTCATTGGCCTGGTGAATAAAGATCTTTTTCAGGTCGGCGATGGGGACGCCGCATTTATCGATGCATTCCTTCATGGCGGCAGGCACATAACGAAGCGCGTATTCGTAGACTTTGCGCCCCTTCATTTTTATATAGTTGGTTCCTCCGCCGGCTTCCGGGTTGTAGGACTGGCCAAAATTGATATAGTTCACTTCTTCGCCGCAATCGGACCTTACCGAAGTGGCCAGCATGCCCGTGGCCGGACCGTATTTATCCGTGTATTCCAGTATACAGGCCCCTGCGCCATCGGAAAAGATCATGCTGTCGCGGTCGTAGGCATCGACTACTCTTGAAAGCGTCTCCGTGCCGATGACAAGACAGGTCTTTGCGAGACCGGCCATGAAAAAAGCATCGGCCTGTATGAGTCCCTGCAACCAGCCGGGACAGCCAAAAAGCAGGTCGTAGGGCGTACAGGAAGGATTACGGATGCCCAAATCGTGTTTAACGCGCGATGCCAGCGAGGGCACGGCGTCGGATTGGACCGTATGGGCCGGTACGTTGCCGTAATTGTGGGCGAGAATGATTTGATCGATTGATTCAGGGTCGATACCACTATCTGTTATCGCTTTTTCAGCTGCGATAGTAGCCATATCGGAGGCGTTGGTGCCTTCGGCGGCATAACGGCGTTCGTCGATGCCGGTGATTTGCTGGAACTTATCGGCAATTTCCACCGCAGGCTTGTCCATACGGGCATTGTGTTCCGTAAAAAATGCATTTTCCGCAAAATCCCTGTTTTTTTTAATTACCGGTGGGATATAACAACCTGTGCCGGTAATAACGGATCGATACATAGGCCGCAGGAGGGTTTATAATAAAATGATAAGGGCGCTTTATTCGGGTGCTGCTATTTCAGGGATAACCTGGTTATTTCTGCTCCGTTAAAGATCCTTGCAAGGCTGGTATCGTTCGATTTTTTGTAGTTGTCGATATGTATACCGGTGACGATATGCCAGAAATTTTTCGATTTCAATTCGTTGTAATCGGCCATTTTAATGAAAATGCCTTCGAGTGAATTTCTTGTTTTAAAGGCAATTTTTACCGGTTTGTGGATTTGTTCACGATTGGTGGTAAGGAATTTTTCGATTTGATCATTCGTCATACTGTACTACTTTAATCAACCCCGCTGCATTGGTTTACTAAACGGAATCGTAATGAATAATTTCGATTGCAGGTCCCCCCGCATGGCGGGGAAAAAGCGATCGGAAGTGCGTGAAGGTAGTCTAAATTCAGGCGATTCCGGCATTTTTTTTAACGGGCCACATGGAATAATAAGGCTACCTTTAGCCGCTTACAAAAAAGTGAGCGCTCCGCAAAAAAATATGACTACCACTACAAAGACAGGGATTGAACTGTTAAAACGCAACTTCACCAGAGTAGAAGAGAAATTCCTGGATTTTTTTGAAAAAGGCGAGCCAAGATGGCCGCAGGAAAAGCGCGATTTCATGCGCAATCATCACAAGAACATGGACAATTTTTCGGTGTCGAACATCACGTTTGAAAAACTCGGTGTTGCCGACCTGCCTGCGAATATCCTGCACGAAACCCAACTGGCATTCGATGCATTCAAGAAAGGGGAAGAATACAATTAGACCATTATGATGGAAGAAACCATCGTTCAGTTTGTTGGATTTATTACGAATACCGATTTCGACAAGTTCGTTGATCGCTGGTCGTATTATGTAAAAGAGCTGGGACATACCAAAGTCAAAGCCACCCTGCAAAAACAAAGCGGCTCCAAAGGCCGCTTTAAATACCTGTCAAAACATCCCGGGCCGCTGGAAGGGTTCAAGTTTACCTTCATGAATAAACGTGATTCCGAACATTTCCCCGAGCACAACGCCAAAGTCGTGCATGCCGGCGGCTATGTGGTGGTGCAGTCGGAAAGCAACCAGCAGGACAGACACCGCTATCTTACGGCCATGCTGTTTATCAAAAATCCACAGGCCGACATGGATTTCTTTCGCGGTTTATCGCTGTACCGTAAACTGAATATCTACCAGGCGTATTACGAAAACTGCGCCTATTCCTCGATACTGGAATTTTTTATAAAGGAAGAAGACAGGGCCGCGTTTGCACTTCAGTTGTCCGCGGTCCCTGTCGATGAGATGTCCTTTTATGAAGAATGTCCCGTGCTGCAGGCCTGATCACTACACCGCCAGTTCCACTTCGGCCTTTTTTTGCGGCACAGGTTTCTTTTTTATCATGACGTTTACCCGGTACATCAGCAGGATGCAAAGGGCGGAAATGCCCACTACCGTATAGCCCAGCGTGGAATAATGTTCCATTGGGCTGTCGGGTGTTTTCTGCAATACAATCCACCCGGCTATCAGCGAGCCGATGCCGCCTGCAACCTGCTGCAGCGCGGCGCTGACACTCATATACGAGCCCCGATCGGCCACGTCCGGTACAGCGCTGGTAATAGCGTTGGCCGGCACCATGCGGTTCAGAACGCCTATCATTATAAGGATGTTGAAGATCATGACTTCCCAAAACGGCGTTACGCCGAGATGCGTGTACGGGACAACGATGATCATCATCCACAGGGAGGCCACCACGAAGATTTTGAATTTATCGATACGGTCGCTCATACGTCCAATCAACGGCATGATGATGACCGAACAGAGGCCGGAAATAATAAATAAGCCAGTGAGATCATTGCTGCTGATACGCAGGTTATTGAGCGCGAAGATGGTGCCAAAGGGCATCATCATATAGCCGCCGATTTGCAATAAAGAGGTAGCTGCGAAGCCGATAAGGTAATTTCTTTTTTTGACGGTATGCCAGATATGCTGGAGAGCGGTGCGGTCGTGTTGCGCAGCCAGGTGTTTGTTGACCGGCTGCATTTTGAGTGCTATCAGTACCGTAATTCCCGCCGCCAGCCCCGCCGTCACCAGGAAAGGCATGTGCCAGTTGCTGTGATAAGCGATATAAATTCCAATGGGGATGCCCAGCACCTGGCTGGCGCCAAAGCCCATCATAATAAAGCCCATGACGCGGCCACGCAGCTCCATGCTGAACAGGTCGGCGATGATGGCAAAGCCGATGGAACCTACGACGCCGCCAAACAGGCCGGTCACGATACGGGCGCCCATCAGTTCCCAATACGATTGGGCCAGGCCGCAGAACACCGTACCGGCGATAAACCCGGTATAAAAAAACAGGAGCAGTTTCTTACGATCGAAGCGGTCGGCAAAACCCGCGGTCAGCAGGCCGGCGATGCCGGCGCTGAAAGCATAGGCCGACACTGCTTTGGCAAACTGGGACGGACTGAGCACGAAGGCTTTTTTGATCAGGTCGCCCAGCGGGTTCATGATCATAAAATCGAGTATGACCGTAAACTGTGTCAGGGCCAGGATAAGGATGACGAGTTTCTGGTAAGCCGTAAAAGGAATTATGGCGGGTTGGTTTGTTTTTTTCATGTTGGGTTGATTTATACCAGTTCACAACATTCGTAGCCGTGGCCGGTGATGAGGTCGATGGTTTCCTGTACGGTCAGCGTGGGCGACACGATGCGCAGCACGCAATCCACGTCCTGCTGGTCGATGTTCCATTTCTGAATACAGGCATGATTGTCCAGCAGCGCTTTTACCGACAGCCGGTCGACGGCCGTTTTAATATTGGTTTTGAAAACCAGGATGTTGGTCAATGATTCGTTCATGGTTATTTTGTTAGTCCTTTCAATACAATGTCAAATGTTTCCCATACTACTTTTTTGTTGATGGCAAAAGGTTTGCCGCCGATGCTCCGGCCTTCGTTGTGAAAGCGCAGCAGGGTATAGAGCGGCGCAAAGGCGGTGGACCAGAACGCTTCCAGCGACATGCTCCTGATTTCGCCTCTTTTGACGGCGTTGCGCGTAAACCGTTCCATCACTGCTTTAAAATCGCCGGTGATGGCTTTATAGGCCTGGTCGCCGTAGGAAGAATGGCGGAGCTTTTCCATAAAAACCGTCGCCACCGGGTTTTGGGTCATATAGGCAAAGCGGTTTTCCCATTGGCGGCGAAGGCCTTCGGCAAAGGAAGCGGAAGGGTCGAAATCCTTCAATACCATATCGCTCATGCGGCGGCCCTCTTCGAGGGCGATCTGGGTGACGAGGTCGTCCTTATCCTTATAATAGATATACAGGGTGGCTACCGATATATCGCAGGCCCTGGCCAGTTTGTTGACGCTAAAGCCTTCGAAGCCGCCGGTGACCAGCATTTCCATTGCCTTTTGTTTTACCAATAGTTCCTTACCCGTGTCCCTTGTGCGCATGCATTTAGTTGGATGAATTGTAAAATAAGTGAATGTTCGCTTATTTATGAAATTTATTTATTGGAATAAATATCCTATTCTTGCAGCCCTTATTATGAATAAAAAAGCGATCATTATCGGGGCCGGACCCGCGGGCCTTACAGCGGCCTGGGAACTGCTCACAAAAACGGGTATAGTCCCTGTCATCCTGGAAAAATCGGGCGATATCGGCGGCATTTCCAAAACCGTCAACTATAAGGGCAACCGGATGGACATCGGCGGTCATCGTTTTTTCTCCAAGTCGGACCGGGTAATGGAATGGTGGCTGAATATACTGCCGCTGGAAGACAGCGGAAGTGAGCCATTCACCCTTCGCTATCACAATGCCACCCGCAGCGTGGACCCCGGGCAGTTTGCCGCGGCCGGCGATGCAGGCCCCGAAAAACGCATGCTCGTACGCAACCGGCTTTCGCGCATCTATTATCTCCGCAAATTTTTTATATATCCCATTTCTCTGAGCGTCGACACCGTCCGTAAACTCGGGTTTGCCAGGATGGTCCGTATCGGGCTTTCCTATTTGCGGGCCCGCTTGCGGCCCCGGGAAGAGCGCTCGCTGGAAGATTTTTTTATCAACCGCTTCGGCACGGATCTTTACCATACTTTTTTTAAAGACTATACCGAAAAGGTATGGGGCATCCAATGTTCCTCCATCTCCGCTCAATGGGGCGCACAGCGTATAAAGGGGCTGTCGATCAGCAAGGCCATCGGCCATGCGCTTCGTGCACCGTTCCGAAAGGACCAATCACTGGCGCAGAAAGATGTACAAACCAGCCTGATTGATCGGTTTATGTACCCGCGGCTCGGTCCGGGGCAGTTATGGGAGGAGGTGGCCCGGCTTATCCTCGAAAAAGGAGGGGAGATACACCTGCACCACGAGACAAATGCCCTTCATACCGCCGGGGTGCAGGTGCGGGAGGTCGTGGCGATCGATACCCTCACCGGCGAACGGAAAACTTTTGCCGGGGATTATTTTTTCTCTACCATGCCGGTGAAGGAACTGGTGGAGGGAATGAAGCCGGCGGTTCCGGCCGAAATAGCAAGGATAGCGGCGGGTTTGCGTTACCGTGATTTTATTACGGTGGGCCTGCTGGTGCGCAAACTGGCGCTGAAGGATGGTAACGGGGCCGACCAGCCGTTGATAAAGGACAACTGGATCTATATACAGGAAAAGGACGTGAAGATAGGCCGGCTGCAGGTGTTCAACAACTGGAGTCCCGACATGGTGCGCGACCCGCACACGGTATGGCTGGGGCTGGAATATTTTTGTAATGTGGGTGACGAGCTTTGGTCCATGACCGACGATGCGTTTAAGCAGTTTGCGGTGGACGAGCTGGAGCAGATAGGTATTATCGACCGGGCGGACCTGCTCGACAGCACGCTGGTGCGGATGGAAAAGACCTACCCGGGCTATTTTGGCACCTACGGAGAGTTTGACAAGCTGCGTCACTGGCTGGATGGGTTTGAAAACCTATTCCTGGTGGGGCGCAATGGCATGCATAAATACAACAATTCGGATCATTCGATGCTTACGGCCATGGAGGCGGTGCAGAATATCATCAAAGGGGTGAAGACAAAGGAGAATATATGGGCGATCAATACGGAGGAGGGGTATCACGAGGAAAAGAACTAATTCATCGAATGATGGTTTATAAACATAAACATCGCGGCGGGTAAAAGATGTTTCTTCAACAAGGCTGCGCGGAGCAGCGCGATGGCCTTTAGTTTTTGATTGAGGACGGTTTTGCGGGTAATGCCCATGTCTTCGGCTACCTGGCTGCTGTTTTTCCCCTGGAAAAACATCATTTTAAATACCAGCCCGCATTGCGGCGGCAACTGCTCGATCTGGTAATGGAGCTCCTGTATCACGTCGGCATTGATCATTTCGAAATTGATCAACTGCTCGTCGTCGTTACTGTTGAGGTAAAGTATTTCCTTGTGCGATTTGGTTTTGCGGGTCACCGACTGGAGGTGATTGAAGCAGGCGTTGCGCGCTACGATATAGGCAAATGCCTTGATGTTCTCATAACTCACCAGGCCGCTGCGTTTGTGCCAAACTTTTATAAACGTTTCCGAAGCGATGTCTTTTGCTTCGTTTTCGTCCGCTACCAGTTTATTACAAAAATGGTAGATGGCCGGGTACAGTGTCCTGTAGACTTTTGAAAAGGTATCAATGTCGCCGGCATTAAATGCCGCGATCATATTCTTATCGAAATCCGGTTGTCTCATTCGCCTTAATTAGTGATCGTTGTTTTTTGTTCATGCTGACTGACACCCGGGAAAATACCAGGAAATAATTTTCAGGATAAGATGAGCAAAGAACGAGCGATCGGCCAGGGGGCCACTACTTTAAATTAGGTTGTAACAGGATATGTATCAATGGGATAAAGAGAAATGGTTGCGGGTCCCGCAAACAAAATGGTCCTGCAATATATGAAAATGTGGAAAATACCATCGTATAATGCAAATAAAAAAAGTATTAGTACCTGTAAGTTTATAGGTAAAATTACCTATCCGATCTTGACAGACAGCCGTTTCCGCAGGTTATAAACCGCTACATGATAAACGTCAACTGCGGTTTCTACTTAATGATAAGTCTTGACCAGGATGTTTTATTGCCCGTACTGGTTTGCACGAGGTAAAGCCCGGGTGCAATAAAGCCGGGCAGCGGGACAGACACCATATTTTGACCTACAGAAACCAATGCAGACTGGATATAAACTTCCTTCCCTTCCGAATTGAGCAGGCGGATACTGGCGGTGCCGCTGACGGCCGATTTGATAAACAGGGTGGTGCTGCCATGAGCGGGATTGGGGGCCAGGTAAACGGCCACCTGCGGATCCGTGTTTTCCTTTATAAGGATAATAGTACTGTAACCGTGGGCATCGTCATAACCCTCTATACGCAGCCGGTAGTACAAGGTTTGTTTTACGGGCGGGTTGTTGTCGTTGAAATAATAGCTGCTGCCAGTGGCGATGGCTGCGGCCGCCAGTTGGCCGATGGTCAGGAACTGCAACCCGTCGGTGCTGCGTTCGATATAAAAGACCCGCGTATTGGTCTCTTCCGCCGTTTGCCAGCTGAGCAGGGTGCCGTCCTGCTGTACAGCGCCCTGGAAACGGGTCAGCGAAACGGGCAGGAGGAGCAGGCATTGGGTAATGTTGATATCGTCCAGTACCCAGTCGTTGCCGCCGCCTCCGGGCGCATTGTTTTTGATGACCAGGGTCAGGGAAGTAAGTGCGCCGGTATTGAAAGTAAAGAATTTCTGCACCCACTGTCCCGTGTAGGTGATATCGCCGGAGCTATAGTAATTGGTGCCGTTGATATCGAAAGCCAGGTTGGGTTTGACCCCGGGCGTACCGGCGCTGGTTCCGTCAGCGGGGTTGTTGCCGCAGGTGGGACAGATATTGCGCATCCAGAACGAAAGGGTATAATCGGTGTTGATGCTTAACCCGCCGATGGTGGTGGTGTAGACCACGGCCGGGGCAAAGGAGGCGTTGACGGCCAGCATATATCCCTTGTTGGCGCCCGGGGCGGCGGGCGGGTTGCCGGTACCGTTAGCCGTGCCGCTGTGATCGCCCACCACGTCCCATACGCCAAAAAGCTTGTCCGAACCGGCGGGCGAGGCGCCGCTATAGCCGGTGACACTGCTGTTGTTGACGATGCTGTACTGGCCGTCGACCGGTCCGAGGGGAGAGTTTGCCAGGGCCACGAAGGTGAAGCCGGTCACCTGGGGGGAGGAGGCTGCCCGGTTGTTGGTGGTACCGCTGCCAAAGGTCCCGTTGGTTTCGGTGGTAAACAGGTTGATGAGGCTGGAAGTTCCGCAGCTTACGGCGGGCGAAATAAAGATGACGTAAGGCCCGAGATTCTTGGTGATATTGGAGCCGGTATTGTAGTGGAAGGAACCGCTGATGGAAATCGTGGAGCCGGTGGCGGCGGTGACCTGCACTTTGTAGACGGCCATGAAAATAGAGGCGTTGGCCTGGAACAACGGTTGGGTGGTGCCACCGGTGACGGCGCCCCCTGTAGTGGTCGTGGCCCCGGTGCCCATAAAGAAACTAATCGTACTGCCGGTAATATTGGCCTGGTCGTCGCCGGCCGCGTCCGTATAATTGCCGGTATTGGCAATGGCGGGGACTACCACGTCTTCGTTGGTCACTACTTTGAGCGAACCGGCCACATAGCTGGTGCCTGCCGGTAATGCCGTAATATAATTGAGTTTGGTAAGGCTGGTGCCGGAGGGGATGCTCACCACGGCTCTTAGTTCAAGGATGTCGCCGCTGACGACGCCACCCCCGCCGGGGCGGGAGGTATTGAGGTAAGAAAGCTGGTACTGGAACTGGGCGGAAACGCCCGTGCCTGCCAACAGGACGGCGAGTCCCAGGTAAATCTTTTTCATGGAAATGGTCTGGTTTATAAGGTGCTTGTATCGACGCGATTCGGCTTAAAAAACGATAGACTCCGGGTTTTGTTGTACTTCTGTATAAGTGTTTTATCTTATATGGAGGGGCTTATGCGTCAATTTGGCGGCTCGCCCGCCGAAGCTTTAGCGTAGGCGGGGCGAAGAAAAATCCCTTTTTTATGGGAATAAAACCTGCCAGCTTGTAATAGAAACTGCACCTCTATGAGCAAGGGCATTTACCAGCAGTATTGGTCAATTAAACACCCTCGAAATGACGGAAAATAACGGACGCGTTGCGGAATTGATAAAAAAACACCTCCTGGAAACATTGACGGAGACGGAACGGGTGGAGCTGGATGCCTGGATGTCGGAATCCGATGCCAACCGTCGGTTTTTTAACCGGTTTGAAGATAAGGAGTATGTGGCCCGGGAACTGGAGCTGATGAGCCGTGCCGATACTGACGCCAGTCTTAGCAGGACCCTCGATATATTGGGCGTGGAAAAAAAACAGCCTGTACGGCTGGTTTGGATGCGCTATGCGGTGGCCGCGGCTTTGCTGCTGGCAATAGCCACCGGTGGATACTTCTGGCTGAAAGCGCGGTCCGGTAATACTCCTCCCATTGCAAAAAACACGGCACCGGCGCAGGATGTACCGGCCGGTGGTGATAAAGCGATATTGACACTTGCCGACGGCTCGCAGATTGTACTTGACAGCGCTGCCAATGGCGATCTCGCACAGCAAGGCAGCATAAAAGTGCAGAAGCTGAACGGGCAATTGAAATACAGCGTGGGCCATAGCGACGACGTTTATGCTGCGGGCACCGCCTACAATACGGTGCGTACGCCAAGAGGCGGGCAGTATGAGCTGGTATTGCAGGACGGCACAAAAGTGTGGCTGAATGCGGCTTCCACGTTGAAATATCCAACAGCTTTCAACGGCAGGGAAAGGATCGTGGAGCTGACAGGCGAAGGTTATTTTGAAGTAAAACCCCTAACCCCTAAAGGGGGACAAGGAAAGATCCCCTTCAAAGTGCTGGTTCCGGGCGGGCAGGAAGTAGAGGTGTTGGGAACGCATTTTAATATCATGGCTTATAAAGATGAGCCGTTGATGCGCACGACGCTATTGGAAGGCAGTGTGCGGGTGCATGCCATGACCGGTGATCAAAAACCAACTTTACTTGCCCCGGGTCAGCAGGCGCAGATATCATCGTCGGGAGCTGTGCTGGTAGATCAGAATGCTGATGTTGATCAGGCAGTGGCCTGGAAGAATGGGTTTCAGATTTTTCACAATGCAGACCTGCCAACTATACTACGCCAGGTATCGCGTTGGTATGACGTGGATGTGGAATATCAGACGAAAGCGTTCCCGGAGATGGGGTTGGATGGAACGATACCCCGGAGCGTTAGCCTGCAGAACATGATCAAAGTGCTGGAGCTGAACAATGACCAGGTTCATTTAAAACTGGAAAACAATAAGATAATCGTATTACCATAAACGTTTTTTTTCTCATGTTGACTTTTGAGTTATAACCAGGGGATGTTTCTACATTCCTTGCTTTTTTTTAAGCCAACCTTACCAACCTCATCCTTTGTGAGTTAAGCAGTTCCGGTTAAGTAGCATTAACTGACTTATTCAACACTCACAATTGACTACTATGTGGCGACCCCTTTTGCCACCCGACGACTTGTTCCCGGGCGTGCTGCTTAAAAAGGAATTGATGCTGGGCAATGGCGATACCCTCTGGACCGAATATGAACTGCTGGAAGCGGGAGAGGAGACGGTATTGCTGAAACCATTGCGAAGTTGTGGCCACGAGCATGCCAACGACCCTGCGCGGTATAAAAAGATGACGTATACCTTCCTGCTCGGCGGCGGGACCAAAATATGGGACCCCGCGTTTGGAGAAACGGGATGGTTAAAATACAGGTACAAGAAAGCCTGACTCACCATTCACAACTCACTACTCACCTGCTAAGCCTGGGCCAATTCCTCCTTCCTGCTTTTCACTTCATGCGGTTTCATGAGCAGTTCGTCATCACTGCTGAAAATCGTATATCTTAAAATGCAGTAGATGGCGCGGAAACCGTCTTTCCAGCCTATTTTCTTTCCTTCCTGGAAGGTTCTTCCATAATACGAAATGCCTACTTCATAAATGCGTATGCCCGGCACACGGGCTATCTTGGCCGTGACTTCGGGTTCGAAGCCAAACCTGTTTTCGGCGAGATAGACTTTCTGGATGATAGAAGTGCGGAATACCTTGTAGCCTGTTTCCATATCGGTTAGGTTGAGGTTGGTAAACAGGTTGCTCAGGAAGGTGAGCACGCGGTTGCCGATGGAATGCCAGAAAAACAGGATGCGGTGGGGATTGCCGCCCATGAAGCGGGAGCCGAACACCACGTCGGCAAAGCCGTTGATAATGGGTTTGAGCAGGGTGTTGTATTCACCGGGGTCGTATTCCAGGTCGGCGTCCTGGACGAGCAGGTATTCGCCGGTGGCGGCCCCGATACCGGTATGGATGGCCGCTCCCTTGCCCTGGTTTTTTTCATGGTAGTAATAGTGCAGGTTGAGCTCCGGGTGAGTCGATTGCCAGGTGGCGACGGCCTGTTCGGTGCCGTCTTTTGAACAATCGTTCACGATGATCACTTCTTTTTCTATATTGCCAATCAGCTTTACATAATTGACCTTATCCAGGATGGGGCCGATGGTTTTCTCCTCGTTGTAGGCCGGGATAATGATGGACAGTTTTTTGATAGGAGTGTGGTCGGCCTGGGCCTGGATCTGGATCAGCATCGGCGGATCATTGGGCGTGGGAAGCAGTATCTTTTCCAGCATAAACACGTTTAATTCGTTGAACAATGATTTTTGTAAGGACATTAAAGATAGCAAGGGGTACTGCGGCGTAAATGCGGCGAAACCGATAGGAAAAACAAGGGGCTGGCTGTTATCATACGGCTTCCAAATACATTTATCTTTGATTTCAATTTATCAGCACTACCATGATCAAAAAAAGGATTGCTTTTGTACTGCCTGTACTATGCCTTGCCACCCAAATTTTTGCCCAACAGCCTGCTTATAAAAACCCGAAGCTGCCATTGGCAGAACGGGTAAAGGATTTGCTGTCGAAGATGACGCTGGAGGAGAAAGTGGCCCAGTTGCAAAGCATGCACATGGGACGGCCGAAGTTGAGTGATGCGGTGCTGAACAATCCGTTGAAGATGGATTCGCTGTTTAAGAACGGGGTGGGGATGGAAAACCCGGCCTTTGATGAAACGATGGAGGAAACCATCGACCGGCGCAATAGGCTGCAGGCTTACCTGCGCACAAAAACAAGGCTGGGCATCCCGGTTATCTTTCTCGACGAGAGCCATCACGGGCTGGTAGCCCCGCAGGCCGATGTATTTCCGCATAGTATCGGGATGGCCTGTTCCTGGGATACGGCACTGGTGGAAAAAATATACAGTTATATCGCAGGACAAGGCAGCGTCAGGGGCACTAGCATGGTGCTGGCCCCGGTAGTCGACGTTTGCCGCGACCCTCGCTGGGGCAGAACGGGGGAGACGTTTGGAGAAGACCCTTATCTCTGTGGTATGATGGGCAGTGCAGTGGTGAAAGGGTTCCAGGGAAGCAATACAGGCGCTATCGCGCCGGGACACCTGGCGGCTACGCTCAAACATTTTACCGGTCATGGTCAACCGGAAGGGGGCATCAACCAGGCGACGGCGGATTATTCAGTGCGCACGCTGCGTGAGTTTCACATGGAGCCCTTCCGCCTTTGTATTCAGAAAGCAAACCCGGCTGCGGTGATGGCTTCTTATGTAGAGATTGACGGTGTGCCTTCGCATGCCAATCCCTGGCTTTTAAAAGACGTGTTGCGCAAAGAATGGAATTACCAGGGTGTGGTGGTGAGCGATTGGTTTGGAATTGATCAATTATGGAATAAACATTTAATCGAACCCAACCAGAAAGCGGCCGCACTGCGGGCTTTTGATGCGGGGGTGACGGAAGATTTGCCTTATGGCGTCAATTACCGTCACCTGGTTGCGCTGGTGAAAGAAGGAAAAATATCAATGGCTGCTCTCGATGAGGCAGTGGCCTATATACTTGCGTTGAAGTTTAAGCTGGGTTTGTTCGAGCAGCCGGTTATTGATTTGGAAAAGGTAAAAGCCTCCACCCGCAATACACAAGGTCGCATGCTGGCGCTGAAGGCTGCGGAGGAAAGCATGGTGCTTTTGAAAAATGAGGGTGGGCTATTGCCGATTCGTGCGGGGCAATATAAAAAGATAGCGGTGATTGGCCCCTGCGCGGCCGTCAACTATTTAGGCGACTACAGCGGCGTGCCGGTGCATAATGTGTCGCTGCTGGAAGGGATACGGAATAAGCTGGGCGGCACGAGCGAGATATTG
>DASYCT010000443.1:0-13905 GCA_036500065.1 Chitinophagaceae bacterium | reverse complement strand
ACCAAAGGCCGGTTGACCTGGGATGTGGAACAGAACGGCGTGGCCTTCACCCACACGACTACCATTACCAACAGCGCCACAACCACCGGCAAACAGTCATCGTATGCCGCCATCACCGGCGGTATGTCGGCGGCCATCGTCAAAACCCTCGTGCCGAAAGCGAACGGCTTTCAAAATAAAATACGCATGCGCGTTCAGTATAGCCTTACCACCGCCACTACCGGCCAGGTCTTTGGCCCCTGGAAATATGCGGCCAACTATATGGCGGGCAACCAGGCGCAAATGGCCCTGCCCATCACCCTGGCTTCTTTCAACGGAACGCTTACCAGCGAGGGCAGGATGCTCAACTGGACCACAGCGCAGGAAACCGGCGGCAGCCATTTCGAATTGCAGCGTAGCACCGACGGCCAGTCCTTTACCCCCGTCGTTACTATCGCCGCCGGCGGCTCTGATCTCGGCGCGCAATACAGTTATACCGACCAGCAGGCATTGCCAGGTGTTTCAATGGTATACTATCGCCTGGAAACGGTCAACATAGATGGTAGTTATAATTACAGCCTCGTGATCGCAATAAAACTCAACGGCGGCAATGGCCCGCAACTCCGGTTGATCAACAGCCTGGTATCGGGAAATGCATTTGTACAATATTCATCCCCAACCGGCGGCACGCTGCAACTGCACGTTATCAGCGCAACCGGGCAGTTGATGTTGCAACAAAATATTGCTGTTGCGCAGGGCGTCAACAGCTTTACGATCAGCACGCAACAATTGCCCAAAGGATGGTATATACTGCAGGGAGGAGAAACGAGCGTACGGTTTGTGAAGCAGTAGCAACATAAGTACATGGTTATGTTATATAGGGTATTTTGTTTTGTCAAAACAAGCAAAATAAAAAAGAGAGAAGGTTTCGACCCTTCTCTCTTCTTGTTTATGATACATTTATTACCCGTCCCCTTAATTCATGAAACGATGCGTGTATTGATTGTTGCCAGTTACCAGGCTCAGGATATAAACACCTTTTGGAAAACCACCCACCGGGATGGAAAGCGTTGAACCCGCTGCTGCCCTGCCATGTGCCAGTACCGCGCCGCCGCTGTTGTACACAAGATATTCCACGTTGCTGCTTTGCGAAGAAGCACTGATACCCGATACCACCAGGTTGCCGCCCGACTGCTGGAACAGCATGGTAGCGCCATTGGTCGATTTCACCAGTATTACTTCCGAATAAGTCTGCGCGCCATCGGCATCCACTTCACAGATCCGGTAGTAAGCCGTAGCCTCGTTGTTATCGGTAAAATGATAGTTCAGCACCTGCGATGAATTACCGGCAGCCGCAACACGCCCTACGACAGTGTATTGGTCGTTGCCGTTGCTGCGCTCGATATTGAAATAAGCGCTGTTGGATTCCTGTTGTGTCTGCCAGCTAATCACTGCGTTGTTATTATCCCTTTTTCCTTCTACATTGCTGAAGATGACAGGCAGTGAACTATTGGTAAGAGCGCCGCTTACGGCAAATACCAGTGCGCGGGTGCTGCTCTCATCGTCATTCTTGGTAAAGCTGATGCTGTTAAGCGTTTTAAGATTGTCGGTAGAGCTCAGTGTGAATGTGATTTCATAAAGACGCGGGTTGTTGCTGCCATCACGACCGGAAAACACATAGTTACCGGGTGTGCCGCTCACACGGCCCAGGTTCTGCGCCACGGGAGCCGAACCGCTAAACCAGTCGGCTACCGATATGGAAGAACCCACCGTTTCTGTTTTATTGTCCGAAAATTTCAGCTTGATACTCATCGTGGCGCCGCCTTCTGTGCCTGCTACGAGAAAAGAAATTTTGCTGTAAGCAGCGGGAGCAGACAGGGTAAGCGTACCGCTGTTGGTGCCGGAAGTATTACTGCCGACCATGTACAGCGCATTGTTGCCATTATAAGGCATCAGCTTATAAGAGATAAGACCGTTGTTGGCGCTGGTAATGCTGCGTGTATCGGGCAGACCGCCGCCATAAGAAGCCTGTACCGCGTTAACAAAGCTCTGCGAATACCAGGTATTGCCGGTCAGGTCCATCGCGCCGGAAGTAACAGCCGAACTGCTGGCGGTTTCTGCTACCACATCCCGGTTAAAACCGGTAATGGTAATGGGGCTAACTACTTGTGCTTGTGTGCCGGCGGCCAGCGCCAGGATAAAAATGGTAAGAGGTAATAAATGTTTCATAAAGTACGATTTTGGGTAACTGGTTTAATTCAACCTGTGTGCCAGTGCACAAAAGATTGAATACCAGCACGTACTTTTGGCCCGTGCCAATAATTTGTTCCAATAAAGGGAAAAAGCCTTCCGGCGGAGAGAGAATTTAAACCGCTAAGTGCTTGCTGAACCCGAGTTCCACCAGTCTTTCATAAGCCTGCCATACCCCGGCGGGTATTTCCTGCGGCACCTGGAATCCTTTGGCGGGGTATATTTTAATACGCTGTAAATCGCCTACCATAATATTAATAACACGTTCCAGCGGGATTTCGGCGTTGGGATAATCATCAAATGCTATCTGTGGAGAAGTAACGATCAGTTTTTTATCAGGCCAGTGTTTTTTAAACGTGGCATAGCTTCTTCTTTCCATATACGGCTTCTGCACCACGATGAAGACAGCGGGGTCAATGTTCTTTTCTTCCAGCAATTGCCGGCTGAACAGGATATTTTCTCCCGTATTGGTAGATTTATTTTCAACGAGGATAGCTTCAGGCGGTACACCCATGCCCCGCGCAATGGCGGCAAACTTATCCGCTTCCGTTTCTGTCCAGATGCCCCTGGTCACATTGCCCAACCCGCCGGAGAACAATAGTATCGGCGCCCATCCTTCCAGCCATACCTGCGCCCCGCGTTCCGCCACTCGTGTATCATGACTGCCCAATACCAATATGCAATCGGCTTTTTCAGGTTGATGATGCAGCAAATGATATTCCCAGAGTATTTTCGCCAGCGTAAGTACTTCATCGGTGATCATAAAAGGAGCTTATAGCCGCAAGATAGGAATCCTAATAATAAAAATCCAGCACCGCATTCTCCCCATATTCCTTATGCGGTTCAATCGCCACCCCGATCTTATTATAGGTGCTGAAACAAATAAGCCGGTGTCCCAGGTTGGCCACTCCCTCGTCTATCAGCAGCGCCATCACAATATCCAGCGGCTCCCCATGACCGTAATCGCAACACTCGCCCTGGAAATGCACCTGTTTTTTACAATCTGCATTGATGCGATCATGTCCCACGTATCCCTTTACCCCCGCTGAACTGGCATGACAGGCCGCGCTGGCATAACACAAGGCGTCGGGATACAATAAGGTCGATTGCGGCAACAGGCGCATCGTTCGCAACAGCGACTGGTAGTGATCCGATCTGGCCAGCCTTTCATTATTGATATACGACGGGTATTGTCTTAACACCGTATTGGCAAACTGCGCCGGGTAGCGCCGCGCCAGGTTAAGGATATAAATAAGCTCTTTCTCCTTATCACTCATAAAAGCGGCCCCTTCGGCCGTATTGCAAACCGCGTAAGAAGCATCGTTCCAGCTTTTGTCGAATATGCCGAGCGGCGATAGCTCCACTACCGGGGGATGCGCCACCGCGGTTTTGGAAAGGATTGCCGGGCGACCGGGCAAAAGACTGATAACAGCGATTAGTAAATATTTCATACAACCCAATTACGCAAAAAACATGCGAAATATTGTGTGTTTTCAGCTTTAACAGTTCCTACACAAAACACCAATAAAAAACCCGCCGGCGCAAACCGGCGGGCTATTGTATCCCTGCTTTGAAGCATCTATAATCACTTCACTCCTTAATACGCTCAAAGCATTGATAACGCCGTTCTTAATGTCTTTTTTCATTCCTGCACTGCGAACGCTTAATATACATTTTACGTCCTTTTTGACCGACATAATAGTATTTGGAATTATGGTCGATGTACACCGGCTCGTTATGCGGGCCAACCTTACCCTTAAAGCGATGGTCTACAATGGCCGATTTGCCTTTTACCACCACATGTTCTGTTTTGTTACCAACTTTAGTGGCATCTTTATTTATATCTTCTTTTACCTGGGCGCTCAGGGAACCTATCCCCAGCAGGCAGGTAAAAGCGAGAATACCGGTTAGCTTTTTCATATTTTATATTTTATGTGTTACCCTATCATATTAAAAAATGGTGCCAGCGCGGCCGCTTCCCACCAGGCCAATAAAAAAAGGGTACCGCCTCCCGGCAATACCCTCTCTTTCTACAGGTAATGATATGTTAAAACGGAAGATCGTCGTCTCCCTCCGGCGCCATGTGAACGGGCATCGGGGAAGGCTCTGCATTGCCGTCTTGTTTAGCTACTATTTTCCAGGCCTTTACATCGGTGTACCATTTCCCGTTGTATTCCCGGCTTTCCACATCAAAGGATACGGTGACCGTCGAACCCGGTTTTACCGGTCCCATGTCTATTTTATCGCCCCAAACCGCGATACACACTTTTTTAGGATAGGTATCCGCTGTTTCCAATACAAACTCCTGCTTTTTCCAGGTACCGTTTTTTCCCTGTCCCGTTTGCAGCGGAAGCAGTTGTACAATTTTTCCACTAATGTCCATGATTCAAAAATTTTAATAAAAGTACGTAACACCCCCGAATCCACCATACCCACTTGCCCCCGAATTCTCACCATGCCCTCTTTTTGTCCACTAACTCCCGACACCCCACCCCCCGGCCCCCTAAAGGGGGAGCGCCAACACACAGGGCAGCCCGCGGCGCGGCAGCTCTCCCCCTTTAGGGGGCCGGGGGGTGGGGTGTCGGGCGTGTGGGATCGATTATTTAAAACTCCCCTCCTTAAACTCCCGCTTAAACTCCAAAAAATCCGGTATCGACACCTGCCTTACATACGGGTTATCAGGATGATGATAAATATACTCCTGGTGATAATCCTCGGCCGGGTAAAACTTGCTCACCGGCAATACCTCCGTCACGATCTTATCCCGGTATTTCTTTTCATCCGTCAGCTTTTTAATCGCCGCCAGTATGATCTGCTTTTCCGTATCATTATTGTAAAAAGCAATGGAACGGTATTGCGTCCCCTCGTCATTTCCCTGCCGGTTCAGCTCGGTTGGGTCCTGGCTGGCAAAAAAGGCGTCTACCAGCGTCGCAAAGGAAATCTTCGCCGGGTCATAAAATACCTGCACCGTCTCCGCATGACCGGTTTCCCCCGTGCACACTGCTTCATAATTCGGGCTCCTGTCATGACCTCCCGCATAGCCCGATACCGCATCGCGGACGCCCACCAGGCTTTGGAAAACGATCTCCGAATGCCAGAAACAGCCTTCGGAAAACATGGCCACCGCCTCCTTACCGCTTGAAGGCTTGGGGTCGCCCAGCGGAATGGCCGTCTTGGGCTGCTGGCTTTCCGCACAGGAGGCCAGCAACAAAATCGACAGGAAAGTGCCTATAAATGACTTCATGGTATATAAAATATTTAATTGCTTTCTTTGGCGCTCACCGGGGGTTTGCCCCCTTCGGGCACAAAAATCAGGGCGGCCGAATTCATACAATAGCGCTTACCGGTAGGAGCAGGGCCGTCGTCAAACACATGCCCCAGGTGCGAACCGCTTTTGCTGTCCACTACTTCCCAACGCTCCATCCCATCACTGTTATCCAACACCAGCCGCACGGCATCGGGATTAATAGGCGCATAAAAACTGGGCCAGCCGGTGCCCGAATCAAATTTGGTATCCGAGCTGAAAACAGGTTGCAGCGAAGCCGCCGAGTAATAAGTACCTTTTTTATAAAAATGATCATACTGCCCCGTAAACGCCCGCTCTGTGCCCTGCTGCCGCAGGATATAATACTGCCCCGGCGTCAGCTTTGCCTTCCATTCGGCATCACTCAGCTTCAGGGGATATTGCGTTTTGGAACCCGCTTTGGGAGGATCAGTGTAATTTTTCGTCTGCGTTTGTGCACAACTGCCGGTCCACAAACCCGACAAAACCGTTAAGATCAGAAGAAACATTCTCATACACGTTGATTTACTACATATATACGTTGGAGCACCCCCGGAGGTTTATTCCATATCCTAAAATAATTGTAAAGAGGCGATAATAAAAAAAGACTTATTCCACGAGGGAATAAGTCTTGGACCAGGACAGGCAGAAAAGCCTGTATTTCAGGTGGGAACTGGGTAAGTACAAAACTGATAAGGGATGTCATGACCTGGTGAGATACCTCTGCCAACATTTGCGTGTCATGCCATACCCTATCAGTCGTGGCTTACCGCATCAGCACAGGCCTTGCCGCCGGCTTCATGCCGGCAAGCATGTTTTTAATGGCCATCATCTTGCCGCAAATGGTTTGTATCTGTATCGGATGCTGCAATATGGTTAGATCGTTCAGATCATCTTCCAGCTCCAGCAGCTTTCCGTTATAATAGTCGATCATTACTTCGCGTGAATCGCCGCGAACCATCACATCTTTGGTCATAGTTTTTGCTTTTTTCATGATGAAGGCATTTAATTGGTATGGTAAAAACTGGTTTCTGCACTACAAAAGGCTGCAGGTAGGGGGAATGGTTTAACGGATGGATATTCAAATCTTCATCAATGGGAGTAGCAATAATAGTAGACGTTGCAGGGGAGAAAAAGGAAACAGGCAATCCAACATTTTTTTGTAGTTTTATTGCAGGGGAACAAATTGTTATGTCTTATCCAGCCACCTCCTTGTACAAGGCCGACCGGGAAATCATCCATAATTTATTGCAGGATAATGGCAACAGGCGCAAAGGCGAAGAGCTTTTATTCAATTCCTACGCATATTTTGTCAAAGAAGGCGCCCGCAAATACCGCCTGGCCGAAGAAGATGCCCGCGATGCCTACTCCGATACCGTTTTATCAGCCATAGAAAAAATTACCAACGGCTCTTTTGAAGGCAGGTCCTCCCTGAAAACCTGGCTTTACCAGATTTTTAATAACAAATGTGTTGACCTCGTCCGCAAAAAAACGACCAATAAGAGCAGTATCCATCAAACAGCCTCTATAACCGATATGCTGTTCCAGTTGTCCGACGATACAAAATCGGTTATCCAGCGACTGGTAGATCAATCGGATATCGACCTGCTGAAGCAACGGCTCAATGAATTGGGCAACCCCTGTCGTGAATTATTACATTTATCGGCCGATGGCTACAGCGACAGGGAAATAGCCGGTAGCATGAACTATAAAACAGCCGATGTGGTCAAAACCAGCCGGTTGCGTTGCATGGAACGCCTGCGGCAATTATATAAACGAACATGAGAAATTCAAATGCAAGATCTCGAATACATTGACGATTATTTTAAAGGCGCCCTCCCGGCGGAAGAAACCGGGCGCTTTGAACAACGGGTGCTCACCGACGCGCCCTTTGCGGACACCGTAGCCTTCTACTGCGCTTCGGTGCGCGCGGCCAGGGAGCAATTGCTGCCGGAAAAAAAACAACGCTTCGGCGAACTGTACCAGAAATATAATGAAGAACATATCCATAAGAGCCCCTCATTGGTACGAAGATTGATGCCTTATGCTGCTGCCGCCGCCATATTGGCGGCGCTGATCATCGGTTGGATAATAGGATTAAAACCCGTAGCCCCCCAACAACTGGCCGCGGCGTATGAACAGGACAGGTTTAAGACCCTGAGCGTGAAGATGGACACCCGCCCGGACAGCCTGCAGACCGGCCTCCGGCTGTACAATGAAGGTAAGCCCGAACAGGCCCTCCGGCAGTTTGAAAGCATGATTGCAAAAAATGATTCGGATATAAAAGCAAAAGAATTTGCGGGTATTGTTTCCCTCGAACTAAAGGAATACGACCAAGCACTGGCTTATTTCCGGCAACTGGAACAGTACCCCGGACTTTATTCCAACCCAGGAAAATTCTATTATGCCCTCACTCTAATGAAACGTAGTATGCCTGGCGATCAACAAAAGGCAAAAGAGCTGCTGCAACAGGTAGTGCAGGAAGATTTGGACCAGAGCGACGTTGCAAAAAAATGGCTCAGCAAGTGGTAATCTTATTTTATCACCTATAAAACGTCACATCATGAAGTGGGCAAAAATTGTCGACGACCCCGAGTCGGCTAAAAAAAAGGAAACCCGGGTAGATAAAGCCTGTTACCGGTACATAAGCCAGTCCGAACTGCAGGATCACTTTGGTGTGTGGGAGCACATCAAGCTGTCGCCGGAATTCAAAATCACTCCCCGCGGGAAGAAAAATTATGAATTGTTTGTTGGAGGCTACCTTTCATTCTATGATGAAAAAGTGCGCAGCGGCACGATAGATCATGCCCTATATTTTAAATGGGAAAAGAAAGATAAACATACTCCCGACAACCCCAAAGTTGCCGAAGTATATGAGTCGGTTACCTTTTTCCTGCATCCCAGGCCGCGCACGAAAATGCACGCCAGTTTAAACATTGCATCAGAACCACAAGCCGGTTCAAACAAGACGCAGGAACAGCACCAGGAGATGTTCATGGCGCCTCCTCCCGGCGGCTTTGACGATCTTTCCATAGATCCGCCGCCTCCTCCACCGCCGCCCCCGCCGTCGATGGACGATTTGGACAGCGAATGAGAAAGCAAACAATACGTGGATGGATAAACGTTCTCTTTGCCGGGTGGTGATCAAACTCCGGGAAGCAGGCGCAGGACCCCGTGCGCTCGTACAGGAAATACTCGCCCTGCATCCCGGTACCACGCTCCACCGGCTATTTACCTCGGTGGACACAGAAACGATTTCCCGGTGGGTGAACAAAGCAAGGCAATCGGCTCCGGGGTACCGGGCCCCGGACTTTAATGCCTACTATGCCGTTTCCTGTCTCCCCGAAGTAAGAACGGAACATCTCGTGCAGCGCCTTACCACGCTCGATGCTGTTGAACTCGCCTACCTGGAACTGGGTTTTCTTCCGGCCCCGGGCACGTCCCATCCCTCACTGCAGGCGCTAAACCGGCAGGGTTATTTAGGCCCCGCTCCCGAAGGCCTCGATATACTGCATGCCTGGAAATGGCAGGGTGGGAGAGGCGGCAGCATACGTTTCATCGATATCGAGCAGGGATGGCAGCAACACCATGAAGCCCTCACCCTGCGTACCCTGCCCATAACAGGCATCAATTCCGATAGCTTTGCCAGCCACGGCGCCGCCGTTCTTGGCGTGCTCGGTCTGCAACCCAACAATACCGGTTGCGTTGGCATAGCTCCGGATGCCGCTGGTTATGTCGTTTCACAATGGCGGCCCGACGGGGTCTTCAATACCGCCGATGCCATCATGGCGGCCATCGGCCACCTGCAGCCCGGAGATGTCTTATTACTGGAAGCACAAACATTTTATACTACAACTGTCACTAAAACCTGGCCCGTCGAAATTCACGAGGCCTGTTTCCAGGCCATTCGCCTTGCCGATGCCATGGGCATCATCGTTATTGAGCCGGCTGGCAACGGCAGTACAGAGGCGCCGGAAGGCAATGACCTGGATTTGTTTATGGTGGAAGACAGGCCCGTTTTAGATCCGTTAAGCGAACAATACCTTGATTCAGGCGCCATCCTCGTCGGCGCCGCTTCCCACACGGTGCCGCACATGCGGCTTCCCTGCTCCAACTACGGCCGCCGCGTCAACTGCTATGCCTGGGGCGAACAGGTGGCCACCGCGGGCAACTACCCCCATTCCTCCGGCATGGCCATCAACACCTATACCGGAACCTTTGGAGGTACCTCCGCAGCAGCGGCCATTATCGCGGGCGCGGCCATCCTGTTGCAAAGCATTACCGAGGCCAATCTCCATTTCCGTCTCAATCCCCGGCAGATGCGCAGCCTGCTGGCAAGCGATCATTTCGGCACGCCTTCCGCCCGCGGCAGCTTTGTCGATAAAATAGGTGTAATGCCCAACCTGCAAAAAATAATCGACGAGGCTCTGCGCATTACCCCCTCCTTACAGCGCGTGGGTGAAACTTTTTAATTACATTGGATCGATGCCGACACGGATACTCCTGCTGATTTGCTGCTGTGTGTTGCACACCATGGTCTCACGGGCACAATGCCCCGACAACGATGCCGTGCGCAGGCAAGTGCTTTTACTAAGAAATACCGTTACCGACACAACGGAGCAGATCCGGCAACTGCTCCGCTACGACAGCCTTGTCAGCCGCTGCCCCTGCGGCAGTGATTCCACCCGCGAATTTTTACTTCGTCGCATCGGCACGCTTTACCGGTACCAGTCCGATTACACCCGGGCTATCGTTTATTACACCAAAGCCAGCCAACTTATCACAGACCATTTCGACAACCTTTCCATCAATCGCCGCCAGATTGTCACCAATTATTATTTTCTCTCGGAACTATACGGCCTGCTGCACAACCTGCCCGAAAAAAGAAAAGCGGAAGACCGCTGCATCGACATGGCCTTACAGTTGCATATAAGCGCCGATATCGCCTGTATCCGCTGCCTGTATGCACGCGTGGAATATTTATTCGACATCGGCGACTACCACCGCTGTGTGTCCGATGCCCAAACCTGCGAGCGCCTGGCAAAAGAATACGAGGCTACCCCCGGCAGTTCCACCGCCGTAGGCGAGGACATTGCCGCCAGCAGCCGCGGCTGGTGCATCGAATCCCTGCTGCGCCTGCAGGATTTTGAACAGGTGGAACAATTGCTGACCGGCAATATCGCGCAATACAAAAAGAGCGGGCTCGCCAATTATCTTGGTTTGATCTATGTGGAACTGGCCGAAGTCCAGCTTCACAAGCGCAACGACCGCAAAGCCCTTGCCTTTTTCAACCTCGCACTCCAATCCGAACAGGCCCGGGGCAAAGAATTTTATTACAAACAAACGCTTAAGACGATCGGCGACGAACTCTATTTCAGTTATTTCAATGACCCCGTCAAAGCCCTGCAATATTATCGCGCCGCCCTGCAGCACAACCGGCCGCCCGCTCTCCGTACCCGCGTAGATTCCATCGAAGACGCCAGCATACTCGACAATATCGCCAATGTGTACGTGCTGCAAAACAGGTTCGATTCGGCCTTTATCTATTTTCAACTGGCCTTCAACCAGGTAAAGCCGGGCAGCGATGAAACAGGTATCCTGCAAAGCTCCGAAGAGAACATTGCCACCTACAAAAAAATACACTACCTCGCCAGTCTCCTGATCGACAAAGCAGATGCCTACCGGGGTCAATGCCATGCCACGGGCAATAAAAAGGTGCTCAACGAAGCGCTGCGCATCTACCGCGTGGCCGACCAGTTGCTCGGGCAAATCGATGCCATCCAGTCCGATTTACAGTCGCGTCTTTTCTGGCGAAAGGATACCCGCCGCCTCTATGAACATGCCATCGATGTATGCTGTCTCCAGCACAACGACAGCGCCGCATTTTATTTCTTTGAAAAAAGCCGTGCCGTACTGCTCAACGATCAATTGCTGGAACAACGCTTGCGGGGTGGCGATGCCATTGCCCGCCGCGGACTGCTGCTGCGCAAAATCGTACAGCAGGAGCGGGATCTTGAAGGCGTAGGCAACGATAAGGTCCGCTATACGGACATAAAAGCGGCCCTGTTTGCCAGTCAACAGGAACTCGATAGCCTCGAACGGAGCATTAAACTGCGCGACCCCCTCTATTACCAGGGCTTTATCGATAATTCGTTTACCACGCTGCAGGACACCCGCAATGGCTTATTAAAGGATTACAGCGGCCTGCTGGAAATATTTTATGGCGATAGCGCCGTATATTCCCTGCTACTTACCGCGGACCACGACAGCTTGCGTCGCATCGATAAAACCATCTACGACCAGGCCGTGCAGGAGTATCTTTCCTTCCTGGCTGACCCCGCACTGCTTAACCGCCGGTTCCCGGAGTATATGCAAAAGGCCCACCAGCTCTGTGATCTGCTGTTTGCAGGTCAGCTCCCACCGCCGGGTCGTCTCATCGTATCGCCCGACGGGCGCAGCTTCCCCCTGGAAGCATTAACGACCAATGCCGACCCACATGTGCCCGGGTATCTCTTAAACAACTATGCCCTTAGCTATACGTATTCAGTACGCTACCTGCAAAACAATTTTGTAACGCCCGAAACCACTCCCGCAGGCAGTTTCCTTGGTGTGGCGCCGGTACAATACAACCCGGTCCTGCAACTAGCGGCCTTGCAGGGCAGCGACCGGTCGCTGCAAACCATCAGCGGCTATTTCAGCCCCTCGCTCAACCTGCTTTCGGGGGCGGCTACCCGCGATCGCTTCCGCCGCGAGTTTTCGAATTACCGCGTCATACAACTCTATACCCATTCCTGTGATAGCAGCAGTAATAAAGAACCGGTCATTTACTTTGCCGATTCGGCCCTCTACCTTTCCGATCTCATTCCCGAAAACAAACCGGCCACCCGGTTAATCGTACTCAGCGCCTGCGAAACCGCCAACGGCCGGTTTTACCGCGGCGAAGGCGTCTTCAGCTTCAACCGTGGCTTTGCGGCCCTTGGCATCCCCACTTCGGTTAGCAATCTCTGGTCGATCGACAACACGGCCACGTATCGCATCACCGAATTGTTTTACAAATACCTTTCCCAACACATGCCCATAGACCTCGCCCTGCAAAAAGCCAAACTGGAATTTATCCGCACCTCCGGCAGCCGCGAAAAACTATTGCCCTATTACTGGGCCGCTTCCATCGTCATCGGCAAAACCGATCCTATCGATTATCCCCGCCCGTCAGCGTGGCCCTGGATCGTCGCCGGTCTTTTATTACTTCTCCTCCTTGCCGTGCTGTGGCGCCGCCGCCTCAGTATCCGCCGCCTTCCTTAAACATCCGCCCGTTTTTACCCCAAAATTTCTTAATATTGATGCCCGGCTTTGTTCCTTATTCCTTAAGACCATTTTAACTGCGATCTTGACTGACCCGTTACTATACGATGAGAGAAAACTACTAGCGGCACTCGCCGCCGGCGACGAAGCTGCCTATAAATCCCTGTACCTCCACTACTACGACACCGTCTCCAAACTCGTTTTGAAATACGTCAAATCCCCCGAACTGGCCCGCGACCTCGCACAGGACATTTTTATTAAAATCTGGGAAAAGCGTGATAAACTGCCCGCCGTACAACATTTTCTGCCTTACCTCCTCCAACTCTCCCGCAACCAGGCCATCGACACCCTCCGCGCCGCCGGCAAATCGGACATCGTAAAACGCGAGATAGCCCGCCATTTTCATGACCATCCGGGTTTCTTCGAAGACGAAGCCCTGCAAAAAGATTACCGCCTGTTTATCCGCCGCACCCTCGATGCCCTGCCGCCCCGTTCCCGCGAGGTATTCCTGCTCTGCCG
Source organism: Chitinophagaceae bacterium (assembly GCA_036500065.1). Lineage (GTDB taxonomy): Bacteria > Bacteroidota > Bacteroidia > Chitinophagales > Chitinophagaceae > JACMLD01. The sequence goes on along the minus strand of DASYCT010000443.1, from coordinate 572 downwards.
CGAACAGGCCAAATCCTACGAGGAAGTGGCTGCCGCCCTCGGCATTTCCCGCAATGCCGTCCGTAATCACATGGTACAGGCCCTCCAGCGATTCCGCAGCGCCGCCGAAACCGAATTCGGTGGCTCCCTCGGCGTACTGCTACCTTTATTAGCCCTTTTCCGTTCTTCTTCCTCCCATTTCTAAAATATTTTTCTCCCTCACTATGTCCTGTCCGCCCCTTTCTCCCGTCCTATGGTAGATGAGAAAGAAAGATGCTTATAAACAACTGGTGGATCGCTACATCGCCGGTACCGCCAGTCCCGAAGAATTGCAGGTCTTTTTTCATTTGCTCAACAAAGGCAAACTGGAAAAATACCTGCAGGACGCCACCCCCGGTGGTGAAGCCGTCATTCAAAGACGCCCCGCAATCCGGCCAATCATGCGCTACAGCGTCGCCGCCGCAGTCTTCCTTTTATTCGGCCTTAGCACCTTTCTCTGGCGTCGCCAGGCACCTCCCAAACCACGACCGGTCATCGCCAACCAGTTTAAAAACGATATAGCTCCCGGTGGCAATAAAGCGATCCTGACCCTT
>DASYCT010000442.1:0-7881 GCA_036500065.1 Chitinophagaceae bacterium | reverse complement strand
CGCTCGATGGATGCATATACCCGGGCATGCTGGGGCTGCAGACGCTGGGGAATGAATTCGGCCGCTTCTTCCAGGAAGATATGACGCATACCGTGAGCTTTATTTTCATACATCAACAGGTCCACGGTTTCCTGCACGATCCGGATCCAGGTAGATTTATTGATCAGTTCCGGAGAATACAGGTCAATCACCAGGCTGATGTTTTCCTTCATCGCAGCCCGGACAATATCTGCCGCATTGACGGGTGTCAGACGGATATCAGACCCTTCCCCGCCGGCGACCACGATCGGGTATCCTTTGTGGGATCCGGTGCCCACCTTCAGATTTTTCCAGACACCAACCGGGTCGAACGCGATAATCGGTATGCCCGAGTCCAGAAGTTCCTCAGCGGCCTTGAGGCCGGTGTAGGTTTTCCCCGCATCCCGGATCCCGAGGATGGCATTACCCTGGCCGGCGTAATCGACCGATTCAATTGAGAAGTTTTTAGCGAGTTGCATGTTAATTTAAGTTTGGGTTAATCGATGGTTTCTTTTCTGCCGCTTTTGCTGTTTCGGCGTTTGCAGCCCGGGCTGCCAGGTTGAATAATTCCTTTGCTCCTGGAGAATGCAGCAGCGCATGTTTGAGAAGTTCAACCAGGCAGGCCTTACATCCGGATATTTCAATCCTTCCAAGACCAACCGGCGAACCGTGGCCGGTGGGATCAACCTGAAGCAGAAATTTTGCGTGTGGCTTTTCGTTTTCCATATTCAATAGTTTAAATTTCTTCATCCGCTACCAGGTGAACCCTGGATGGCATCACCACGACCACCTGGCATATGTTTCCGCACTTGTCGATCTGATTGTGGTACATCGCTTTTAATTTCATAATCGCCGCATTGATCACCATTTGCCGGAACTCATAATTTGTCCTAAAATCGACCCTATCGTCATTTTCGGGGATTGTAAGGTCCTGCCGCTGAAACAGGGATCCTCTCAGCCATAGTTCAATACTACATTCCATAAACCAGCATGGCTGCGTCGCGCGCGTGCCCGGAAGTCCTTTCCTCCCATTTAGTCAATGAATGGAAATATGCTTCCTTCACTTTGGTTTTATTGTTCTTGGGTGCCACAAGCTGGTAATCCACCCACAGGTCCTCGAGGAAGTCCTCCCAGATCGAGCAATCCCTTTTCACGGACCCGGCGCCTTCCCTGCGGCCTCGCTCTGCCGATTCTGTAGCTTCCCGCGGGATCCAGGTTCGCAGGCGGGCGTCTTCCACGCGGACCACCACTTTCCCGGGATAGTCTTCAATTAGCCTGCGGACGGCGTCCAGGGCGTTATGGATTTTAACCGTCTTCACACTGGATAACCTTTTGGATTCGCCGCACCAAACAGCGAGGCCTGTATTCACGCCGGTATCGATGCCGACGTACCAGGTATATCTTTTCTGTATGAAATCAATTTTGGGCATCGAATACAACCTCCTTTCCTGATGATTTCAGATGGTTAAAAAATTCAATTACGCCGAGTTTTTTCATGTACGTTTTCAGCTTCGCGTCGTCGAATGGTGGGTTTTTCTCATTGATCGTCCGGACCGCAACTTTCATAATTTCATCGACCGCCTCTGCAGAGAAGGCAAGACGTCCGGCACTCTTCAGATAGTCGTACTGAGCAGGATCCACGCTGATGATCGTAACATGGTCCGGATTTTCAAGAAATTGACCATACAGGTAGTTTAGATCCTTCGCGATTTTTGGAATATCCGTATCGATTTTCTGCACAGGTATGCTGTTTTTCTGCGCTTTGGTCTCGCTTTTTGGCGAAAAAGTTCCCTTTAATTCATTTCTGATGAAGTTCCGGCATGCAGCCTGCCAATCCTTTATCGGCTTTCCGCGGCCCTGTACCCATCCGTTTGCTGTATAGTGGTCAAAGCAGGTATCCGCCTCCATCCTGCATTTGTCCGCCGGCCAGGATCCTGGAGATTGGGTGTTACCCATTGTGGACAGGTAAAAATCACGAACCTGGTTCCTTTCTGGAGCCACAAACCGTTTTATAATTTTTGACTCGGCCGGCACCGCAGGTGCCAATAGTGCTTTACTTTTATCTTCTTTACTTTCCTCTTCTTTCATTTGTGTACTTTGATCCAGAGTTTTAGTCATTTCCTCCGGAGTAAATCGCTTTTCGTCAAGAGTTTTTCCGGTTATCAACAAGTTTTCATCAATTTGACAATCCTTTCTTTTGGCGTCAGAAACTATCTTCATCCACCGCCTCTGAACACCATGAGAGGTTAATACTCCATATTTTTTATACATTTCCTCATGAAATATGCCTTCAGAAAAACACATTTCCACTATGGTTTTAACCTGGTCAACCTCAAGACCAACTTCTTTTGCAAACAGGTATATATTTTTTTCGGACCAGTCGCAGTAATACCCTTCAATCATATAGATTTTACGCCACAGCTTAACAAGTACTCCGTACCCCGAGATGCCGTGCTTCGCTTCCAGGTAATTAAGGCTGTCCTCCTGAACACAATCGATATTGAAATAATCAAGGCCTTTCTTAAGATGCCGACCCATTTTGGATTATTTAAAACATTTTCTGCTGCTCTGCTTTCTTAATTTCTTCCATTGAATAACCCATAATCTGTAGCTTTTTTAAGGCGTTATCCACCTGGGCTTCCAGGCCGAGGCTATTCCTTAGGTTTTCATTGGTCCTATCCTTGAAATAAATCTTCTGTGCTTCACGCATCTGCCATATCCGGTACATGAAAAGTTCCAGGTGATGCTTGTGGGTTGATTCAGATTCATTCATAATCAGTTTTTTTGAAAGGTTACGTTCGTGAGCTGGCGGCCATTGTTGGAAACATAATAAAGCCCGCGGTGGTCCTGCATGATCTTCATGGTTTCTATCTTGCCAAAGAATTTAATGTTGCCACCCAGGTCAACCACCCAGGCCGAGGCCTTATCCGGATGGGGCCTCATACACCGGCCCACGATCTGGTAATACAGCGCCAGGGACATCGTGGACCGGGCGATCAGCACCGCCTCCAGTTCCGGATAATCGAAACCGGTGGTCAGTACACCCACATTGATCACGCAGGTGATCACCCCGGACCGGAACTGTTTTAAGATTTTATCCCGTAAGGACTGCTCCGTTTCCCCCGTTAGAACAACCGATCCTGGAATGCCAGCAGATACAGCCATCGCCTCTGATATCAGCGAACAGAATACCAGCAGATTCTTCCGTTTAGCCAGTAGACGGTTGGCATATCCGATAGTAATCTTCGGCATATCGATCGCCCGGTAATACTCTTTCAGGGAGGAGTCCGTGAAGTCCGTTCCCGATGTATTCATCTGCAGCATGTTCCGGTTGATGATATCGAAGCTGAAGTATTCCAGCCTGGCCAGGTGCCCGGCATTAAACAGCACATCATTCTGCACATAGTAAATGACCTGGTTAAATATCTTCGGCCGGGTGCGGTTCAGAAACCTCAGCTGGGCGCCTTCAAACCCGGAATGTAGCCGGTAGGGGGTGGCCGTCAACCCGAGGACCTTGGATTCTTCAATGGCGTGGATGAAATCCCTATACATGCCTGATTCCGCGTTCACCAGGTGACATTCATCCACGATGATATTCTGGAATTGCCTGAACAGGTGATGTTTCCTGGCCACACTTCCGATCGTGGCAAAGGTTACCTTGTCGATATGTTTCATGCCGGCCGATGCCGAGTACACACCGGCCCGGAAACCGTAGGATATAAACTTCTCCAGGTTCTGTTTCAGGATTTCCTTGGAGGGCTGGAAAACCACCGTATTGCCCTGCAGGCGGCTGGCGATATTAGCTATCACCAGGCTCTTCCCGGATCCGGTAGGCAGTATCTCCAGGGCGTTAAATCTCTTCGTGCTATGGAAGAAATCAACTGCCTGCCGGATGGCTTCATTCTGATATGGCCTGGGTGTAAAGCTCACAGGGCCGCATTTGCAAAGTCAGTATCTTCCACCTCTGCATCCGCAGGTTGGGCGAACTTCAATTTCGTTTGCTTTAGCCCGACTTCCGGCTCGTCGTCTTTTTCCGGAAGGGTGAACTTACCTTCCGCATACAGGGCGACCTCTTCCCTGGAGACATCAACGGCATATTTCAGCGCCTTATACCATTTGTAGGAGGAGAAACTGTCCAGGGAAATCTTTGGTGATTCGATCTCCAGCCTTCCGCCGGCGGACACATATTTGGTTCCTTTCAGAATTACGGACTCGTCGTCCCCCTCTCCCTTAATTTTAAAACCATTCACGTGGAACAGGACGGCCAGCTCATGGCCATGCATTTTGCCAAGGTCCTCTATTTCTATTTCGGAATATTTGAACACATCATCAATAATGGCCAGATGTACATTCTGTTTTGCGAAGGCCTTGCGCATATCATCCTCGATGATCCCGGCACCAATGACCTTAAAGGTGAAGCCGGCCGTCTTTCCCTTGATGATCCGGAAAGAATAATGGCAGAAGTCGTCCTTGATTTGGGCTTCGACGATCTCGAAATTCCTGTCCTCATTTTTAGTGAAGGTTTCGGGAGCGTTGCTGAGTTCGGTTTCCTTTGACTTTTTTGCTTTTGACATAATGGGAGGTTTTATTTTTATTACTTGAATTTGCTTACAACTTTTGAGGGGTTGTCTGGTTGCAGGAAGCCTGGAGCACGCTCCAGGTATTTGCGCCTGATCGCGTCCAGGTCCGACCCTGCCTTAGCAAAGACCACCGTTTTGCGGTCTATCCGGATGGATACCATGCTGGTCATGTCACGGTCGATCGTTTTATAACTGCGCTCCACCTTTGGCGCCGGACGGCCTTTGCCGGCAGGTCCCCGGCGAATAATCTTGGAAATTATTTTTTTCTCTTTTTTTGGCTTCGGCAGCTTTGGCGGATGCTTCAATTCATACTCGGTAGGATTGCCTTTGGTTATAGCCCGAACATAGTCCGAGACCTGCTGAAAGGGTTTACCCAGGAGAACCGCAATATCCTCAACTGATCGCCGCGACATCTGCATTCGGATGATGTGCAGTTCTATGAAAGAAAAATTATTTTCCATGGCCCAGCTGTTTGGTTTTGCCGGCAGGTTTTGAGTCCTCAATTCCCTTACTTCCGAATCCGTTCTTTCCCGGTACCTGCCGGGTGACACGAACGAAATCCAGCTCGACCTTCACACTATTGACTATCACATTGCCGACAGATGTGATAGCGTTCGCGCGTTTCAGTTCCTTATCCAGATCCAGGTCGGGATTGTTTAACCGCCTGATCTGGTCAAACATTACCTTTCTGAGCTCGGCTGTCTGACTTTGCCCCGATGAATTATTCTCCATTTTGTTTTTGTTTTATTGTACGTTGTAATAATAACTGCGTTCTTTTTAATTCAATGAGCTCCTTGTTCTGCAGCAGGCGCTTCTGCAGTCCCTTGTTTATTTTTCCCCTGGCTCCCTTTTCGTGGGCCATGCTCATGGCAATCCAGCCGTCGCTGTTCCGGGTATTTTCGCAGTGCTGCTGGCGGGTAATGCACTTCAGATTTTTGAGTGTAACATTCATGGTGTTTCCGTCAAGGAAAACAATGATTTTTCCGTCCGGGACCTGGCCGTGCTTCTTTTTCCAGATATGGACATGAAGCTGTTCCCAATACCCTTTGCGGATCCGGATCCATTTGTAAGCCTTACTGCCTGGCCGGTTCTGCCTTTTCCGAATGACTATGCAGCCGTTATAAAGCGTGTTCTTCGGGATGATCCCTTTTTTGAACTGTGTCTTCTTTATTTTGCGGATTACCTCCGGCCGGCAGTATTCGGCCATCTTCTTACCCTTGTTCATTGGGACGTGGCCTTTCTTAATTCGGCTGTCTTTTTTGCGCTGTTCAATGATCTTCCGCGGTATGACCAGATCAAGTTGCCTCATTCGTCGATGTAAGGCTGTCTCGCCAACCCGGCCTAATATTACAGACAGCCGTTTCACGGGGACCGTGAGATAACTCTTCTTAATTATCCGGTCCTCCGCTGGAGTGAAGCTGACCTTCTCCCTGATCTTCTGGCCGCGGAACATGATGGAGTATTTCCGGGGTACGGTCAACCGCTGTTCGGCAAGCCAGGTATATATTTTACTTCCGGATACACCCAGCTTCTTGCCGATTTCGATACCCGACATTTTAAGCCGGTTTGCCTTTATGAAGGCTACCCGCTTCTTGTTGAAGACAATTTTTTGAATCCCCATTATTTTGATTTCTTCTTTTTGGTAACAACCTTTTTCACAGAAACCTTTGCGGTAGCGGCTGCCGCTGCTTTTGGTTTCTTTGATGCCGATTCTTTTTTCTTCACCTGCAGGTCCGCAATGCGTTTCTTAACCCGGTCCTGCCGTTTAACGGCTATGTCAGCCTGCGCCGCCTCGATGCTTTTGAGATCGATGCCGGCATAGGACGCAATCAACCTGAGCGTCGTGCTTTTTTCGTCAATGCTATTAATGATTTTTGGATTGCCGTATTTTTCGAGACAAATGGTGCGGATGATGAAATTGATTTCGCTATCAGAGATCTTACCCAGCTTCTCAAAATAGTCGAACTTGTAACCGCGGGCACTGTAGGCGGGCTGTTTCGGAAGGGTTTTAAGAGCAGACTTGATTTTGTCCCGGGCCTGATAATCCGCCGCCTCCGTCAGAAGCAGAAAAACCATAATTGCACGGTCCCAGGGAGACTTCAGTTTGCACTGCGGATTCTTCAGGTCTTTTACCAATTGCAGTTTCTCCAGGGTAACCTTGTGAACTTTCTCGAGATCGAGTTCCTTGTTTCGTCTCTCTCTTTCATTGATCTCTGCGATCTGAACGGCCGCCGGCTTTTCAGGGCCTTCTATTTTCTTCCCGTCCTTATCCTTACCCGGCAAATAAATATCAGCGATCTCGCCCTTATGATACCCGTTCAGATAGAAGCCTTTTGCCTTTTTTGTATGCCCACGATTGCTGTATGTTTCCCAGGCGCCGTCTTTAAGGACTTTCACGCCCAGGGATTCGGTGAGCTTAACGGCTTCCTTGTCCGAGTCATGATTGCTGCTCATAATCATTTGCACCTCGGGCCTGGTCTCTATAATTTCCCTCAGCTTTACCTGGAAAATCAGGTCTGACTTTTTAGCAAAGCATTTGGCGTCCATGCACCGGTCGTTCTCTTTGATATCTGGGAAAAGGAGGCGATTTGATCCGGTCCTTTTTGGACAAGTGAGGCACGCTCCGGCCTCAGGGTATAGTATAGCATCATCCTGCTTGAAATTGGCCTTACCCAGGTTATGCACAATATTGCGCTCGATCCATTCATAAAGTCCGTCAACAGTATTGAAATAATACCCTCCGCGGGCTTCTTTTTTAACCCGGAACTGATCCTCCTTGGTAAGCCTGGAAAGGAGCACTGCATGACCTGTTGCGAACTTGCCTTCGTAGAATTCCTTCTGGAACTCCGGGATCATGTTATTAAAGGAAAGCCGCTGTGTGATGTAGGCTTGCGACTTTGCAAACCTGGTGGCCATTTCCTGCACGGTATTACGTGCCGGATCCTTATCCTGGAGACGCTTGTAGGCAATCGCTTCATCAAGAGGATGAACGTCTTTGCGTTGTAGGTTCTCTGTGATCTGCAGGTCGAACGCTTCGTCATCGGTCAGTTCGCGGATATACGCAGGAATTTCATTCCTGCTTTTAAATGCTACCTGTATTGCAACTGAAGCCCGGTACCTGCGTTCGCCGCAGACCAACTCATATTTCCCCGCCGTGCCATTGGCGCGCAGGAGAATAGGCTGTATAACGCCTTTTTCCCGGATTGAATCGATCAGCTCCTGCAGGCCTACCTCATCAATTAATTTACGGGGATTGGTTTTACTAACCGAAATATCGGCCAGC
>DASYCT010000441.1:0-4192 GCA_036500065.1 Chitinophagaceae bacterium | reverse complement strand
TTTATTAATTGTGGGAGCTATAAAGGCCTTTTGACAAGAAATAAGAGGCATTGAAGATACAGGGCTGGGTGCCAAGCTGTTACAAGTTTATTTTTGATGTTTGTTCGTAATTCACTAACAACCGATTTACTGAACAAAGCCGATATTTCAAATGACAAGGCTATGGAAGGCGGCAAAGAGAGAGAGAAGTATGCTTGAGACGATAATTGTTTGTATTGATGTTCTTATTTGTTTCAGTGTAAAGCTAAGCCCAATCGTTATCGTACAATAGTATATGAACTGCAGGGAATACCTTTTTTGCATTGAGCGGTATCATCAGTAAAGGTATAATACATTGCAAAACTATCCACCGGCTCAATTGTTGGCTCATAAACGAGATTACACGTATGCGTATCCCCGTCCAGGTCTGTGGTGTAACAAATATTTACCGGGCTTGCCTCCTTCGCTTTATACGCCAACCCGGCCCCGGCTACTGCCAGCGCGATAGTCGCCATCAACATAATTTTTGCTTTTTTCATTGCTTTGGGGGTTTAACCCGCTATGGGTGCCCTAAATCTAACTTATCGCGCTGCTGCTGCATCGCACCCACCCCCTTCAAAAAATCAGCCTGTCTTCGCATTGATTTCCAACTCTTAGGGTGAGCCGCCCTCTTTTGACACCGCCAGGAAAGGGCGACCCACCCTGGTCGGGCACCCAACGAAAAACGGTGGGTCGCCCTTTAGGGCGGCTCACCGTTTTTCATTAAAACCTCATCCCTTCCAACACCCCCTCTTCGATCAACAGGCAGGGCGACGACAGGCACAAAAAAGCCCGGCATAAATATGCCAGGCTGTGTTGATCGTACCCTTTAAAACTATGCGTTTGAATTAATTAATTAGCCTTTACGATCTTTTGGGTAGCGATCTGTGTTCCGTTGCTCACACGTACTATGTATATGCCGCTGGTCAAACTTTTCACATCTACCATCTCTGTCTGACCTGCGCTTGAATTGCTTACATGTTTCACCAGTTGACCGTTGTTGTTATACACTTCAACAGATACCGGCTTGTTCTGCCATGTAGCAGGAACTGCTACGAAAACATCATTCACGACAGGGTTAGGATACACACTCACAACAGGAGCTTCAGCAGCTGCACCCGTTCTTACCACTACAACAGCCGAACGTGCAAACTTCCCGTCCTTGTCTACCATACGAAGACGGTAGTAAATAAGACCCTGGTTGGCAGTATTAAGTTTATCAGTATAGTTGTAATCCAGCTCCTGGTTGCTGTTGCCTTCGCTTTCGGTAAAAAGCATAGCGGCATCAGAAAATTCAACACCATCAAAGCTGCGTTCGATTACAAAGTTGCTTGAATTCATTTCTTTAGCAGTAGCCCAGCTTAAAGCGACACCTTTAGGAGCCAGGGTTGCATTAAAAGACATCAGTTCAACAGGCAGGGCATTGGCAGCGGCACCAACCGTAGAGAAAGCAAAAGAATAATCACGGGTAGAACCGGGACCTGCATTCGTGCTCTGTGCGCCTGTCCTTACACGGAAGTAGTTAACTTTCGCATAAATGGTATTTACCATTACACCGTTGTTGGCGCTGTCGATACCGGGATAATTAATATCAGAACCAACAAACTTTTCACCAATCAGGCCAAAAATGCCACCCACAAATTCCAGCAGGTTGGAAATAGTCATCTGCGTGTTGGCAGCCAGTGAATACGTTTGCATATAATAGAAAGAAACATACTCGGCAATCGAAGAACCGTTACCATCAACGTCCAGGGCAGAACCCGTCATACTCATCAAAGAAACACCCTGGGTAGTACCGGTCTTTACATACTCGATACCAAAGTCCATCCACCAGTCAGTTGCAGAACTGGCAACATTATTATTATACGTAACAATCGGTTGAAAAGCGGTCTTATAACCAGAAGTAGTATCATCGATGGTTACCAGGGCAACCAAAGAAGAAGAACGACCGTTGATAAATACCAGTGCATCGGTAGTATCATTTACATGCGAAAAACGGTAAGTGGCACCATCTTGTCCGGCAACACCTGATTCAAGGGTAGGGTGTTGAAAAGACAAAACCTGTGCAAAAGAAGAAACTGAAAAAGAGATGAAAAAGATGCTTACAAAAGCAAAACGGAAGATGTTAGACAAAGAAATGCGTTTAGCCGAAAGGCCTGGGTACAAAAGGATCATAGTTTAATTTTTAAAGGGTGCGAAAAATACCCATAGGAGAATTGGAAACTATGTTTTTGTAAGGAGGATTGGAGTGGCCGTATTGGCCGGAGGAGTTGGATTTTGTGATTAGGTCAGTGTTTGTTCTTAAATCTGGATACTTGTTATTTGAACCTGCCTAATCGTTTGTACATATCAACAGTGCAAAGATGATCCGTATTTTCCGATCTTGCAAGCCCAGACTCCCCAAAAACCGGGAAAATTCCGGATTTGGGACCTAAACCGGTGGTTTCCACGACACAAAAAAAGCGATCTTTTTTGAAGATCGCTTTGATAAAATAGATGAAAACCCTCTATTTGAATGCCGGTATGATGTTTTTGGCTAATTCAACCATCCGCTTCAGACCATCCTCGGGCAGGTTGCCTTTCTTGAATTCCGCCAGCACTTCGGGCAATTTGGTCTCCATTTCCAGCAGAAACTGCTCTTCGAACTCCTTTACCCGGCGAACGGCCACATCCCTTATAATACCTTGAGTACCAAGGTAAATAACGGCTACCTGTTTGTCAACCGACATGGGGGAATATTGCAATTGCTTGAGTATCTCCACGTTACGTGCGCCCTTGTCGATCACGTACTTAGTGGCGGCATCCAGGTCACCCCCGAACTTGGAAAAGGCTTCCAGCTCGCGGTACTGGGCCTGGTCCAGTTTAAGCGTACCGGCCACCTTCTTCATGGACTTGATCTGGGCATTACCTCCCACACGGCTTACCGAGATACCCACGTTGATAGCCGGGCGGATACCTGCGTTGAACAGGTTACCCTCCAGGAATATCTGCCCGTCGGTAATGGAAATCACGTTGGTAGGTATATAAGCCGATACGTCACCCGCCTGCGTTTCGATAATCGGGAGGGCCGTCAGCGAGCCCCCGCCTTTTACCAGGTGACGGATGGATTCGGGTAAATCGTTCATTTTCTTTGCCACTTCGTCCTTGGCAATTACCTTGGCCGCTCTTTCCAGCAAACGGCTGTGCAGGTAAAACACGTCCCCGGGATACGCTTCACGGCCGGGAGGACGGCGAAGCAGCAGGGACACCTCGCGGTAAGCCACCGCCTGCTTGGACAGATCATCATATATGATCAGCGCAGGACGACCGGTATCGCGGAAGAATTCGCCGATAGCAGCGCCGGCAAACGGAGCGTAGAACTGCTGCGGAGCAGGATCGCTCGCGGAAGCCGCTACGATGGTGGTATATGCCATAGCGCCATGCTCTTCCAGCGTTTTCATCACACCCGCAATGGTGGATGCTTTCTGGCCGATGGCTACATATATACAATATACAGGCTTGCCTGCCTTGTAAAACTCCTTCTGGTTAATAATGGTATCTACGCAAATAGCGGTTTTACCGGTCTGGCGGTCGCCGATGACCAGCTCACGCTGACCGCGGCCGATGGGGATCATAGCGTCGATGGCCTTGATACCCGTTTGCAGCGGTTCCTTTACCGGTTCGCGGAAAATTACACCCGGCGCCTTTCTTTCCAGCGGCATTTCGTACAGCTCACCGGTAATAGGGCCTTTCCCGTCGATGGGATCACCCAGGGTATTGATAACCCGGCCTGAAAGACCCTCTCCTACTTTAATAGAAGCGATCTTACCGGTTCTTTTCACCTTGGCGCCTTCTTTAATATCGCCGCTTTCGCCCATCAATACCACACCCACATTGTCCTCTTCCAGGTTCAGCGCAATCGCTTTCACACCGTTTTCAAATTCCACCAGTTCACCCGAGCGAACATTGTTCAATCCATATACACGGGCGATACCATCACCCACCTGCAATACAGTACCTACTTCTTCCAGGTCAGCGCCAACATTAAAGTTGCTCAGTTGCTGGCGTAAAATCGCAGATATCTCATCTGGTTTAATCTCTGCCATGTTTTAAATTTTGTCCCTCATATCCGCCTTACGGAGGTTAACCGATGAGGGGCGTTTAAAAATATTGTAATAAAAGGCCAAATTCCCAA
>DASYCT010000440.1:0-1684 GCA_036500065.1 Chitinophagaceae bacterium | reverse complement strand
GTTGTAATTTTACCCGGGAGCAGGGCGGAATTGGCCGAATGCCAGGTAATCCCGGCGTCAATTCCAAAAGCAGAAACCAGGTTAAAAACCGTAGCATTTACTATCATGAGCGAAAGAATACCATACCCGCCCACGCCTGCCAGTTTGGACACCAATACCACGATGACCAGCATCACCACCATATTGAGTATCCTGTACAATGCATTGACAGTAAGGGTAGCAGCGAGGTTCATACTCTTGGCCTTTTTCGGGATTTAATCTTATGTTTGCCCGGTCTCAAATGTACAATTTATTGAAAGTCTTCTTTAAAATCATTAACTTTTATACCCAGCACTTCCAATTCCCTCATCGCGGCTGGAAATACATGCGCTCATTGCTTCAGTTTACGCACCTTGATGACCGTTTATATCGTAAAAAGATTCAAAAAGGAATTTATCTATATGTAAATGCACAGGATCATATCCAATCCAGCATCTTCTGGTATGGCTATTACGAAAAAGAAGTCATCCAGCTCTGGCAATCGCTTATCAGGCCGGATTCCATTGTTGTCGACATAGGCGCCAACGTCGGCTATTATACTATCATCGCAGCACATAAGGCCGCAAACGGGCGGGTGTTCTCTTTTGAGCCTTTCTCGAAATCATACAGGCAACTACAGCAAAATATCAGTGCTGCCCGGTTGCAAAATGTCACTGCTTTTCCGTTTGCCGCAGGTCTTCAACACGGACAACAGCCTTTTTTTGTTTCCGGGCCGGGTAATACCGGCATGTCGGGTTTAACCCCCGCCGAAAACTATTCGGGTGTCACGGAAACGGTTACCGTCGTATCGCTGGATGAATGGGCTGCCGGCGCCCAACTGCCTGCCATCGATTTTATAAAAATAGACATCGAAGGAGCCGAAGCAATGGCGCTGCAATCTATGAAGGAGGTCATGCAAAAATACCGGCCGGTTTTATTTATGGAAGTGCGTGCCCATCTCCTTAAAAGTTTCGGGCAAACGGTGGAAGGCATTTATCACCTGATGGCCGCCAGGCAGTACACTCCCTATGAAGTCCTGCCCGGCTCCCGACTGAGGAAAATAAGCGGGTGCCCGGAAGGCGACTCCATCGTTTTTGCCCCGCAGGATTATATATTCCCCACAGGCATTATTGTGTAATTTAGTAGTGCATGACAATTAAAAAAATAAATACCAGCGCCAAAACAGACGAGAATACCGGGTTAAGCACCAGGACCAGCAACAACGCAGGCCGGATTTTCAACAAAGACGGTGCGCCCAATGTGACCATCATTGGGGTTCCCTTTTTCCGGCGCTTCAGCATTTTCCGTTTCATGCTACAGCTCCCTTCCTGGAAGTTCCTCGGCCTTATCCTGCTGGGTTACCTGGTGGTCAATCTCTTCTTCGCGTCCATCTATGCCACCATCGGCGTAGAGAACCTCGGAGGCCTGGAAGCCAAAACACTCGACGGCAAGTTCTGGGAAGCGTTTTTCTTCAGCGCACAGACATTGTCCACAGTAGGCTATGGTCATGTGTACCCATCCGGAATGGCGGCGAATATTGTAGCGGCAGGTGAGTCGCTGCTCGGGTTGCTCATGTTTGCCATTGCTACCGGCCTTATGTATGGGCGTTTCTCGCAGCCCAAAGCCTTCCTGCAATACAGTAATAATGCCCTCTTTTCACCTTTTA
>DASYCT010000439.1:0-15518 GCA_036500065.1 Chitinophagaceae bacterium | reverse complement strand
AAGATCGCCGGCTTTGAATTTGAAAGCAAAGAGGTTTTACCCGCGCTGAATCTCCATTATGCTACCATAGGCACGCCACATAAAGATAAAAACGGGCAGGTGGATAATGCAGTTGTGATTATGCACGGCACTACAGGTTCGCATAATAATTTCCTGAATGCAACCTTCGGGGGCCATCTTTTTGGACCCGGCCAATTGCTGGATGCTGCAAAATATTTTATTATACTGCCTGATGCCATTGGTCATGGAAAATCGGGCAAGCCAAGTGATGGCCTGCACATGAAGTTCCCGAAATACACGTACAATGACATGGTAAAGGCCGACTATGTGCTCATTACGCAACACCTGGGCGTTAACCATCTTCGCCTGGTGATGGGTACGTCCATGGGCGCCATGCATACCTGGGTATGGGGAGAGATGTACCCCGATTTCATGGATGCGCTGATGCCCCTGGCAAGCCTGCCGGTGGAAATAGCAGGACGTAACCGTATCATGCGTAAAATGGCCATCGACCTGATTGAGATGGACCCTGCATGGAAGGGTGGCGAATACACTTCACAGCCAAAAGTGGGTCTTTCGGGCGCCATATCATCGTTGATCTTTATGTCGAGCAGTCCCCTGAAAATGCAGCAGGCATCGCCCACCCGTGAAAAGGCGGAAGAAACCCTGGCAAGAACAAGGGATCGGTATTTGTCTTCCATGGATGCCAATGATGTAATCTATGCATTTGATGCCTCCCGTTATTACAACCCATCGCCCGGCCTGGGTAAAATAAAAGCCCCTTTATTTGCGGTGAATTCGGCCGATGATGAAGTAAACCCACCGGAATTGGGCATCATGGAAACAGAAATAAAAAAGGTCCCGAAGGGAAGGTATATACTGCTCCCCATTACCGATCAGACCGCAGGACATGGAACACATTCCATTCCCGCTGTATGGGGCAATTACCTGGAAGAATTGCTGAAAGCCTCGGAAAAGAAATAACAAGTGCGTTAATAGCAGTTACAGGAGGTACATAAGTGTGCGAAAGGGGAATGAATTAATTCTTCAGCTCCTTAATTTTTTTCCTTGCCTGCTGCTTTGCCTCATCGTCTCCATATTTTTCTGTCAGCTCGTAATATTTTATAGCATTGGCTTTATCGCCTTTCAACCGGTAGCCTTCCGCGATATTATTAAGAACAATATAATCCTTTGGATTTATCTTCTCCGCCTGCTTCAGGTAAACAAGTGCGATGTCGTAGTTTTTGGTCAACATGTTTGCCACTGCTGTGGTGGAAAGTATTTCGACACTGGTGGGGTAATACTTGATAGTGACTTCGCCAATTCGCTTAATATTATCCAGCAGGCTGTCGTTTTCGGTATCGTACAATTCTTTTAAGTAGGTCTGGATAGTTTCGAGCATAAAATGTTCGGCATCATCGGGTTTCTTGTTATTTTCCCAGAGCCAGTTGTTTTTTATGGTTGCCGAATACTCGACTGTCTTTATTAGTTCAACGGTGAAGCTGCTGTAATCGGCGATTTGTTCTAGTACATAGCATTTCCCAAATCGCATATCCAGCCTGCCGGGAAACTTTTCAATCCCCTTATTGATATATATAAGCGCCAGGGTCACCTGGTCAGGCCGGTAGTCCAGGGTTGAATTCAGGTAACCGGCGACTTTACCCGCGCTGTCAGTTAATTGTAAACTTTGTTTGCCTGTTTGCTCCTTGTCTATCGATGTTACGGCCTGCTTGCTGTTGGAAAAATAAAAGTTAACCGCAGATGTATACAGCTCCGGGTCATTGGGATTGGATTTCTCCCATTCAATCAATAAGTTCCTGGTTTTGGCGGTGTCGTTCCCTTTGAATAATGTTTTAAATTTTTCATGATAGCTCTGCCCGGAAACGAGGTTCGCCAGCGGTAGTAAGGCAAGCGCCAAAAGTACTTTTTTCATTTTGATGGGGTGTTTTGTACAAAGTAGTAAGAGGCAAGGGTTGAAAGTATGCCATCCCCGGCAGGATGCGGCAGCAGGGCCATGAAGCCCGTTCAATCAATTGGCCGGTTCCCTGGTAAAAACACAAAGAAAATAGTTCGGCTTCTATCCAGGCGCCGTTTAATTTGTTGGACTTCACCGCAGCGTTTTTTGGGCCGGTGCAACCCGCTCCGGGCACGAGCAGGGAAATCAGTGTTATCAATCGCATAGAGGGTTATTTTTGAAGTGTGGGCAGCAAAGACAACTTACCCATAACACGTAAAAGTATAAAAATATTTCTTATCCCCGCCTGTAGTCGGTAGGCGCTATCCTGTTTTTCTTTTTAAAGCTCCCGGACAGGTAAGAAATGGATTCAAACCCGGCCTGGTAAGCAATTTCACTGATGCTTAAACATTCTAACGGCCTGCTGCGACCGGTAAGGCTGATCGGGTAGGGGAATGCGATATATTATATTTACTGGAAGCACCCTGTAGAAATACGATTTTTCCCTTTCCTGCGTTTTAATCCTTTGAAAAACCAATAATCCTTAAAATATGGAAAACAACCAGGCAAGTTCTTTTGTGCGCAGCGTATATGCGTTAGCGATCCCCCTTTTAATGATAGTTTCTTTCCAGTCCTGCAAAAAAAGCGATACCGCGCCGGCCCCGAAGCCCGCTCCCCTTTTCAGCGATTTTAGCCCTAAAAACGGGCTGGTAGGCGCTACCGTCACCATTACCGGCACCAATTTCGACCCCACGCCGGCGAACAACCTCGTAAAATTTAGTGGAGGGATAACCGCAACGGTCACCAATGCGACCGCTACACAACTGACCGTAAGCGTGCCAGCCGGCGCCCTGACCGGCAAGATTAGCGTAACGGTGAATAGCCAAACTGCTACGTCCACATCAGATTTTGCCGTCAATACCCCTTTAAAACTCAGCAGTACTTCAGGAAGCCTGAACCAGGTAATCTATCTCACAGGCGGCACCGGTTTTGGAACCGTCAAGGATAGTAATGGATTTGCACTTTATAATAGCGGCACGGGAACATTTGCCAACGTACTTGGATATACAAAAGACAGCCTTGTGTTGCTGGTGCCCTATATAGTTCCGGGAGTATATTCCGACAGTACACGCGTAAACGGTACGATGATCAGCCTTGGCACTTTTAAGGTAGACACGCCTTCTATCACCATAATGAGTGTTGCCAGCAATGTAACGCCCGGTACTGCCTCCAAAGGCGCAACGGCCACCGTAAGCGTGATCAATGGTTCCACCACCGCGGGTTCTACTACCGTAGCCCTCGTGCCGCTATACCAGCAGACGACCGCCCTGGCATCGCTTAATTGCACCGTCAACTCGTTAACGGCCGGGACATTTGGTTTAACCGTTATTTCCTTTGTGGTTCCCGATGGCGTAAGCTCCGGCGCCAGTTATGCAATCAAGGTCACGGTCAACGGTGTCACATCCTATGGCGGTCTGAATAGCTGGTTCACGGCACTATAATTCTTTTATACGCTAACCATCATACTATGAAAAATACGTTTCGTTCCCTGCTTTGGACGCTGTTTGCAATAATTGCTCTTAACGCCTGCAAAAAAAGCAGCAGCAGCCCTGCCAGCAACCCGCCGGCTATTAAAAACAACCTGGTATATATCTATAAAACCGATAGTACCGATGGGGTTGCTTTCAAAAGCCTTCTGCAATTGAACGGGTGTTCGGTTGCGTTACTGGACAAGTCCGCCGCCGCCGCATTTAATTACACGACGTATAATATGATTATCATCGGTGGTAATACCGATGCGGTGACCTTACACGATAACTGGGACACGGTAACTGCGACGGTGATCAAAAATTCAGGAAAACCATGTTTATTGCTGAATGAAGGAGGATTGCTGTTTGCCGATGCAATTAAGAATACTGTTGGCTGGGGAGGCTGCGGCGAAAGTAGCCTGGCTTCGTTCATTGTCTTGCAGCCCAATAGCAGCCTGTACAAACAACCTAAACTTATCTCCATACCTGCCGACAGCGTACTAACGATCTATTCAACCCCTCAAAATGTCGAATCGCTTTACGTGAACGCTCCCCCGATGGCAAATGTCAACCTGGTAGGCCGGGAGGGTGATACTCCTTCGAGCAAGTATTATCCCATAACGATTGAAGCTGCCAAATATGCGGTGTTCGGTTACTATGGCAATACGAATAGTATGACTGCAACGGGGAAGGACTTCCTCGTGAACCTTATTTATTACGTGGGTAATCTTGCTGAATAGACAGGTAAAGCAATAGACCCGACACGAAAAGAGGCTGTCTCAAAACAATTGAGACAGTCTCTTTGTTTATCAGCCACCATGTAGGTTTGCCGACGATTTTGAGCATCACGTAAATGTTGTAGATAGGGCCTGCAGAACCCTGCATTTTGTTATTTTTCCGTACTACGCAAGTTTGTAACTTAGCGATTCTATAACCCGGGGGTTCAGCATAAATAAAAACAGCCGTAATGCTAAGGAAGGCCCTTTCAACTCTTTTTTCTTTTATTGGTTTCATGACCGCCACTGCTCAGCACCATGTGCATTGGAAGACACATGGCAGCAATTATAAAATAGAATTATGGGCACGGATCGATAAAGGTTGGTATCTCTACAGCCAGGACCAGCCGCGGGGAGCTACCGCGGTGCCGACCAGGATTACATTCAAGTCCATCTTCAGCAACGATGCCTTCGTGGCCTTTGACGGGAAACCAGAAGAAAGAGGCATGATGAAAACAATCAGGGGAACTGTCAATGAACGGGCATGGCAATATGGTAACTGGGTCGATTTTGTACAGGACATACGGATGTTACGTAAAATAAGAACGAATATCCTGTGTACGGTTACCTACCAGGTATGCAGCAATACGGAACGCCTACCGCCGGATACGGTGAGTTTTGAGATACGGGTAGGCAATTAAAAGGGATTTTTGCGTCTTGGGAAGCCTGTCGGAAATACCCCGGATTTTTGTCGGTTTTGTACATCTTCGGTGTTATCTACTTCGTGTATGTTTGCAGTATCAATATTGATAAAAATTATTCATCACTGAAAAAAATAAAAAAATGGAAACAGTTAATAAAACAACTATCACGGTGGAAACAACCGTAAAAGCTCCGGTAGAGAAAGCCTGGAAATACTGGTCAACACCGGCGCACATCACAAAATGGAGCAGTGCCTCGGACGACTGGCACACGCCCTTTGCAGAAAACGACCTGCGCGAAGGTGGTAAATTCTCTTCAAGAATGGAGGCAAAAGATGGCAGCTTTGGTTTTGATTTCGGCGGTGTGTATGACAAGGTAAAAACAAACGAACTGATCGAATACACGCTCGGAGATGGCAGGAAAGTAACGATTAGCTTTGTCCCAAACGGCAATGAAACCCGGATCATCGAGGCCTTCGAAGCGGAAGGCACCAACCCCATCGAAATGCAAAGAGGCGGCTGGCAGGCCATTATGAACAATTTTAAAAAGTACGTGGAAAACAATTAACGTCCCTTTGATCATGAACTAAAATGAACCTTTATGCAAAAGATAACACCATTCCTGTGGTTCGACAATAATGCAGGCGAAGCCATGGATTTTTATATCTCCGTTTTTAAAAACGCAAAGAACATCAACGCCTCTTATTATGGAAAAGCAGGCCCCGGGCAGGAAGGGATGCTGATGGTCGCTACCTTTCAACTGGAAGGACAGGAGTTTATGGTTCTCAACGGGGGACCCCTGTTTAAATTTACCGAAGCCGTTTCTTTTGTGGTCAACTGTAAGACACAGGAAGAAGTAGATGAATATTGGGAAAAACTTACTTCGGGCGGAGGCCAGGAATCACAGTGCGGCTGGCTGAAAGACAAATATGGATTGTCCTGGCAGATTGTCCCGGCTACATTAGGTGAACTGATGCAGGATAAGGACCCCGTCAAATCGAGAAGAGTGATGGAGGCAATGCTTAAAATGAAGAAGATAGATATTGAAAAACTACGAGCGGCATACAACCAAAAATAAAACGGTGGAAGTAAAAACAGTAAAACAAAATAGCGTACTGATTATCCTGATACTAGGGGCTTTGTCCACCGTAAGCCCCTTTTCAATTGATATGTACCTGCCCGCTTTTTCGCAAATTGCAGGAGATTTTCACGTCAGGCCCGCAAGGATTTCCTATTCCATCACCAGTTATTTCGCCGGCCTTGCCATCGGCCAGATGTTGTACGGCCCCCTGCTGGATCGTTTTGGAAGGAAAAGACCCTTGTACTGCGGGCTGATCCTTTATATCGTATGTTGTATCGGCTGCCTGCAATCGCGGTCGGTGGAGATGCTGGTTGCTTTTCGTTTTGTGCAGGCGCTGGGCGGTTGCGTGGCACAGGTAGCGGCGATTACCATGGTGCGCGATTTTTTCCCGGTGAAAGAAAGCGCTAAAGTGCTTTCTTTGCTCATACTCATCATCGGGCTTTCGCCCCTGCTGGCGCCTACCATCGGCGGGTTTATCAGTACCGGCCTCGGATGGCACTGGGTTTTTATCGTATTGGCAATACTGGTATTACTGATTATGGCCATTACCTTTTTCTTCCTTCCCGAAAAACATAAACCGGATGCCTCGGTGTCGTTGAGGATAGAACCCATGACGGCTACGTTTTTATCCATTTTGAAAACACCTTCCTTTTATACGTATACGCTGGCGGGTTCGTTTTCATTTGCCGTACTGTTTATTTATGTGGCCGGTTCGCCGATCATCTTTATGCAGTCATTTCATGTGAGCGCGAAAGAGTATGGGGCCATATTTGCCTTGCTGTCCGTCGGTTTTATAGGCGGCAACCAGTTAAATATCTTCCTGTTGAGAAAATACAGGAGCGAGCAGATACTCCGCGTGGCGTTGTTTGCGCAGGTCATAACCTGCCTGGTATTCCTGGTCGGTGCGCTGAATGGATGGTTTGGACTTTCCATGACCATCGCCATGTTTTTTATTTGCCTGTCCTGCATCGGCTTTACCTATCCCAATGCCTGCGCCCTGGCGCTGGCTGCCTTTACAAGAAATGTGGGAAGCGCTTCCGCACTGCTGGGGTTCCTGCAAATGGGGATTGGCGGAATTATTTCTTCGGGTGTAGGTATTTTTAATTCGAGCAACAGTATTCCCGTGGTGGCCATCATGGCGTCTGCCTCCGTCATCGCGCTGCTGATATTGATAGCGGGGAAAAGGGCCGCGGCAGTAAAAGCCATCGCATAAACTTTATACGCAGTTTATACTGTCCGGCTGGACGATACTGCTTCGAAAGAAAATCATTATCTCAACCAACTGCCTCCCGGCTTCAAAGTAAAATGACAAAGGCAAGGTGATTGGTGAAAAACCTCCTCCTGTGTCCTGCTTCTCATATCATAATGGCATAGAAATAATTTTGACAAAAAAGACAGATGGGGATACCCGTCAGTAACAAGACAATCGGATTAAAATAGAATTAATTTTTTTATTTTAAAAAAGAAAAATAATTTTACGTTAAACCTCGTTAGTAAGCGACGGTCTATAAGCTCACCTGTAAAGAAACTCACCACCGTTTAAGTCCTTGTTCGGGGCTAAACTATCAACCTTTATTTCTATTACTACACGGATTAAAAAATGGTAATTAAACCGGTTCATTGACCGGCATAAGGCCGTTTTATGCTCCTGTTTGTCGTTTTTTAACAGACCAATATTAGTCAACATAAATTAAATTAATACCTATGATGTTGTTCAAGACTTATCTACTGTACATCGATCCCGGCAGCGGTTCCATGTTAATACAATTAATCATCGCTTCCTTTTTGTCTGTTATTTCTTTTTCAAAAAAGGCAAAGCTTTTTATTGTATCGCTTTTCAGAAAACCTTCCAGGAAGCAGGAATAGCCCAGGCAGGCTGGTCGTCGTCACTCCCGAGTATAAGAACCGAGAAAGAAAGTAAATCACTGCCCGGCAGGATAGGGCCTTCTATTGCCGTATCGCTGGCCAGGCTTGTTGTCTCTAAAATGGTCCTTTATTTATTTTTAAAACCCGTCAATATTGAAATCAGTCCTGAAATCTGTGACAGACCTTAAAAAGGAATCCCTGCTGGTGCTGTTTCTGCCTTATCTCGCCTATTCCATCCCCAGGATATATTATTCTGCTTTCTTTAGCTATTATATGCTGGCCCTGTATCTTTTTATAATCATCGTCTTCGACGTGGTATATAAAAAAATAAACTCCGGCCCGTCTTTATGGATAAAAACAGGTTCGATACTGTTTGTCTCCGGCTTTATCGTATTTCTTTACAGCAACTTTCTTGTTTTACAGGTCAGGGACCGGCTATATGAGAGCTTTAAGCTGGAAGTAAGGGGCAGGTATCTTTTTATAATTCTCTTTCTTCTTATTGCGGGTATAAAGCTGCTGTTTATACGCAAAAAGAGTGTATTCGATCTGTTTGTAAACCGCACCCTGCTTCTTTTTACTCTTTTTATTATAGTCAGTAACTTTTTCCGGCCCGGCGTGGGTTTGACAGCCGCCGTTAACCAGCCGCAGGCTACCGGCAAACGGGAACTTCCGATAACGCACCCGCAGAAACCGGTGTTATTGATCCTGTTGGACGGGTACCACTCGCCCGACGAACTGGGTAAGTATGCAAGCGATACCGATCTCTACAGTTTCTCCAACTATTTAACAAGCAACGGATGGCAGACAAAAAGCCGGTTCTATTCATACGAGACATCCACGGTTTATTCGCTTAGCTCGCTTTATAATTTCAATCTCTCTGAAAAGGGCAATTTTTCCGATATAACGGAATTAAGGGCCATCGATTTGCTTGACAGGGCCCGGTTTGCAGACAGCCTTGAGAAAAAGCAGGTGAAGATGGTCAATTTCAGCTTTTTTAATATCGGGAAAAATAAGTTGTACACCTACATGTACCCGGAACCGGATGGTTTTTTTGACCTTTTCTTTTATTACTCCGGCCTTTCGAATATTAAGATTGGAACGGGCGACATGGACCTGAAGGGACTGGGGAGCGATTTTTATAGCACCAGCGTCTACAACGAGGGGTTGTTAAAGAAACTGCCGGCACTGCTCGACTCAGCGACTAACAATAATCTTTACATATATGCGCATTTCTGGATGCCCCATGCCCCGATTAATTTTTCAAATGAAATAAACCTGCGGGATTATAGTACCGCCAATTATTATAAATACTGGAAGTTTACCGGCGATAAGATAAAAAACCTCCTTGCTTCGGTTAAGCAGCTGGACAGGTACCGGGTGATTATTACCGGCGACCACGGGTTCAGGGAAGATACGAGAATAGACCCTCATTTTACATTTGCCGCGTTTTATGGGTTTGACAGCGCCTCCGTGAAGAAAGTGAACTGCGTGCAGGACCTTGGGAAGCTGGTGAACGATTATTTCTGATTCAACAGGTTTTGCATGAATTAATATAAATTTACCGCCGATAACCCGGCGGACTATGCTATTTAATTCCTTTGCATTTCTCATTTTTTTTATCGTTGTCACTTCCCTCTACTTTGCACTGCCTCACAAAAGGAGATGGCTCCTGCTCCTTGCCGCCAGTTGTTATTTTTATATGTTTTTTGTGCCGGTCTATATCCTGGTCCTGGGATTTACGATCGTGGTGGACTATTTCGCGGGGATATATATTGAAAAGGCGCAAGGCCACCGGCGCAGGCTGGCACTGACCGCCAGCCTTGTTGCCAATATCGGCATACTCGCGGTGTTTAAATATTACAATTTTATAAACAGCAATCTCCGCCTGTTGTTACACGGTTTCGGCTGGAACGTTCATATTCCTTATTTATCCATATTGCTGCCCATCGGTCTTTCCTTCCATACCTTCCAGGCAATGAGCTACACCATCGAAATATACCGGGGCCGTCAAAAAGCGGAGCGGCATTTTGGGATATACTCGTTGTATGTCATGTTTTACCCCCAACTCGTTGCGGGGCCGATTGAACGGCCGCAAAATCTTTTACATCAATTCCGCGAAAAACATGTTTTTGATTATGATCGGGTGACCAGCGGGTTAAGACTGATGGCATGGGGCTTATTTAAAAAAGTAGTGATTGCCGACCGCCTCGCCGTAGTCGCCGACACGGTATACAATAATCCCCGGCAGCACAACAGCCTGGACCTTATTATCGGCACCATCTTTTTTGCTTTCCAGATCTTCTGTGATTTTTCGGGCTATTCGGATATGGCTATCGGGGCGGCGCGGGTGATGGGTTTTAAACTGATGACCAATTTCAACCGGCCTTACCAATCGAAAAGCGTACACGAATTCTGGAAGCGCTGGCATATTTCGCTTTCATCCTGGTTCCGGGACTATCTCTATATTTCATTGGGTGGTAACAGGGTCACCATCCCGCGCTGGTACCTCAACCTGGTAATCGTTTTTCTTATCAGCGGTCTTTGGCATGGCGCCAACTGGACCTTTGTCGCATGGGGAGCTTTGCATGGATTTTATTTGATTTTTGCACTGGTGACAAAAAACATCCGCGAGAAATTGAACAGGTGGCTTTACCTCGACAGGATTCCTTTTCTACCTGTCCTGGTAACGTTTACATTGACCAGTTTTGCGTGGCTGTTCTTCCGGGCGAACAATATCCGTGATGCCGTATATATAGCCACCCATATATTTACCGGTCTACCGGCACTCTTACAGGAAATAACTCACCACCGGGTTTCTTTGGGCAACCTCGGGCTTTCCACGGAAGAACTGTTGCTGTCGGTGCTTTTAATCGGGTTCCTTGAAACGGTCCATTATGTACAGGGCAAAAGAAATATTGCCATGCTGTTTATGCAAAAACCGGTGTATGTGCGCTGGACGCTGTATGGCGTTTTTGTGCTTTCGATATTGATATTCGGCATGTTTGATAACCGGCAGTTTATCTATTTTCAATTTTAAGCCATCATGAAGAAACTCTTTGTCAAACTACTGGTGCTGGCAGGTATTCTTATACTGGCGATACTTGTTTCCTTTGTCTTGCCGCCCGATAGTACGACGAAAAATTACATGCTGTTTGCACAGGGGGACAAAAATGATCTTTTAAAAAACACCCCGGGGCCGCGGGTAATTTTTATCGGGGGTTCCAATCTAAGCTTTGGATTAAACTGCCAGCTTATTAAAGATTCTTTCCGGCTTAATCCTGTCAATACCGCGCTGCACGCCGGCCTGGGTCTGAAATACATGCTCCTGAACAGCATCCGGTATGTAAGGGAAAAGGATATTGTAGTAATAGCCCCGGAATACCAGCAGTTTTATGGCAATTTGTACAACGGGGATGTTGAACTGTTGAAAATGATTACGGACGTTGCTGCAAAGGACAGCTCTGTAAAAAGGGGTATCGATTTTGACCAGTGCCTCGCTTTGGCACAATGCCTGCCGGAATATGCTTCTTCCAAGCTGAAATTATGGAATTACTTAAAGAAGACGGACACAACGGTCATCGGCATTTATGACCGGCGGTCCTTTGATGCTTACGGCGACGCATATATCCATTGGAAACTACCCAGGCAAACGGTGCAACCTTTTGAACCCATCAAAGGCCGGCTGAACGAAGGGGTAATCGATTTACTGGTTTCTTTCCGGGAAATGCTGCAAAAAAAAGGAGCAACCCTGTATATAACCTTCCCGGGTTGCCAGGATATTTCTTTTGACCATTCGGTCCTGCAAATACATGCAGTGGAAGAAAAATTAAAAGAACACGGGTTTGACCTGCTCGGCACCCCGGAGCGATACAGGATGCCCGATAGCCTGGTGTTTAATACGCCCTATCACCTGGTGAAAAAAGGCGTGGATTACCGAACTGCCCTGTTGGTAGAAGATCTTAAAAAGGTAATAGGAAGGGACGCGCGCTATTAAGCGCCGGCCCCGACCTTTTCCACAAATTTCTTGAGACTGGTGCCAAGTATATAGGTCCATCCTTCCTGGAAACTGGACTTTCTGAAATCTGGCTGGTCCGGGAAGCTTTCCAGCCCCGTATGCAAGAGTTTGACCCGTGTTTTGTCTCCTTCTGGAAACAATTCGAAGCTAACCAGCGAATCGCCGGGCTGGTCTTTGTATTTCCAGCTATAGGACAGTTTTTTGCCCGGTATCACTTCCTTTACTTCACAGAGATGGAGATACTCCTTTCCCTCGTTCCCGGCGTGAAACTGGAACCTGGATCCCGGTTCGGCCTTGAACTCAGGAATATCAAAATACCATTGTTTCATTTTTGTCTTGTCCGTAATGGCCTGCCATATACTGGCGGCGGGGGCGTCGTAGGTATATTCTACTACCAGTGGTTCTCCTTTCATAAACGGAATTTTTATTTTATTCCTTCCCACCATGCGGTGGAAGGGGTGATATTGTCCAGGCTAACGGCCTGTCCAATCATGGGATGCAGCAGCTCCATTCCTTTGAGCCGGGCTTCCCTGCTGGCGCGGGAGATCGGTTCATCCCAGGCATGCAGCGAAAGATCGAATTTGGACCAGTGTACAGGCATCAATTTTTGTGCCCCGAGCTCTCCTGCAGCCCGGACGGTTTCTTCCGGCATCATGTGGATGTATTTCCAGTATTCATTGTACTGCCCGTTTTCAAGAATGGCCAAATCAAAAGGACCGTATTGCCTGCCGATAGCGGCAAAATGATGGTCATAACCCGAATCACCGCCAATGAATAACTTCATAGTCGGTGTCTTGAGCACGAACGACAACCACAAGGAAATATTTCTTTTAAACGCCCTGCCCGAGAAATGGCGTGCAGGAACGGTGTTGATCACAAAACCCTTGTCCAGTTCCACTTCTTCATTCCAGTCTTTTTCGATGATGATAGCCGGGTCGTAGCCCCAGTGTTCGAGGTGCTGGCCCACGCCAAGACCCGTGATCACTTTACGGATGTTGGGTTTCAATTTACGAATGCTGTCATAGTCGAGGTGATCATAGTGGTCGTGTGAAATAAGAAGATAATCGATAATGGGTATCTCGTCCGCGGTATATACATCGCTGCCCGGGAAGCTGCGGGTGGTAAATGTTACAGGTGAAGCATGGCCGCTAAGCACGGGGTCTACCAATATCTTTTTACCATCCAGTTGTATAAAATAAGAGGAATGCCCAAACCATACCAGTACATTCAATGCCGGGTCGAGGTTCAGCAGATCGGTTTTTTGAGAGGGAATAGGGTCAGCGGGTTTGGCTCTTTTGCTTTTGCCGAAAAAAAAGTCTTTGAATACACGGTAATAGCTGGTCCCTTCCGCCAGGGAAGGCGTATGACTAAGATTCTGAAACTGCCCGTCTTTATAGTTCGGCGATTGCAGGATGCGCCCGAGGCGTTCGCCCGCTGGCGCTTTGCCAAACTGGGGCTGGCGCATAAAGAGCAGGAAGGCAATGATAAGCGCGATTAGTATAAATAGAATAATCATCATGGATCAGGTAGACAAATTACTCGATTTTTTGTTTACCCCGGCGCCGTATATTTACGTTCACCCGCTACAGGAGCTATGGATATACGGCAAGCATACAATGACTGGGCATCGCAATACGATACCAATAGCAATAAAACGAGGGATTTGGAGGCCCGGGCCCTGCGCGCGGAGCTTTCCACGATTGCCTTTGAGACCTGTCTTGAAATCGGTTGCGGCACCGGCAAGAACACGGTATGGCTTTCGGAAAAGACAAAACAACTGCTGTCGGTCGACTTCTCGGAAGAAATGCTGGCAAAGGCAAAGGAAAAGATCATCCCCGGCCGGGTACGGTTTCAGCAGGCGGATATTACCAGGGATTGGTCATTCAGGGACCAGCGCTATGACCTGCTGGTGTTCAGCCTCGTGCTGGAGCATATTAAAGACCTCGATTTTATATTCAGGGAAGTGGCGCTGTCCTTAAACCCCGGCGGCCATGTATATATCGGCGAGCTTCACCCATTTAAACAATACGCGGGCAGCAAGGCAAGGTTTGATACGGAAGAAGGGTCGCAGGTGCTGGAATGCTTCACGCATCACGTTTCCGAATTTGTACAGGCGGCCCAAAAACACGGGTTGCTGACCGTTGGCATCAATGAATATTTTGACGACGACGACAAGTCCGGGGTTCCCAGGATACTGACCCTGCTATTGAAAAAATCCTGATCAACGCGGCAATGGAAGAAAAAAACATCTTTTAACAGTAAACTAAATGGAACGATTATGAGCCAGCCATTAATAGTAAAGAACAGCATCAGCATCAACGCCCCGGCGGAAAAAGTGTGGGATGCCCTGGTCAATCCCGAACAGACAAAAAAATATATGTTTGGCTGCGAAGCCACCTCCGACTGGAAACCCGGCAGCCCCCTGCTGTGGAAAGCCATATATGAAGGGAAGGAAATGGTTTTTGTAAAAGGCATCATAAAGGACATACAGCCCGGTAAGTTCCTTGCCTACACGACCATTGATCCCAATTCCGGCATTGCCGATATCCCCGAAAACTATCTTACCGTCACCTACAGCCTTGCAACGGAAAACGGCCACACTGTTTTAACTGCCACGCAGGGAGATTATTCAAAAGTAGGCGATGGTGAAAAAAGATACAATGAAACCGTCGGTGGTGGCGGATGGGAGCCCATACTCGTTGAAATCAAAAAACTGCTCGAGACAAATTAAAATTAATAGAGGCCATCAATGAGATCGCGGGCCCATTTGTGCAGAAGGTGAGAAACGATGTAAAAAAGGAAATGGGGGTCAGTATAGCCAGCCACAAGAGGGGTATTTCTATTTGACAACCATTGCCACCGGGTCGGTGGCCTGCCGCCGGAGGGTGGCTGCTTTTTCCACACCAATGCAATGGAGAAAATAGGTTTCGTATTGCCGGATAATTTCCGGCCAGGTAAAGTCATTCTGTATTCTCTGCAGGTTGCTGTCAATCATCCGGTTTTCCTTTTCCCCGCGGCTGACGCCTTCAACCAGCCGCGTCACATGCTCGCTGGTCGAGAAATAAAACGCATTTTCATTGAGTATGGCCTCATTGAAGGGATTGGCATGTGCCGCTATCAAAGCACGGCTGGCCATCGCTTCGAGCAGGGAGGGGTTGGTTCCACCCACGCTATGACCATGAAAATAAAGCCGGGAAAACTTTTTTAACGTATGTATTTTCTGGGCATTATTGAAAATGGCCCCGGTAAACCGTATGCGCTTATCCGCTTTAAATCTTGTCACAAGATGCCTGCCAAGTTTATTATCGGTATTGCCGATGACGAGGAATTTTTTGCCGGAAGAGCTGTTGGAGAAGCCTTCCAGTATGGTTTCGATATTATTTTCCGGCTCCATCCGGGCCATCAGGATGAAATATTCGTATTTCCTTACATCATATTCTTTCAGCAGGCTTTCGTCTTCATTCATCAATACATCCGCACCATAGCCGATATAATCACAGCGCATTTGATATTTTTCTTTCAGGAACGATTGGACGACGGTGGAATCGGCAATATGATAATCCCCGAATTTTACCGCCAGCTTTTCGGCATAACCCAGGAACTTACGGGTTATCCTGGTGTACTTGCTGCGTTGCCACTCAAGACCGTCCATATTG
>DASYCT010000438.1:0-9249 GCA_036500065.1 Chitinophagaceae bacterium | reverse complement strand
TGATGTACGGGGACTTCAACCAGTTGTTCAGTAGTAGCTGGCAAAAGCAGGACCCTAATAGCGCACTCCTCATTGACTTCAGTACGCGCATGGGAGACGGGGTCAATTCCGCGCTTGCCTACGATGAAAACGGGAATATCAAGGCCATGAAACAATGGGGGCTGAAATTGATGAGCAGCGATTTGATAGACGATTTGACCTATCATTATGCGTATAACGGCAGTTCCAACACCAATAAATTGCTGAACGTGGCAGACGCCAAAAGCGATACGGCCACCAAACTGGGCGATTTTCATTATTCGGCGCTTTACACCAGTGCTCTCGGCGGCGCGAAGCCTGCTACTGCGGTCGATTATGTGTACGACGCCAACGGCAATCTTACACAGGATTTGAATAAGAATATCAAGGGCGGTACGTACAACGGTATTTTGTATAATTATCTGAACCTACCCATCTATATCCCCATGGCTGCGGGCACGATTGATTATATCTATGATGCGGCGGGCAATAAGCTGTCCAAGGAAGTGACAGAAAACAATGGTGGGATACCCCATCCTAAAATCACCGATTATATAGGCCCTATGGTGTACCAGGACAGTGTGTTGCAGTTTATTTCCGATGAAGAGGGTCGGATACGGTACAGGCCTGCTTCCGGTGCTATCCCCGCTTCTTTTGTCTACGATTATTTTATTAAAGACCACCTGGGCAATGTGCGGATGGTGCTGACCGATGAGTTGCAAACGGATACCTACCCGGCGGCGACCATGGAAACGACCAATGCCGCCATTGAGGATACCCTGTATAGCAAGATAGAAGAGACACGTACTGATATTAGATCGATCACTGGTTACCCAACGGATACCTACATTACGCCTAATAACTCGGTTGCCCGCGTGAGCGCCAGTGTCGGGGGCAGCAAGACAGGCCCCGGCATTACGCTGCGGGTGATGTCCGGCGATAATTTCAGCATCCGGGTAAGCAGCTGGTATAAGTCAAACGGCGTATCCTCCGCCACACCCGTACCCAACCCACTCCCCGATCTCATCGCCGCCCTGGCCACGGGTATCGGTGGCTTGCCCAACGCCCACGGCACAATGGCCGACCTGCAGGACGGGAGCCTGCTGACTCCCGGTCTTACCAATTTCTTTACTTCCCGCGATGAGACTACTAACAGTAGCCGCCCCAAAGCTTATCTCAACTGGGTCTTGTTCGACGAGCAGTTCCGCTTTGTCAGCGCCAGCAGCGGGGCGGAGCAGGTGCCCGAAGAATCAGCTTACAACAATGGTTCCTCCACGCCCAATGTGTACACCCATGTCAAAACCAATCTTCCAGTAACGAATAACGGATATTTGTATATTTACGTCAGTAATGAGACACCAAATATAGACGTGTTCTTTGACAACCTGCAGGTGACGCATACGAGGGGACCATTATTGGATGAGACGCATTATTACCCGTGGGGATTGACGATGGCGGGGATATCTTCGAAAGCGTTAAACGGGGCGCCGGAAAATAAACACAAATGGAATAATGGTTCAGAGCTAGCAAGTAAAGAATTTGAAGATGGTAGCGGGTTGGAATTATATGAAACTCCACTAAGGAGTTTAGATCCACAATTAGGGAAATGGTGGCAAATAGACAGTAAACCCGATCATTCACAGAGTTTATATGCTTCAATGGGTAATAATCCAATTTTACACAACGATCCATTAGGAGACTCTACTATATATTATGATGCTTCGGGTAATGTTTTATCTCGCTCAACTGATAAAGACAAAAATGCTGTAACTATCGTTTCCGACGCAAATCTTGGAGCGTTTAATCTTTTAAGAACGGCGCTAGGCGAATTAAATGTTGATATGAATGGAAACCTTGTTAATGGTATAATGAGGTTATTGGGAGAGAGTTATGACATTCAGGCGATGTTTGACTTTGTTGATGCAAATGCAAAGAATAACCCTAATACACAAATAGACATGTTTAAACCCACAGATGGGAAAGGGCCTTTGATAAATGAACAGTCTCCGCTAATGGAAAATAAAAATGGTATTTGGACCCCTAATCCTGATGAAATCGATAGAACCCCAGGTAATCCATTTGATGTAAATTTAATGGGGACATCGAATAAGGTCACAATGCATACTCATGAAAATGAAGGCCGGGAAATTTCTATAACATCGGGAGGTCAAACAAGGACTGGACATGTAGCAAACGGCACGGAATCTGTAGATGACGATGTACCGAATGCCATCAATGCCCCGGGAACGGCTTTGTTCCAGGTGGCAGTAGGCAGGGGATCTGTGTACTTTTATAATAAATCAGGAGTTGTATTAACAGTAAATAGAGACGCGTTTAATCGTAAATATTTTAAGAAATGAGTAGTAGATATATCTTCTTGTTTGCTTTATTTTTTTCTCTTTCTTGTAAAACCCGGATTGATAGAGAGGAAATGGATAATGCTAAATGGTTTTACTATGCCTGCGCGATGGAGGAAAAGGCTTATAGTAGTGGTGGAAATGAAATAAATCCACTGTCGTGTTACATAAAATTGAATACGATAAAGCGTTACGGTGTTGACACAACCAGGTATTATTTTTCTTTATATCTGAAAGATACTTTGACTGTCTGTTATTTGAAGCCTTATGGTTTAATAGGGGTGTTATCAGTTAAAAATAGATTATATACTCCAATATATCATAGTATCATTTTTGATAAGGAAACAGACAGTTTGACCGCAAAAGAAATGAATGCGAGAAATTCTTCCCTGTTGCAAAGAGTATTGGGAAGCAGCGAAGGGGTGAACCCTTGGCTGCTTACGGAAGCAGAGCGAAGAAGAAATGACTAAAAGCAAGTATAACCTTCACAAATGCGTCAACCCTCCATTCACCGCGTACATCACAAAACCCGGACGGGTTTTTATCCCTATCTTTTCGGCGATGCTGTCTATAAGGTGACTGATGGTGCGGGGGCTTACATGCATCTGGTCCGCTATTTCCTTATAGGTTGCATCGCTGCAGCACCGTTTCATAAACTCAAGCTCACGGTCGTTAAGCGTCATTTTTTTGAAATCGCCTTCGGTTATAAACTGCTTGGTGATGGTGGTCATCCGTTCGCTGCCGGTTTGAAGAAAAAAAGATTGCGTCGTCATTACCTCGCGGAGCGCCTTTTGCAGGTCGGCAGGATGAATGTTTTTTGTCAGGAAACCCTGCACGCCTGCTTTTAACAGGCGTACCGTGGCGGTATCCGAACTATGCGTGCTTAATACAAGGATCTTCGTGGCAGGATAATATTCTTTCATCCAAAGGGCCGTTTCATACCCGGCCATGCCCGGCATGGCCAGGTCGAGCAGCAGGATATCCGGCGCGCCGGTATTTTTGATCTGTTCCAGCAGGTCGTGTCCATCGCTCGCACGGGCGATGACATGGAATCCTTCGTACGTCTCAATAAGATCGGCAATCACATCCCTGATCAGGGCATGGTCTTCGGCAAAGGCGACAGTGGGCATAGTAAGGTTTTTATTTTCCGAAGGATACGGAGGGGTTAAAAAGTGTTCGTCCGGCCATGCAGTACCGGCATACTCTAATATACAAAAAAACAAAGTTCGATCACCACGAAAAATAAAATACCAGCCTACTGGTAACCGATACTTGCAGTTATTTTTAAATATATTGCGTACTGTTACCATAAAAAATGGTAATCTTTTCCCTCCCTGTATATTTTGCGTTGATACGGTACTGCTATAACTTAGTACCTCACTACAGCCTGTAAGTGTTTCACCCACTCTGATAGCAGCCCGGTAGCCAGCATGAATTAATCCCCTGCCAGGATTGATTTTTCCACCACCTTATTGTCTTTACGTTTATCCATGATCATGAACCGTTCCCGTTTTGCCAAAACCGGGTCGGGTTCCGCTACCCTGCCTATCTCTTAATCTAGTAAAACCATTTTTGCATGAACAAGCTAACCAAAGAGGCCCTCCAGCTCTTAACCCTCCTGCAAGAGCAACTGACCTCCGAGAGTCAACAACCCTTTTCTGTACTACGCCGTACCGAACTGGCCCTTGGCCATTGCCAGAAAGCCATCGGGGCATTGCGGCAATGCGTGAACAGATATCCTTTTGCAACCAGTAAGGAAGAAATCAGTTTCTTTAAGATTTTCAAACCTCGTTTTATGGCCGAATGGCTGTATTACCAGGAGCTTTACCAACTGTATGAACGCTCACCCTTGGGCGATGCCCGGCTGCCGCCGGAGCAACTGGGCAAGGCCCTTTGGCGGGTGCAGCAGTTTTTTGAAGAACACCATGACTTTTATTTATACTGGCGTGCAGGACGTAGCGACCGCGATGAGTGCTATTTTATGCGAAGCAAAGCACCCGATTCGCGATGGCTGCCCGGCATTTATTACGATCCTGCCGATTCCTTCTCGACCGGCTACGACGTGGTATTTGCTTATATGCAGGCTTACGAGCGGCTCGAAGCCTACCTGGTCAGCAAAATAGAATGCGGCCAGCGGGGTAAGCTGGGACCGGGTAGCGGGAGTGTGCCGACACTGCCGTGGACGGGCAGTAAGGCGGCGCTGACCGAAATGCTTTATGGGTTCGAATGTACCGGCGTAGTGGGCCACGGAAAGATACCGCTGAAGCAAATGGTAAAAGCATTTGAAGCTTTTTTCATGATCGACCTCGGCAATTACTCCGATACCCTCTCGGCATTCCGTGACCGCAAAACCGGGCCTGCCTTATACATTGACGAAATGAAACGCGCCCTGTTGGACAAGTTGGGAGAAGAAAAATAAGAAATCTTCACCGAGTCGGTAACCGACTAGGTAGATAGTTTGTGAACGCTTCGCCAGATTTGTACTGTTCTCTGCCATTCGACGGCAGGTAGTTAACCAGGCTATAGCACCGGTTTCAGGAAGCTAGCGCTCGCAACCGGAAAGCCAGCCGGGTTGGATGCCAGGGCCCGGCCGGCGGTGGTAGAGAACACTATTTCTTAACTAAAAACAATTTAATGGCAGAATCTAAAAACAACGTCGTAATGAAGGGGACTTCCGGCAAATTCGCAGATATGATTGTGTTCCGGCAATGGTTTGGAAGGACCATTATGGGCAAGATACCGCGCAAAGTACAAACGGAAAGCGATGTCCAACGTGGCATTCGCAGTAAGTTTAAACTGGCGGCCGCCTACGCCAGGGTAGCTATAGCCGATCCGGCTACCAAGCAATTATATTCCAAAATGGCATCTCCAGGTCAAACGGCTTTTAATCTCGCCCTGGCCGATTATTTCACTCCCCCTACAGTCGATAACATCGATACCGATGGTTATACCGGTGTGGTGGGCAGCAAGATTGAAATCGAAGCCAACGACGATTTTATGGTCAAATCGGTGGACGTGAAGATTGCTAAAGCAGACGGGACACTTATTGAACAGGGACCGGCAGTTGCTGATGGTCTGAAATGGACTTACACGGCAACGCAGGCCAATCCTGTTTTAAGCGGAACCAAAATAACCGTTACTGCTAAGGATTTACCAGCCAATATGACAGCTTTGGACAAGATTTTAGCCTGATTTCGACGGAGGCTTTCTGGCCTCTTCCTGCTTCCTTCCTCCTTCCTTCTTAAAGCGAGGATAAACGACTGATAAATTGTCAGTTTTGGAGGTGCAAACAGGGAAGAGCAGCCGATAAAGATCTCCTAAAACCTTTTCAAAAACCAACCAACATGCAACTGGAACTAAGCCGCACCTATTTTCCCAACGGCACCAACGGATTACTTACCTGCGAAGGGCGCACGGTCTGCCAGACCATCGAACTGCCCTGGAAAGACAATCACGCGGGAGTGAGTTGTGTCCCCGAAGGAAGGTATGCGCTGGCCAGGCGATATAGTCCCATCTCGGGTGGCATCTATGGGTAAAGGATGTGCCCGGCAGGGAGTACATTCTTATTCACCCTGCCAACGATGCCATCTGCGGGTTGAAGGGTTGTATCGCCCCGGTTGCTGTTGTGACTGCAGCAGGAGAGGGGATGCAGTCACGGGTGGCCTTCAACCGGCTGACGGCACTGGTATTTCCGCTGCTGGAGCAAGGTCAACCGGTGTGGTTGCTGATAAAGGGAGATTATTCACACATTCAAAAAAACAAGCCATGAACATTTTAGATAGAGTCAATTCGCCCACGCCGCGGTTTTTTACAAAGCTGCGCAATATCGGGTTGGTGCTGGGCGCCGTGAGCGTAGCCATTATCGCTGCGCCGATAGCATTGCCCGCAATATTGGTCACCTGGGCAGGCTATATCGGCGTGGCGGCCGGTGTAATGACCGCCGTTAGCCAGGCCACTATCAAAAGAGATGCGTAGTTGTATGAACGAATCATCGTTTGCCAACAGCCAGCGGGCCGGCACGGCCGGCGGCACGCTACTCGCCCTATTGGGTAATCTTCATTACGGGGATGTAGCGAAGACGGCTTTTTTAGCTGCTATCGGCGCCACAGTCAGTTTTGGTGTGTCTTACCTGCTCAGGGTGTTGGCCAAACGCCTGAAGCGGTAACAAACCATCGATCACCAAACAAATGACTATGTGCCAGTTAAAAAGTAATGAGGCCGAATATAACCGTGCGGGACAGGTGAGCGGCCTGTTAAAAAATATGTTTGGCCCCTGGAGCCAAACGATAGGTGGCCGCCACCTGAAAGCCCGCCTAATGCGCCCGCTGATGAAGATAGTACAATCCGATACCCGTCATGCGCCGGGCGAACGCTGCCCGGCTGATGGAGACCTGAAGCACCTGGAAGGATTTGAGTTTAACGAGACCCAACAACCGAAGGCGCTCAGCGATGTACGCTGCAGCCTGCTACGCTCGCCGAAAAGCGACCAGGTGTTGGTAAAAACAGATGCTTTTGTGGCGGATGTTTTTCTAACACCGGAACTGCGGCGCGCCACGCATTTTAAGGTGGCGCTCCTGGTGGCCGCCATCCCGGCGGTGCCGTGGGGCCGGAAGAAACTGTTTAAACAGGACACCGGTTCGATACTCGTAGGCCAACGCGCCATCCCATCGTTGCAGGCCCTCGTGGACCTGGTTATCAACGAGGCAGGGATGCTGTACTGCGCCGCACTGGCGGTATCGTTCTTCCGCTTTTCCGGCAGCCGGTCGAGGCCGTTGAACAACGGGCGGCAGGACCAACTGCGTGTGCTGAAGGTCTTTAGTGCATGAAGGGTATCACCATCCTATTGGAGACCAGCCCGCCGCACCGCGGCGGGCTTTATAAGAAACCATTCATCTTTAACCTAATCAATGAATTGACCATGAAACTGACACTGGTAAAAAGCCATTTCTGGAAATGGTTTCAGAAGCACGCCGCTGCATACGCTTCTATTTTTAATCGCAACGAAAAAGAAATCGCTTACCTGCTGGATGAATTGAATATGCACCTGCGGGCATATTGCAAACACCTGGAAGGCGGCATAGGTATCAACAAGAAGATGGGAACAATGGATCTGATTATAAGCGCTCATGGCCGGGCCGCTTATTTCCCGAAGGTTGATAAACTGGTAGCCTGTGCTCCTGCGCTGTGGCATTGGCAGGTAATAGCCCTGGAACCCCGGCAGCCGTTGGACAATATGCTGGATATTTGTTACCCCGATGTTCAACTGGACCCGCACCGGTTATGGTTTGAGCCGCTGGATGAATTCTCGCAAACAGCCGATATCGTCGTATATTCCGAATGCTGCGGCATGTCTGACGAAGGACGCTTTGAGGCTGCCGTCAGGGCCGTTCTTTATAACCTGTTGGGCGAACGCTCTTACGGGCTGGACCTCGGCGAACTGGTAATCGCCAACCTATCGGCGGCACCGCGCAAAGAAAACCTGCAGCGGCTGGAAGAACTACCCTTTTATATCAGTAAATGCATTTCCGGCCATTTAGAAGTAGGTGCGGGAGGGGAGTTGAGGAAGAAGTAGTCGCTATTTCCAGGCAGCCATAACATGGTGTTCGGTGGCTCCCTGCTCTATCCGTTCTTTTTGTAACAGGTAGCTTGCCTCCAATAGTATCCGCAGTTTCTCGTAGAACACAACGTGAACATCGCGGGCATTCCTGTCAAGACAAATGATTTCATCAGCAGTGAGCCAACTTCGGAAAAATTTGTAGAGTATCTTTTCTGCTTCTTCCTTTCCAAAAAAGCTATAGAAATGCTGGATAGCTTCGTGTACGTCGTCATAGCCATGACGGGCCATCGGATTGGGAGTTTCCTTTTTTTTGGGTTGTTGGCGGGAAGGGGTTCTATTCGGCATCTTGATTGATTTTTAGGTAAATCTTTTCTTTTTTACCTCCTTTCAGGTAGTACAGCGATTCCGCCAGTTGCAGCATTTTATCGGTTCGTTTCAGGAGTATGTCGATGATATGCTCTGGCGTGTTATGCAGCGTACCGGCTTCCGCGGTAACGGCCCCATCAATCATTTGCAGCAGGGCGGTTTCTTCCGCGGTATTGGCGGGGAATACGCGGGTTCGGATAAGACAGAAGTTGTCGCAATAGTTGAGCAGGAAGACCAGCGATGCCGATTCGGGCCATTGGCCGGTGTGTAATCGAATCAGCGCGCCGCAGGCATACAGGGCTGATTCATGCAGGGCAAGGAGGGCAGCGCCGGACTGGTGATCGGTTGCGTAACGTTCCGCCTTTCTATAACTTCTGTGGGCGAGGTTCATGTCTCTTTCCCAATTAAACTTACTTGATTTAGAAAGCCCGGTTGATCGTTCCGGCTGTTGGGCAAACTCGTTCGTCACTACTCCCCCTTTAGGGGGTTGGGGTGTGTGGTGAAGCAATACGGCCTCATGGCATAATTTGATGGTAAAAGGATCATCCTCTTGCAGGCGCCGGTTAAGTTCAAAGCTGCTGATAAAATGGTAATTGAAGTTAGTGAACCTGATTTCGGGCAGATGCTCCAATCGGGCTATCCGTTGTTTATAGCCTATATCGCCGTCGGGCATGACCAGCAGCAGATCATAAAAGTTAAAGGTACTGCTGTTGTAAGCCGTTGGTCCGGCATGGTGTGGGCTCCATCGGTACATTTGGTTGCTCCGGTGCCCAAAGCAGTAGATACGTTCCGCACGGGTGGCGGCGCTTATTTTTTGGATGGCATTCGCCAGTGCCTGCTCCTGCGCAGGGCATAGGTGTTTCAGGGAGTTTTGCATAAAAACGGGTTTAATTTAAAGGATGATTTTAAAAGGGTACGGATTAGAGGCCGGTCACTAAGAATAGTAACCGG
>DASYCT010000437.1:0-2989 GCA_036500065.1 Chitinophagaceae bacterium | reverse complement strand
GATCCAGCATTTCTGCCCGTTTAAAAGATAATATTTACCATCGCTGCTAAGTTTGGCACTGGTCTTTGCTCCCAGCGCATCGCTGCCGCTGTTGGGCTCGGTAAGACCATAAGCCCCTTTCCATTCACCCGTGGCCAGTTTGGTCACGTATTTTTGTTTCTGTGCGTCGGTACCAAAATACAGGATGGGCAGGGTGCCGATACCCGTATGCGCCGATACCGCCACCGAAAAAGAAAAACCACCGCCTAATCCTTCATTGACGAGCGTGGAGGTGATAAAATCTTTTCCAAGCCCGCCCAGGCTTTCGGGGATGGAGACGCCGAGCAATCCCTGTTCGCCGGCTTTCTTCACCAGTGAAGGCATCAGCCCCGGCTCCATTTTATCGATCCGGTCGATGACCGGCAAAACTTCCGTATCCAGGAAACCCGCACACATATCCTTTACCATCTGCTGCTCCTCGTTGTAATCCTCGGGGATAAACGTTTCATAAGGCGAGCTTTCTTTGATCAGCCACCCGCCGCCCTTCAGGGCATCTGCTGCTTTAGTTGTGGTGCTCATACAAAAGGTTTAAAAATTTATAAGAAGTTATTTCTTCCGGCAAACCCATTTCCATATTCTCACAACCTGTCCCGCCTGAGCGGGATTTCCACATTATTTATTTCAGGTTATCATACACAATCTGCAACACCGCCTTGCACACATCGATCTTGTCGGCGGGTACCGTTTCCAGCGCCTCGTTCAGCGTTTCCTCCGCCAGGCACATGGTTTGTTCCTGCAGCTTCTGCGCCTCCGGGGTCAGGTAAATCATGTTCATCCGGCGGTCCTCCTTGGAAGACACTCTTTTCACCAGGTGCAGCTTTTCCAGGTTGTCGACCAGCCGGGTAATGCTCGGCTTGTCCCTGAAAGTCGCATTACATAACTCCTGCTGGCTTTTACCATCCTCTTTCCATAAATGATACAGCACACTCCATTGCTCGATGGTAAGATTCAGCCCCGCCGCATTGAATTTCTTCTGCAGGCGGCGCGCAATGGCAATCGAAGCCTTGCCGGTGATAAAGCTGTATAATTCTCCTTTCTTAAAATGGTTGTTTGACATATAGTTAGATAAACAACTATCTAAAGATAATTATTATTTTTGTTAACTATATAGTTTTTGGCGGGTTAATTTTTAGGGGCAAGTCCCCATTTAAAACTTGATGGCCTGCCCGAATCGGG
The DNA here is from genome assembly GCA_036500065.1 of Chitinophagaceae bacterium. Lineage (GTDB taxonomy): Bacteria > Bacteroidota > Bacteroidia > Chitinophagales > Chitinophagaceae > JACMLD01. The sequence continues at coordinate 1,774 of DASYCT010000437.1, read as the reverse complement.
GTATCTTAGCACCCTAACCCACCCACTTTCCCGCAAACCGCTCCATCCGTTACCCCCTGGAATAGTTTTTCCATTCACCCATTCGAAATTTTACCTGTATGCGATACTTCCTGATGGCAGTAATGTCACTGGCCCTTTTTGCCTGTACCCAGCCGGTTGCCGCCCAGAAATCCCTGGTGATTATAGGGTCCTCTACCTCTGCCTGCTTCAATGTACCTTATGATAGCTGCTATGTGGGCGTGATTGGTAAATATTACGACCAGCAGCCCCCCCTGGACACCTCCATCTACAACGATCTGTCGGTAGGCGGTTATAGCTGCTTCAAGGGCATGCCAAGCTCTTATGTATCGCCCTACAGCGATCCCGCCTTCCAGCCCGATCCTACCCATAATATCACCGCCGCCATCGCCCGCCACCCGAGCGTAATACTGGTAAACTACCCCACCAATGGATACGATGTGCTTCCCATCGACAGCATCCTCTATTGCCTGCGCACTATCCGTGATTCCGCCAATAAAGCAGGCATTCCCTGTTTTGTCACCACTACACAGCCACGTTTGAGCCCGGTCTCTTTTAATACTTACGCTATCAAGCGAAAACTGGCCGTTTTAAAAGACAGTATCCTCCTGGAATTCGGATCATTCGCACTGGATTTTTATACTAATATGATTAACCCCGCCGACAGCAACCTGCTGCCCGCCTATAATTCCGGCGACGATATTCATTTTAACGGGATGGGGCATGCTGTCCTGGCCCAGCGCGTGGAGGCGGCCAATCTTTTTTCCGCCAGCCTCCTGCCCGCCACTTTTCTGAAATACAATGCAACGTATAGCAATAACAATACGCTTGTCACCTGGTCCACCGCAAAAGAAGTACAGGTATCGGAATATGAAATAGACCGCAGCACCGATGGCAGCCTGTTTACCAGCCTCGGCGATGTGAACCCCAATAATGGCTCGGGAACCTACAGCTACCAGTTCACCGACACCCATCCCCCGAAAGGATGGAGCTATTACAAAGTGGTCATCATAGACCAGGATGGCAAAAAACAATACTCGCCTGTTTTTAAAGCATTCGATAATCCTGGCGGTCTCGCGGTAACAAAGGTTATCAACCAGCCTGCGCAGGTAATCCTTGAATTGCAAAACAGCACTGCGCAAAATGCCGCCCTGCAGGTGCTCAGCAGCACCGGGATGCTCGTGCAGAAAGCCTCGAGGTACATTGATGCAGGCAGCAGCAATCTTTCCGTCAATACCTTGTCGCTCGGCGTTGGGATATATTATATACGATTAACTACCGCCACCGGGCAATCTGTTATTACTTCATTTATAAAAAACTGATCGTATAGCTTTGCGGTATCAACCTGGAACCATGCATGCCGCTGTGTTGTCTTACGAGTCCTCCTATTTTCGTTTCCTGCATTTCGGCCAGGGGCCGCAGGTAGTAGTCTGCTTTCACGGCTACGGGGAAAGCGCCCGTTCCTTTCTTTTTCTTGAAAAATACCTGGGCGGCGATTACCATTTTATCACTATCAACCTTCCTTTCCATGAAGGCTCCGCGTGGAAAGAGTCCCGCCCCTTTACCCCTTCTGATCTCCTGCAAGTCATAGAAGCCATTTTCCGGCAACTGGGCATCGCACCCCATAATTTTTTGCTGCTCGGTTATAGCATGGGAGGCCGGGTAGCCATGACGCTGGCGGACCAGTATCCCGAAAAAGTATCCGCGCTTTGCCTTATCGCCCCTGATGGGCTAAGGCTGAATTTCTGGTACTGGC
>DASYCT010000436.1:0-3166 GCA_036500065.1 Chitinophagaceae bacterium | reverse complement strand
AAGTCCTACCGCCACACCAGCCATATTGGCCGTCTTATAAATCTCGTTGCTATAGCGCGGTTTGCCCAATATCTTTACTACATCGCCGACAGAGAGCGTAGGCTTCAACTTCTCACGGGTGGCATATTCCCTTGCCTGGCTACGCATGATAGACGCCAGTTGCCTGTCCAGTTCCCGTACCCCGCTTTCGCGGGTATAGTCCTCGATGATCGTCTCCAACACCTTATCGCTGATCTTGAAATTCATTTTTGCGAGCCCGTGCAGGTCCTTCTGCTTGGGCACCAGGTGACGCCGGGCGATTTCGATTTTTTCTTCCACCGCGTAACCGCTCAGGTCGATGATCTCCAGGCGGTCGCGCAGGGCCGGTTGAATATTGTTGACATTATTGGCCGTGGCGATAAATAAGACCTTGCTCAGGTCATATTCCATCTCCAGGTAATTGTCGTAAAAGCTATTGTTCTGTTCGGGGTCCAGCACTTCCAGCAACGCGGACGAGGGATCGCCGCGATGGTCGTTGCCGACCTTGTCAATCTCATCGAGTATCATCACCGGGTTACTGGACTTTATCTTGCGCAGCGATTGGATGATACGGCCGGGCATGGCGCCGATATATGTTTTCCGGTGGCCCCTCACCTCGCTTTCATCGTGCAGACCGCCCAGGCTCAGGCGCACATACTTGCGGCCGATAGCGTTGGCGATGCTTTTTCCCAATGATGTCTTGCCGATCCCGGGAGGGCCGACAAAGCAAAGTATCGGGCTCTTCATATCCCCTTTCAGTTTCAACACCGCCAGGTATTCCAGTATCCGTTCCTTGATCTTATCCATGCCATAATGATCATGGTCGAGTACTTTTTTCGCCTTGTTCAGGTCGTACAGGTCTTTTGTATAATCTTCCCAGGGCAATTCGAGTAAAAGATCAATATGATTGTAGACTACGGAGTAATCCGGCGTGCTCGGGTGCATCCGTTCCAGTTTTTCAATTCCTTTCTGGAACATCTCTTTGGCGGCTTTGGGCCATTGCTTTCCTTCCGCCTTTTTCTGCATCTCCTTCAGCTCGCGCTCGTTGGTATCGCCGCCCAGTTCTTCCTTGATGCTTTTCAGTTGCTGTTGCAGGAAGTACTCACGTTGTTGCTTATCTAATTCGTTTCTTGTTTTATTGGTTACCTTATTCTTCAGCTCTGCAAACTGCAGTTCGCGCTGAAGCAATTGCATCAGCACATCCGCCCGGCTCTTAATCTGGTTGATCTGCAATATCTGTTGCTTTTCGGCCAGCCCGGTATTGAGGTTACTGCTCACAAAATGGATCAGGAAAGCAGGGTTCTCGATGTTCTTGAGAATAATAGATGCTTCGGAAGGTATATTCGGTGATAGCTGGATGATTTGCGCCGCCAGTTCCTTGATATTGGAAACATAGGCTTCAAAATCCTGGTCCTTGGGCGCTTCTTCTTCTATCAGCAGTTGAACCGTTGCCTTGAAGAACGGGTCCTCCATAGTCATCGCCCCAATCTTAAACCTCCGTTTGCCCTGTATGATAACGGTAGTGCCCCCATCGGGCATTTTTATCAGCTTTACGATACGGGCAACGGTGCCCACATCTTCCAGGTCGGCGATAACAGGGTCTTCTATACTGCTTGATTTTTGTGCTATCACGCCGATCAGCTTATCGGCTTTATAGGCTTCGTTCACTGCTTTGATACTCTTATCGCGTCCAACGGTAATCGGCAACACGACACCGGGGAATAATACCGTATTGCGAAGCGGCAGCAGCGGCAGTTCCCGCGGCATCACAATCTCTTGTCCATCGTCTGTATCATTTTCATTGAGGGGAATAATAGGGATAAAATCCATATCATCTTCGGCCTTGAAAAACAGGTTCGTTTCTTTCATTCGTTTTAATTCGGTGACAAAATAACACCTCGCCACCATATATCCTATGGTTTTTGGGGGGATGGTATAAAGGTCAAGTTTGATGCCAGAGAAAAGGGTGCCTGCAACTTCCCGGCCCCGATTTCGGCCTCTAACGCTGTAAATTGGGGGATTAGCGTCCCAAATAGTGATATTTTTCTCTTAAATCCACCCATTTTGACCAAAATCAGGAAATGGCGGATTTTGCCGTTTTTGTCAGGTGTACCAGTTTGGCTGGCTTTTGGCGGATTACTCTTCAGAACAAGCCAGGCCCTCCTCACGCTCCACACAAATCAAACTTTTTATAGCCACCTTATAGCGCCCTTATAGGACCCTTATAGGGCCATTATAGGGCCATTACTAAAGTGTAACACCCATTATACAAGGGTCAAACACAACTGCAACAAGCCTCCATCACTTATTTTAGTTTAGTTCCCGACCAAATATGCAACAAGCAAAAAACCCCTCCCGCGAAACGGGAGAGGTTCTGGTTTATATAGTACAACTCAACAAAAAATACGCTAGAGAAGACGGAAGCCTACGCTCAACTGCCAGCCCTGGTTTTTCCACATATTCGAATTGGATACATCGCTGATATCATTGAGCCCGATAACATACCGCGCGCTTACTTTGAAATTGGCGATGTTCAGCTGCGCACCGGCCAGCATGGAAAGATCACCGTTTTTGATCGCCTGCTTACCGTTCTGAACCAGCGACTCACTGTGATTGAGCAACATCCCGAACTGCGGGCCCGCCTGGAAGGAAAGCACTTTGGTGGGACTGAAACTAAGCAGGAGCGGAATAGAAAGATAATTCAGCTTTACGTTTTGCACGTTGTGAACGTCGAAAATATGGTTAAAGCTGCTGTCGGTTTTGGAAGTGTACTGGTTGAACAATACTTCCGGCTGGAACTGCAACCTGTTGGTCAGCCGCAGGGCGGCAAACACACCGGCATTGTATCCATAACTGAATTCATTGCTGAATGGCTGGCCGTCGATCTTGGTAATATTAACCCCCACTTTAGGACCAAATTCAAAAAGAGGGAGCTTTTGTGAATAGCCCGCCGCCGATACAAAGATCAGCGCTGCGAGCACCAGGTATTTTCTATTCATGGTTTGGTTGTTTTGTGTAAATTATTCAACTAATATGCCACGGAAGTACAACAGAAGTTAAATTAAGTTAACAGCCTGTAAATTTAGGACTACGAAAAAAATCAAAAGTTAAATCCGGTCGAAAGGGAAAAAACCTGGCTATACCTTTT